>CAZBXU010000069.1:0-18514 GCA_964495755.1 uncultured Spirochaetaceae bacterium | reverse complement strand
GGATGGGTGTAAGGACCTTTGAAGAATCGACAACGCTCCTTATTATGATGACGGTCCAAAATCTTGTATTTTCAACAAGATTAAGGGCTGAGAAGAAGACATCGCAATCTTCCCTTCATTCGAGATCGAAGATTGCGATATACTATAGATAGGGGATTAATACCGTCCGGGGGACCCGCAGGCGGATTGAGTTTCAGAATGAACAAAGGTTATGCCAGAGGTGTACGCTTCCAACGGCAAGGGGTCTCCGCCGATGAGACTCTCACCTATATCGGTAAAGGAGATCCGGGGGGCAAGGCCGCTGGTCTGGCAACTATAAAAGACACTATCGCTTCTCACTTCCACGAGGGACGCTTCGGCGACATCCTGGTAACGATCCCAAGGATGACAGTGCTGCTTACGGGCATCTTCGAAGATTTCCTAGCCGACAACAAACTGGATTGTAAAGCCCTGGGAACGATGGAAGACGAGCAGATTGCCCGCCATTTTCAGAAAGCCGAGTTACCCGCCTACGTCGTCGGTGATCTATTCAGCCTGATCTCCTCGGCCCACGAGCCGCTGGCCGTACGCTCTTCCAGTCTTCTGGAAGACGCTCTGCACCAACCCTTGGCCGGGGTGTACGAAACCAAGATGATCCCCAACAACCAGCCCGAGACAGAGACCCGCTTCCGCAAGCTGGTGGAGGCTATCAAGTTCGTGTACGCCTCGACGTATTTCCGAGCAGCCAGGGACTACTTCCGGGCCGTGGGAAGAGATATCGGGGAAGAACGAATGGCGGTGATCATCCAGGAAGTGGTAGGTTACCGATTCGGACAACGTTTCTATCCGACAATCTCCGGTGTGGCCCGCTCGTACAACTACTACCCCTTTGGAGGCGCCCGCCCGGAGGAAGGATTTGTGAGCCTGGCTCTCGGTTTGGGTAAGACCATCGTCGACGGCGGCAAGGTCTGGCCCTACTCCCCCTCCCGTCCTCAGGCACCGCCGCCCTACAGTTCGGCCCAAGAGATCCTGAAAAACAGCCAGACCGATTTCTGGGCTGTCAGCATGACCGCTCCCAAGGAATATGATCCGATCCGGGAGGCCGAGTACCTCGAACATGCCGACCTCCGCCAGGCCGGCTCGGACGGCACCCTGCGCTACGTCTGCTCGACCTACGATCCAGACTCGGATCGTCTGATCATGGGGGAGAGCGGACCCGGAGCCCGGTTGGTGGACTTTTCGCCGATCTTGAAAGGAAATACGATCCCTTTAAACGATTTAATCACCCGCCTGCTTGAAATATCCGAGCAGAGCTTGGATTCTTCGGTGGAAATCGAGTTCGCCCTGAGCTTCGATCCTGACCGCGGCCGTGAGTCCCGCTTCGGCTTCCTGCAGGTGCGACCGATGGTGATCTCCCTCGATGGAGCTGAAGTGGAGCTGGCACAGATGGTTCAGGACAGAGTACTGGTAGTCTCCAGGCGAACTATGGGAAACGGTGTCCTCGAGGGCCTGCGGCATGTAGTGTACGTAAAACCGGAGAACTTTGACTCGGCCTCTACGCTTGACATCGCCCGGGAGCTGGAGAGGATCAACGACGACCTGCTTCAACAGGGGACTTCGTATATTCTGATCGGCTTCGGCCGTTGGGGCAGCTCCGATCCCTGGCTGGGAATTCCTGTCAATTGGAGTCAAATCTCCGCAGCCAGGGTAATCGTGGAGACCACCCTTACTCAAATGAATCCCGATCTCAGCCAGGGTTCTCATTTTTTTCACAACATCACGAATTTAGGGATTCTTTATTTTTCAGTGCAGGAATCCCAAGGGGATCGTATTGACTGGGAATGGCTTTCCGAACAGCCCGCAAAGGACGAATCAAAGTACGTGCGTCACGTGGTTTCCGGGACGGATTTGAAAGCTGTGGCCGACGGCAGGCAAGGTGAAGGAGTGATCGTACGATGAGCGAGGACAATAAAAGCACAGGTACCAGCCTACAACGAATCATCGAGGATCTGAACGAACGGGCTAAGGAACTAAACTGCCTGTATTACATCGAAGAGATTCTCCGGGATCGGGACGCCGATCTGGAAAAAGCGGCGAGCCGGATGATCGAAGTAATGCCATCAGGCTGGCAGTACACGCAACTGTGCAGGGTCAGAATCGTTGTCGATTCCCGGGAATTCACTTCGAAGGATTTTTCCGAAACACCATGGTCTCAGAGCGCGCCGGTGTTTATGAACGAGGAGGAAATAGGCAAGATCGAGGTATTCTATATCGAGGAGGTCGGTGCAGGCCCCCGCAGCCCCTTCCTGAAGGAGGAGCAGAAGCTTCTGAACACGATTGCCGACCGCTTCGGACATTTCTTGTTGCAGCTGCGCCTACAGCAGTCGGTTGTGGATTTTCAAAATGCTAAAAGCCAGCTGGAAAACACGAACCAGAAGCAGTGGGAGGTAGTGGTCGAACTCTTAAAGAAGACGGACAGGAAGCTGTTCGCGAAGATCAGCCGCAAGATGCTCAATAACCTCTGCTGGATTGGTATCGAGGAGGCTCGCCTGCTTCTGGATGAGGTAAGCATGGAAAAAGGATCAAGGCTTTATCCTTCTGAGGAAGATGCCAACAAACCCAGCGTGAAATCCGATCTCTCCTCATCTGAAGATCTGCCCGCACGGATATTCAGCATAGCCCGGTCGAATCTGAGCGACGATGAGATACTGGAGGACATCCAGAAGTGGATCAAGGAGAATCGGGTTGGTTTCCTCGTCAAAGCTCTGGAAAACCTGGATACGTCTCTGGGGGACATATTCGATGCCATTTCCCGCTATCATCATATGGAAGAGGGAGATGTTGAAATTTCATCTTATACGAAGCAGAACATCAGTGCTCTCCTGATCCATCGTCTGTTCACCGACCAGCTGGATTTCATAGATATCGCCAAGGAATATGTAGATCTCCACGATTTCTACGATATCCTGCGCTGTACCATATACCCCCAAAACAGCCACGGCAGGCTCGGCGGCAAGAGTGCGGGCCTGTTCATAGCCGGGCAAATTCTGAAACGCTACACTGCAGAAAAGCCGAGCTTCGGGCAGGTTCAGATTCCGAAAACCTGGTACATGACCTCAGACACGCTGCAGAGTTTCTTGAGTTACAACGACTTGGAAGAAATCCTCGAGCAGAAATACAAGAGCGTAGAGCAGATCAGGGAGGAATACCCCAATATCGTACAAATTTTCAAGAATTCCCTGTTTCCCGGTGATATCACCAACTGGCTCTCCGCCTGCCTCGACGACTTCGGTGAGAGTCCAATCATCGTTCGCAGCTCCAGTCTGCTCGAAGACAGAATGGAATCGGCCTTTTCCGGGAAGTACAAAAGTCTGTTTTTGGCCAACCAGGGAGCCAAAGGTGAGCGCCTCGGCGCCTTGATGGACGCCATTGCGGAAATATACGCCTCTGTTTTCGCACCCGACCCGATCGAGTACCGAAGAGAAAGAGGGCTGACCAACTTCCATGAAGAGATGGGCATCATGATCCAGGAGGTGGTAGGAACCAGAGTCGGCCGCTATTTCCTGCCCGAATTTGCCGGGGTGGCCTTCAGCAACAATGAGTTCCGCTGGTCCCCGAGGATTCGCAGGGAGGACGGCCTGATCCGGTTAGTGCCCGGACTGGGTACTCGAGCTGTGGACCGTCTGAGCGATGACTACCCAAAGCTGATAGCACCGGGACAACCCCGGCTGAACGTCAATGCCACCATCGATGAAACCCTCCACTACTCGCCGCGGCAGGCCGATGTGATCGATCTGGAGCATAACAGTTTCGTCACCGTTGACCTGAAGGAGTTGATCAAGGAGTTCGGAGGAGAATATCCAAACTTAGAGAATGTCGTTTCGGTACACCAGGACGGGATGCTGCGGCGGAAGAGCCGTATCAATCTGGACGTAAAACAGGACGATCTGGTCGTTACCTTCGATGGAGTGATCTCCAACAGTACTTTTATACAGGATGTCAAAGGAATCCTCGATCTGCTCAGAGACAAACTGGGCAAACCGGTTGATATCGAGTTTGCCATGAAAGAAGGAAGGCTTTTCCTGCTTCAGTGCCGTGCCCAGAGCTCTTCCTCCGAAGACAGTCCGGTTCCGATCCCCAAGGACATTCCTGGGGAGAAAATCCTGTTTACAGCCCGGAAATACATCTCCAATGGTCGGGTCCCCGACCTGACCCACGTCGTCTATATCGTACCCGAATACTATGGAATGCTGGGTTCGGCGGAAGAGCTGAAACGGGTCGGCAGAGCCGTAGGGCAGCTGAACTCCCTGCTGCCGAAAAGACAGTTCCTGCTCATGGGTCCCGGCAGATGGGGAAGCCGCGGGGATATTAAGCTGGGGGTTCCGGTCGGTTATTCGGAGATCAACAATACCGCGGTGCTCGTCGAGATTGCGCGCCGGAAAGGCAACTACGTCCCCGATCTGTCCTTTGGAACCCACTTTTTCCAGGATCTGGTGGAATCCTCGATCCGCTACCTGCCTCTATATCCGGATGAATCCGAAACGATCTTCAATGAAGCTTTCTTGCAGGACTCGGAAAACGTTCTTCCTCAGCTCCTACCGGAATATGAAGATCTTTGCGAGACCCTGCGGGTGATTGATGTGGCCGAAGAGACGAACGGTGAGGTCTTGCGAGTTGTAATGAACGCGGAGGCGGACGAGGCGCTCGCCTACTTAACGCCGCCGGACAAGGGGCGTGTGAATGAGCAAGCGCCCCGGCCTGCCCCGGCGCTCCAGCATGGCGAGCACTGGCGCTGGCGTATGCGTTCGGCCGAACGAATCGCCAAGTTGCTCAACCCGAAACGGTTCGGTGTCAAGGCAATCTATGTGATCGGCAGCACAAAGAACGCCACGGCAAGCCCGGCCAGCGACATCGATCTTCTGGTTCATTTCCGCGGCACAGAGCAGCAGAAGCGGGAGCTCCTGGCCTGGTTCGAGGGCTGGAGCCTGAGCCTGGCGGAGATGAACTACATGCGTACCGGCTTCAACAACGAACAGATGCTGGACATCCACATCGTTTCAGACAAAGACATCGAACGGAAAACGAGCTACGCCGTGAAAATCGGGGCCGTGACCGATCCGGCCCGCCAGCTCCCGCTGAACCGATGAGCCTTTGCTTGTTCGTTTCCGATCTGCACGGCTCTGTCGAACGCTATGAGAAGCTCTTCCAAATCATTTCTGCTAAGAAGCCGGAGCTCGTATTTCTCGGGGGCGATTTGCTGCCTTTTGGTGGATTCCTATCCAGACCACAACCTAATTCTGGCGTGAATATCTCCGGTAATTTTCTTACTCAATTCCTTTTTCCTCATCTGGTTGAGCTGAAAGACACCCTCAGGGAAGAATACCCCAGACTCCTGGTCATCCTGGGAAACGATGACCCTCGCAGGGAGGAGAAGCTTCTCGGACAGGCTGAACGTCTCGACCTCCTGCACTACCTGCACAACCGCAAGATAACCTATAAAGGCTTCAATCTGTACGGCTACTCCTGCGTTCCCCCGACGCCTTTCCTACTCAAAGACTGGGAGTGCTACGACGTGTCCCGCTTTGTGGATGTGGGCGCCGTTCCGCCGACTGCGGGCCGGCGGACCGTTTCGGTTCCACCGGAGAAAATCGCGGGACGAACAATTGAAGATGATCTTCGCCGCTTGAGTGACGGAGAGGATCTGAGAAAGAGTGTCTTCCTGTTCCACGCCCCGCCGTACGACTGTGCATTGGACCGAGCAGCCCTGGACGGAAGAATGATCGAAGGAGTGCCGTTGGACGTGCACGTGGGCAGTATCGCGGTGCGCAGATTTATCGAAGAGCGATCTCCTCTCGTCACTCTGCACGGTCATGTCCATGAGTCGGCCAGACTAACCGGCGCCTGGCACGATCGGATAGGCACTACCCTGTGTTTCTCTGCGGCTCACGACGGTCCCGAGCTGGCTGTCGTAGAGTTCGCTCTCGAGAATCCGGGAGCAGTGGAGAGAACTCTTGAATAATAGATACAAGTCCCCGCTCCTCCGGCTTGACTTCCCGGCGCAGGTCGGTACACTGATGATTCGAGGGGGTCCGCCATCGCATTCTCCGATGTAATCTTGAAAATCATCGAAGAGTTCTCCGACGGTTTTATCATTCTCAATGAGAACGGGGATATCCTGTTTTTCAACGAGGTGCTGCTTCGCATTACCGGCTGGCGAAGCATGGACGTCCTAACCGACGCAAAATTCCTTCAGCTGCTCAACGTGGAACGGTGCCGCCATATCGATCGGTTGACCACGATTCCCGACTTGAACGGAACACCGAAATATTTTCGCGTCGCGGCTTTTACCATAGAAGGGGAGACTCAGAGCTACACTCTGGTCAGAGTACGGCAGGATCTGGCCAGCACTCACGCAGAAACAACCGGCACCTCGGATTCCTTCGAGTTGCTGTTTCACACCATCGGAGACGGGCTTCTCACCGCGAATCTGAGCGGTAAAATCATGACCGCGAATCCCGCTTTCTACAAGCTCATCGGAAGGGAGCCGAAAAGCCCCATCGAGGGCATCGCCTCATTGTACGTCTACAAGGAGGAGCTGGAAGACAAGCTGATCCGTTTACTGGATGCGGACTTTGTATTCAACCTCGAGACCCATCTGTACATGGAGGATCGAACGATCAAGCGGGTCCTCGATTCATCCTGGGTGATCCGGGATCCCCGGGGTACGGTGACCGGCTACACCTGCCAATTCAAAGATATTTCCTACATGAAAAACATCGAAGCCCGCCTGGCCATCTCCGAACGCAATTACGCCGTTCTCTTCGACACGATCCTTTCAGCGATCATCATCGTGGATCCTCTCGGACGGATCGTGAACTGGAACTACACGGCCAAAGAGCTGTACGGGTACAGCTGGGAGGAAGTGTCGGGGGAGTATTTCGATTCCGTCTTCCGGGTGAACCATCAGCGACCCACGATTTCTCAGATCTTCGAGCTGGTCGATGAGAACGGCGGCCGCTATATCGAAGCCGAGGTACCTCGCCGCCGGAAGGACGGAACGGATCTATTCACCTACACGTCCTACTCGTCAATAAAAAACACCAGCGGCGAGACCATCGCCTACTCGATTATCGAGAAGGACTTAACCGAAAGAGTCAACCTCGAGCGCAAGCTCAAGGAGAGCTTTGACAGAATCAGGGAGACCCAATCGGCCACGATTCTCGGCTTTGCCCGCCTGACCGAGTACCGCGACAAGAACACCGGCAAACACCTCAAACGAATCCGGGAGTACACAAAGGTCCTGGCTACCGGGCTGCGCAGCAAGGAGAAGTACAAGAATTACATCACCGAACGCTATATCGAGGATCTCTGCCTGTCGTCGGTCCTGCACGACATCGGAAAAGTCGCCATTGAAGACTCCATACTTCTCAAAGCCGGTCAACTCGATCAGAAGGAGTTTTCCCGTGTAAAGGATCATGCCCGTATGGGGGGAGACGCCCTTCGAGATGTCGACGCTGAGATCAAGCGGGAATCCTTCTTGACTCTGGGGAAGGAGATTGCCTACTATCACCACGAACGTTGGGACGGCGAGGGATATCCGGAAGGCCGCAGGGGCGATGAAACCCCCCTTTCGGCCCGAATCGTGGCTGTTGCGGATGTCTACGATGCCCTTACCAGCGACAGACCGTATAGGAAAGCGATAAGCCACGAGGAAGCGATGAATACCATTATCGAGGGTCGATCCAGCCAGTTTGACCCCGAAATCGTAGATGTATTTCTAGAGAACCAGGAATCTTTTCGAATCATAAAGATGTTTCACGAGTTCGAAGAGAACCCCAAAACGATCGAAGGGCTGCTGCAACCGGGAACAAACCAGGCCAGACCTGCCGCCCCTAATCCATGAAAAGCAAACACAAACACGCCAAGTCCCTCAACATCGGTTTTGTGTCCACCCGATTCAAAGGGGTGGATGGAGTGTCCCTCGAGTCGCGAAAGTGGGCGCAGATCTTTGAGGGTTTTCACCATAGTTGCTTTTGGTTCGCCGGAGAGCTGGATAAGGATCCTCAGGCGAGTATGCTTGTACCGGAGGCTTTCTTCCAGCACCCCGACAATGTCGCCCTATCCGCCGAACTGTTCGGCCTGCAAACCCGCAATCGAACCGTTACCGATCGGATCTACAAGAACAAGGAGTATCTGAAAGAAAAACTCTACACCTTCCTCGAGCAGTTCAATATCGATCTCCTGGTGGCGGAGAATGTTCTAGCGATTCCGATGCACATCCCCCTTGGCGTGGCTCTGACCGAGGTGATTGCCGAGACGGGGATTCCGGCGATCGGCCATCATCATGACTTCTATTGGGAGAGGCCTCGTTTCCTGTTGAACGCCATCCCCGATATTCTTGACATGGCCTTTCCACCGGACCTACCCTCGATGAAGCATGTGGTGATCAATACGGTGGCCCAGAAAGACCTGGCCGCAAAAAAGGGTATCTCCTCCCAACTGATCTATAATGTCATTGACTTTGAGCGGGCCAAGACGGGGATCGATGAGTTCAACGAGAACCTCCGGGCCGATATGGGCTTCGACGACGATGATGTTCTGGTTCTGCAACCGACCCGCGTCGTATCCCGCAAGGGGATCGAGCAAGCCCTCTATCTGGTGGAACGCCTCGACGTGCCCAAGCTCAAGCTCCTGATCTCTCACTCCCCGGGGGATGAAGGCGGGGACTACTTCAACTGGATCAGAGACACGGCGCAGCGCGAGCAGGTTCCCATCCATTTTATCTATAACCGGCTTCACGAAACCCGTACCAAGACCGAAGATGGCCGGAAGCTCTACACGCTGTGGGACGTGTATCCCCACACCGACCTGATCACCTATCCGAGCCTGTACGAAGGCTTCGGCAACGCCTTTCTGGAGGCGATCCTGTTCAAGAAGCCCCTGTTGGTGAACCGCTACTCGGTGTATATCGTGGATATCGAACCCAAGGGATTTGACGTGGTGGCGATCGACGGCTTCCTGACCGAAACCGCGGTGAAGCAGGTTGAGCTCGTGCTGAAAGACCCTGAACGCCGCAAGGCCATGGTGGAGAAGAACTTCGAGCTGGGAAAAAAATACTTTTCCTACAGCGCCCTCAAGCGGCGGTTGAGCGCCCTCCTGACCAGCTTCTTCGGCACCATCCCATCGGGGAATCTGGCCGGCGGGATGAACGGCCAATAGCGGGGAAGCGGGATCAGCCCAGCTTTTTCTCCGCAGTGACAAACAACACCGTAGACTGCCAGTCCACCTCGCGGCCGGAAAGCTGGTCCAGACAGATCTGTCGCAAACGTTTCAGTTCGGCGGAGCTCAAGACCTTCGAGGCCTGGGCCGCATAGCTTTCAGCCTGCAGTGTCCCTTTTCCCTTCACCAACCAACGCTCGATATCTTCGGCCCGGATCGTACGACTGTCCGCCAACCTCCGGGATTCGCTTCTTAGCACTCGGAAACCGGCGCTCTCTAAAAATGAACTATAATCCTCGGAACTCCAGTTTACCAGAGGATTGTTTGGGTTGGTGTAGATTTCATCTTCCGCCTGCCCGAGTTTGTGTCTGAACTCTTCACTCTCCGATTGCAGGTCGAGAAGATCGGACAGCCTCGTGCCCTGAGAAGGCACGATCTCCGCCAGGGAGAGGAGAGCTCCCGGCCGAAGCACCGCGGCCAAACCGGCGAGACAGCTCAACTTGTCCTCTTGGCGAAAGAGGGCGTTCCTCCCCACTGCCGCATTAAACCGCACCTCCCCCTCCCCCTGCTCTTCCATCAGTGCAGGGAGCTCTTTCAGTGTACCCACCAGGACTCGCGGCCTCTCCAGATCCGACAAGGCCTGAGCTCTGCTCTGCAGAAGTGAAGCACCGGCCCCGTCTTCGGACACGGACCATACTCCCCCTTCGGGGACCTGGCGCAAGGCTTCCCAGGTCAAGAGCCCCTCTCCGGCCCTGATATCGAGTACCAGATGATGCCGCGCCAGGGAGAGGGAGGCAAAAATCGTCTTCCGGACTGCAGACAGCTGCTCGCTGACCCGGCTTACCGCCCGCTCCAACCACAGGTCGCGAGCCTTGCCCCCCTTGCTGAAGGTCAGGACCTCAGGGCCCCGACGTTCCACCTCGACCATCGCCTCCAGCTGCGCCTCCCGCCGGCGCCGTACGTTCTCCCGGATCGTCGCCTCGTAGCCCCGATCCGACGGCTGGTAGAAGATCTTTCCCTGCAGCGCGTCGGGTAGATATTGCTGAGCCACCCAGTGCTCCCGATAGGCATGGGGGTAGAGGTAGCCCTCGCCGTGGCCGAAACCCTCCTTGTCCCGGCTGGCATCCTTGAGGTGGGTGGGAACCTCTCCGGCCTGCTCCTTCTCGACAACATCCAGGGCGTCGAAAAAAGCCAGGCTCGTGTTGGATTTAGGCGCTGTAGACAGGTACAACACGGCCTGGGCCAGATGGAAGCGCCCCTCGGGAAGCCCTACCCGCTCGAATGCGGCTGCCGCGGCCTGGGTCACGACCAGGGCATTGGGATCGGCAAGGCCCACATCCTCGGAGGCAAAGATCAGCATGCGGCGGAAGATGAACCGGGGGTCCTCCCCCGCGTACACCATCCTGGCCAGCCAGTACAGGGCCGCATCGGGATCGGAACCACGCAGGGACTTGATAAAGGCGCTGATCGTATCGAAGTGATAATCCCCCTCCTTGTCGTAGAGCACGACCCGTCGCTGGATGCTTTCCTCGGCGATTTCCAGAGTGATATGGATCGGCTGCTCGTCCGTGGGAGGAAAATGATCCGGAGTCGTTTCCACTGCCAGCTCTATCGCATTGAGCAGGGTTCGGGCATCGCCTCCGGAAACATCCACCAGGTGGTCCAGAGCCTCTTCATCGATCCTCACGTCGAGGCCGCCGTAGCCCCGCTCTTCATCTGCAAGAGTTCGCTCGGCGATTGTCTTCAGATCCTGCGGCCTCAAGCGTTTAAGCTGAAAGATGCGGGAGCGGCTGATCAGGGCCGGGTTGACCTCGAAAAATGGATTGAGGGTGGTGGCGCCGATGAAAACGATGGCGCCGCTTTCCACCCAGGGAAGCAGGGCATCCTGCTGAGCCTTGTTCCAGCGGTGTACCTCGTCAACAAAGAGAATCGTCCGCTGTCCGTACAGCTTGCGCCGCTCCTCGGCCTCCGCAGTTCCCTGACGGATCTCTTTAACGCCGGCCAGCACGGCATTGATGCTGTCAAAGTGGCTGCTGGTCGTATTGGCGATCACCCGGGCCAGGGTGGTCTTGCCGGTTCCCGGAGGACCGTAGAAGATGAGGGAGGACAGCTGGTCCGCCTGGATCGCCCGCCGCAGCAGCCTGCCGTGACCGAGGATATGTTCCTGGCCTGCAAACTCATCGAGGCTGCGGGGCCGCATACGGGCGGCCAGGGGCTGTTCCCCCTCGCCCCGATGGTTCGCTTGATCGAAGAGTTCATTGTTTTGCAGACGTTTTGACCTCACTTACAGCCCTTTCTCAAGAATTTACATTCTACTACAACAATTCATTAATTTGCTATGATGACAGCAATGTCATTGAAGCACGGCACAGTCTGGAGAAATTATGCTGACTATTCCGTTTTCATTTCAACATTCACCACTGGATCTGATTCGAGCCCGAACCTCTGTCCGCAGATTCACCGGAGAGATCTTTTCAGGCAAGGTCCGGGAAGAGTTGGATCGCTGTTGCAAAACCCTGACCGTCGGACCCTTGGGCAGCCCCTGCCGCTTCCAACTGGTAGAGAATGACACCCAAGGCAAAGATCGGGGCGACCGGGTAGGAGCCTACGGTACGATCTGGGGCGCCAGGACCTATCTGGCCGGAGCAGTGGAAGACAACAGACACGCTCTGGAGGACTTCGGCTACCTCTTCGAGCTCCTCGTGCTCAAGGCGACCGATCTAGATCTCGGGACCTGCTGGCTGGGAGGCATCTTTACCCGAGGCCGCTTTGCCAAAGCCATCGGACTAGGGGAGGAGGAAATCCTACCGGCTGTGAGCCCCGTGGGCGAACCCACAAAAAGACGAAGCATCTTCGATCAGGTAATCCGCTGGGGTGCAGGATCCAAGCAGCGCAAATCCTGGTCAGATCTATTTTTCGACAGCGAAACTGGCACCCCCCTTTCTGAGGAACGAGCGGGCGGATTCGCCACCGCCTTGGAGATGCTCCGTCTGGCCCCTTCCGCTTCGAACCGGCAGCCCTGGCGCTGTCTGCTGCAGGAAGGGTTCATTCACCTCTATCTGCAGCGCTTCCCCGGCTACCGCTCGGTCACGCCGACGGATCTTCAGCGCATCGACATGGGCATCGCCATGTCTCACTTTGATCTGGCTCTGGCTGCATCCGGTCTCGGCGGAGGCTGGACCGTATTGGACCGGCCCCCTGCAGATCTTCCCGACGCCTGGCAAAAGGCGGAATATGTGGTAAGCTGGCGCCCTGACGAGGGATCAGTGAATTGAATCATGACGGAGAAGCTGTACTATCAAGACCCCCGGCTGGAGAGCTTTCAAGCCCGACTGGTACACCAGGAGCAGGAGGGGGATCACTGGATCGTTGTCCTGGACAGGACGGCCTTTTACCCCGAAGGAGGCGGTCAGCCCGCCGATAGGGGGCGGTTGAACGGCATCCCGGTCATCGATGTCCGGGAGAGGGAGGGAGAGGTCTGTCACGTACTTCCGGAGGCGCTGAAACAGGACGTGCCGGTGCGGGGGACGATCGATTTCCCGACCCGTTTCGACTTCATGCAGCAGCACACGGGCCAGCACATCATCTCGGCCAGCTTGATCGAGGCGGCGGGATATCCTACCATCTCGGCCTATCTTGGTGACAGTTACACCGCCGTGGAAATCGATACCGACAGCATTCAGGAGGCAGAGATCGAGGCGGCGGAGGTCCTGTCCAACCGGACGATTAGAAGGAATCTGCCGGTGCATATCCATTGGATTCAACCGGAGGAGGCGGAACGCTTTTCTTTGCGCAAACCCCCTCCCGATGTCCAGTGGCTGCGCATCGTGGAGATCGAAGGGGTCGATTCGGCGGCCTGCGCAGGGATTCATGTGGAAAAGACCGGGGAAGTCGGCCTGATAAAATTCGACGGACTGGAGAAAATCAGGGGCAGATTGCGCCTGCACTGGTTGATAGGCGCCCGTGCCTACCGGGATGTTCGGGAGAAGGATCGTCTTGCCGCCGCTCTGAATCGAGAGTTGACCTGCGGAACAGCGGATATTCTAGCCTCGGTCCGGGAGCTGAAAAACAAGCTTCGGGAACGGGACCAGCGGATCTCCCAGCTGGAAAATACCCTGGCGGGACATCGGGCACAGGGCTTGCTGGCCAGCGCGGAGAGCGAAGGAGGAATCCGGTTGGTACGACAGATCTTTACCGCCGAGGCACCTTCCCTGGTGCAGGCGGTCTATCAGAACCTTCTTTCCGGTTCAAAGACGGTGGCTTGCCTGATCAACCGCAGGAAAGATGATATCCAGTGGTGGATCGGCTGCAGCGAGGATCTCGATATTCCCTGGAAGCGGATCGTTCCCGGCCTCTTTCCCTTGATCGAGGGAAAGGGGGGAGGCAAAGGGAGAAGCTGGAAGGGAATCGGGAAAAAAGCGGGGAGAGCCCCGGGGTTCCTCGATTCTGTAGGTACGGCGATCTGGAAGCAGGTACTCGGAACCACCGATGCCTGAGGGAAGCGAACGCCGCAGCGGCATCCTGCTTCACCCCACCTCCCTGCCGGGTCCTCACGGCATCGGGACCTTGGGAAAGGAGGCTTTCGCCTTTGTGGATTTTCTCCAGGCCGGCGGGCAGTGCATCTGGCAGGTTCTTCCTCTGGGCCCCACAGGATACGGTGATTCTCCCTATCAGAGTTTCTCTTCCTTCGCAGGCAACCCCCTGCTGATCGATCTGGAGGATCTGGTCCGGGAAGGTTTTATGAATCCGGGGCAGCTGAGTGATGCACCTGAGTTCCCGGAGAATCGGGTTGACTATGGGGCCGTGTTCACCTTCAAGAGGGATATCCTCAAAACCGCCCACTCCCATTGGAAAGGCCATGGCGATCCCGCCGACCGGGAGGAGTTTGAGATCTTCTGCGACCGGGAGAGCTCGTGGCTGCCGGATTTCTCCCTGTTTATGGCTTTGAAGCGAACCTTTGAGGCGGAGGGTGAGCCGGGCGCCTGGAGCGGCTGGCCCGCGGAACTGATCCAGCGGAAGCGGGGCGCACTGGAGCGCTGGAGGCACACCCTGGCTGAAGAGATTGAACAACAGAAATTCCAGCAGTTTTTGTTCTTCCGCCAGTGGAGAAAATTGAAGAGCTATGCCGCCGATCGGGGAATCCGCATCATCGGGGACCTGCCTATCTTCGTGGCCTACGACAGCGCTGACGCCTGGTCCCACCAGGAGCTGTTCCAACTCGATCGGAAAAGATTGCCCACCGTTGTAGCCGGCGTACCACCCGACTACTTCAGCGAAACCGGGCAGCTCTGGGGCAATCCCTTGTACAACTGGAAACGCCATAAAGAGACGGGGTACAAGTGGTGGATCGAGAGGATTCGCACCAACCTACGCCTCGTGGACATCTTGCGACTCGACCACTTTCGCGGTTTTGTAGGGTATTGGGAAGTACCGGCGGGGGAACAGACTGCGGAGAAGGGCCGCTGGGTCAAAGCCCCCGGTGCCGATTTCTTTCAAGTCCTCAAACGGGAGCTGAGAGACCTGCCGCTGATTGCCGAAGACCTTGGAGTCATCACCCCGCCTGTGGAGAAGCTCCGCGACCGCTTCGGCTTTCCGGGGATGAAGGTCCTTCAATTTGCCTTCGACGGTCAGAGTGACAATGAGTATCTTCCTCACAACTACCTGCGGAACTGTGTCGTGTATACGGGAACGCATGACAACGACACGACCACCGGCTGGTACAAGAACGAAGGCGGGGAGGCTCAGGACCGGATCCGCCGCTACCTGGGACGAGACGGGCAGGATATCACCTGGGACCTGATTCGCCTGGCCTTCGCCTCGGTAGCAAACACGGCGGTGATCCCGCTACAAGATGCGATGAAACTAGGCAGCGAAGCACGGATGAACATGCCCAGTCAGGCAGCGGGAAACTGGCAGTGGCGATTCACTCGAGGAATGCTCACCCTGGAAATCATCGGCAGACTCCGTGAGCTGGCCGAGCTTTTCGATCGCTGCCCTCGGATAAAGCAGGTCCCCGACTCCAAGGCGTCTCCACCCAAAGAGGCCGGATCGTCCCGAAACAAAAACACCCGGGTCGGTTGACCCAGGTCAATGAATTATCTTACCGAATTGGCTATATTTAGGTCATGGACCATCAATTCTGTCCAGGTGCAAAAATATTAAGGCAACCCCAGCCGGAGATGTTTGACTGTCCTTCCTGCGGGGAGGAGGTGGAGATCTGGACCGACGAGATCCGCGGTGTGTGCTCAAACTGCGGCCGGGCGGTATTTCGCGATGGATACATGAGCTGTTTGGAGTGGTGCAAATACGGTCAGGATTGTGTGGGTGAAGAAGCGTACGACCGCTACATGAAAAACCGGGCCGTCGGACTGCGGCGCAAACTAGTGGAAGGGATCCAGGGATATTGGGGCGAAAACGCGTCTCAGATCAAATTCGCTGAACAGGTCCTCTCCTGGAGCGAGGAGATTCTGAAGGGTGAAAAAGCGGATTGGCATATTGTCATTCCTGCCAGCATATTACACAATATCGGCAGCGATAGCGAACCCGAAGGTCTCCAGACCGCGAAGGATATACTTCTTCGCTCCGGTTTGATGCCCGAAGAAATTGAGAAAATCTGTCGGATCATTGAACACGGACCTTCCGACAACGTTGAGTCCAACCTGGTGCACGATGCTGCACTGTTGGCGCGGCTGGAGGCAGGAGAGTTCTCGAATGGGGCTTTCCGCACTGAAACAGGAAAAAAACTGGCGAAGATGAGCTGTACAAAAGCAGCTCGATAAGCTTCGTCAACATGGAGGTAGATCATGCGCGAAAAAGTCGAAGTGGCTTTACAGGATATACGCCCGGCCTTGCAGGCCGACGGCGGCGACGTTGAGCTCGTCGAAGTTACAGAGGACGGCATCGTTAAGGTAAGACTGAAGGGCGCCTGCAGCGGCTGTCCGATGGCTCAACTGACTCTCAAGCAGGGAATCGAGCGCCGACTGAAGGATTCGATTCCGGAGGTGAAAAGCGTAGAGTCCGTTCCTCTCTGGGACTGACTCAACCTTCTCGCGGTGTAATCCGAAAAATATCTACTCTTCCACTGCGCAGCAGCTTCACCTCTAGAGGTGTGCCCGGAGGCCATTTGCTCAGTAGTCTGTGAAGGTCATCCACAGTAGCCACCTGAATTTCATTCAGAGCGAATATGCAGTCACCCCGCTCCAACCCGGAGTGTTCAGCGGGGCCGTTCTTTTCAACAGTGACCACCTCCACCACGGTAGGCGTATTAAGAGCCAGATTATGCTGGATTCGTCTGTTCACCGGACGGGTCTGTGCTCCGACGCCCAGGTAGGCTCTCCGCACCTTTCCGTGCACCACCAGTTCTGTGACCACCCAGCGGGCTGTATTGATCGGGATGGCAAAACTGATACCCTGGGCCATGTAAATCATGGCCGTGTTGATGCCAATCACCCGGCCGCGGCTGTCTACCAGGGGGCCTCCTGAGTTCCCGGGATTCAAAGCAACATCGGTCTGGATCACACCGTCGATCAATCTACCAGCCTGGCTGCGCAGACTGCGTCCGACAGCAGAAACCACGCCCGCAGACACGGTGCTCTGAAAGCCCAAGGGATTGCCGATTGCGATCACCAGCTGGCCCACCTTCAGCAGATCCGAGTCTCCCAACTCGGAAGTTGGCAGACTGCCGTCGGAGATACGGATGACCGCCAGATCCGTTGCCGGATCGGTACCGATTATCTGTGCCGGGAAAGTGCGTCCATCGGTCAGCGACACCTCGAGGCTGTCGCTATGCTCGACAACGTGGTTGTTGGTCAGAACGAATCCGTCGGGGGTGATGATAACCCCGGACCCGGACCCCTCTCCACCGGGACGACTGGCCGCTCGCCTCTGCTTGATATTGATCGCCACCACCGAGGGGCCCACGCTTTCCACTACATTGGTAACGGCCCGGGAGTAGGCATCGAGAAGCTCCCGGTCGCTGTCCTGATCCCGATTTCGAGAACCGCCGTTCCCGGAGGGAAGACTCTCCCGATCGATACTCAAAACCCAATGAATGTCTTGGTTCATTCTCAAGCTCCTAGCTCAACTGTTAATGTACTCAATTCGGTTTCTAGAAACCAATCTGCCTCTTCTCCCCTTGTGCTTTTGCCAGGCAGGATTTACAGTACCGATATGGAAATCCTGAGACAATGCAGCGAGCTGCTCGAAGGGGGGACAAACCTAACCCTGGTCACCATCGTAAAGGCGGGCAGGGGAACCCCCGGCAAGGAAGGATTTAAAATGATCCTGACCGATCAGAACCAGTTGTTCGGAACGGTTGGAGGAGGGGCGATCGAACATCGGGCGGTTCAGGAAGCCAAAGAAGTTCTGTCAGCCAGAGAAAATCGATTGGAAACCTATAATCTTGAGAAGATCGGAATGAAATGCGGCGGGCAGGTTACCCTGCTCTACGAGTACATGCAAGGGCAGCGCGGTTTCATGCTGTTCGGGGGGGGGCATATCGGCAGGGCTCTGACCCCGATTCTCGAATCCCTGGGTTTTCGGATCACCCTGTTCGACTCCAGAGCCGAGGTTAGAGACATACTTGGCGAAAACCCCAGGCGGAAAATCATCATCGGTGAGTACAGCGACATCGGTGCGGCCGTAGAGGTCCTGCACGGTTGTGACTGCTGCTTTATCGCAACCCACGGTCACCTCTATGATTTCCAGGTTCTAAAACAGGTTCTGCAGGCCAAAGCGGAGTATCGCTATATCGGATTGATCGGTTCACGATCGAAGATCCGTACCACTTTGGGAAAACTGGGCGCCGAGGGTATGGAGGCGCCGGAGTACCTCTACGCCCCGGTGGGTTTGAAGATCGGCGGGGACACCCCGGCGGAAATCGCGGTTTCGATCGCCGCCGAAGTCGTGGCTGTCCTGAACGGGGCGCGGGCCGAGCACATGTGCTCCGCCACCCCTACGTCACACTGATGGTTACCGCCAACGCTTCATGATCAGAAATCGGTCTTTCCGTATCAGGACTTACGGCAGGAATGACACAGGGGTCTTCGGCTTGAACGCCGCGACACAAGAACCAATCGATTTTTAGCCCACCTTCTAGGCTCGGTGTATGAACGGTCGGTTTGGTCAGGTCGTTGCAGCGCTCCCATTCGTACCCGAACTCTTTCGCCAGAGAGAACAGTGGCTCATAGGGGATTGGATTCATAAAACGCCCGGGATCCTGTTGCAGTGCCGATTTCAGCCTATCCGAATTGTTGAGATCCTCATGGCTTATGGAAAAGGTGTTAATAAAACAATCATAGATGCGATTACTCCATCT
>CAZBXU010000068.1:0-18640 GCA_964495755.1 uncultured Spirochaetaceae bacterium | reverse complement strand
TCTTCTTCAGATCGACCTGGATCGGATCTCTGGTCAGGAGATCTTCCGGATCGATTTGCCGGGCCTGGATGAGATGAGGTCCCCCATCGAGAATTTGGGAGATGGGGGGTACAATGCGTATGCGCACGAATCCAGCCTGATCTAAAAGCCTGTAGATTTTCTTAAGCTGATCCTGGGTGGCCCCGGGAATAGCAATGATCGCTTCGTCCGCCGGGGTTGTTTTGAGCAGCTCCGCCACTTCCTGGATCGGTCCAAGCACGGGAATCGAATGAACACGCGACCCGATCTTGTCCGGATCGTCGTCCAGGAAGGCGACGACTTTCCCAAAAATTCCTTTTGCCTGGATCTCTCGGGCCAGGGAGATTCCTGTGATTCCCGCTCCGATGATATAGATCCTGTTTTTGGATCTGCGCTGGGTCATATCTACTCTTAATTCTCGGATTTCAATTGAGGGAGTTGAGGAGGGAAATTCAAACTAATGGTGATCCTTGCCGCCAGATTTTTCCGGGGCCTGCTCCATTGCGTCAAAACCGAAGTCAATCAGGAAGGAGCCTTCGTACAGCTCCAGACGAACCCGGGCCCGTCCTTTCCGTCGATCCACCTTCACGATCCGGCCCTCCATTCCTGTCAAGGGTCCGGAGACGACCCGGATGCGCTTGTCCTGATCGAAGTAAACCTTCGACCGCTGAACGATCTCACCGTAGGAGAGAAAGTGTACAAGGATTTCCCGATCCCGCGGAGTGAGGGGCTCGATATGATGATTGTCCTTGAGGAAGCGTATGAAACCGGGTATACGCTTCAGCTTCCAGTACAGCTGCGGGGCAACAGTTTCGGTCTGCAGGAAAAGATAACCGGGAAAGATCGAAGCTACCGAGTCCCGCCACACACCCTGACGACGAATCCGCAGATTTCTCCGCGGCCAGTGCAGCTCTGCTCCCGGAGCCTCGAGAAGATTGCCGGCATGTTTGAGAAACTGCGGTTCTTTGCCCGTCCGCACCTGGATGACGAAAAAAGTCATTTTGGGCACGGTCAAAGGTACCATGTCAGCAAATTGGCATCAAGATACAGGGAAAGAGAACCGGCTGATTATTGATTTTCCACAGGAAATCCCTAACAGGGAGCTGCTGTTTCGACCGATAATGGGAAAAACTGTTTCCGGGAGCCTTCTATGAGACGCATCGCCGCCCTGGTGCTGCTTTTCTTCCTTCTGTGTTCGATCCTGTGTTTCGGCCAAACCTTTCTGATCGTGGTGCAAGAAATCCGTGACGGCGAAGAGTTGTCACGACCCTTTGCCGGCCAGGAAGGCATGATCGCAGCCATGTTTGACCTGGGATTCGTGAGCTTTGATACCGGGTTATACGCACCGTTGGTGGATTGGGAAGCAAAGGAGTTCCAGGAACCTCTGGACATCGCCCGGCAGGGACTGGCTCAGTACATACTCGCCGCCGAAATTCGGTCCACTACAGAAAAGAGGAACCTCGGCCTCGAGCCGGAGTTGAAGATTGATACCTCCGTGCACTACTATCTTCTCGGTGTCGAGGCTGCCGGCATACTCGCAGAGGGAGAGATGGTTCTCGACAACAGGAGCCCGGAGAAACAGCAATCCACCTATTGGCAGTTTCTCTTCTCGGTCGGCCAAGACGTAGCCGCCCAGGGCATCGAGCTGTTGAAACTCTTCCCCCCGGCCCGCTGATTTCTCTTTTCTCTTTTTCCTGCTATAATGTTCATTCGGCACTTAATTCAGCCGATGTAAGAGAAGAGGGGTTATCTCTTACTATGAGAGTATTTACTGTACGTACGGAAAAGCTAATCGTTGTTCTCCTTGCGCTGTGCCTCTGCACTGTTACCGCATTCGCCCAGGAGAGCTGGCAGGGAAACGCGGCGATCGCCCGCAGCGGAGAGTTCAGCACTCCCGGTCTGTTTGCAGCGTCAAACGCCTTTCCGGAAAACACCCGGATTCTTGTCCAAAACTCCCAATCGGGACAAAGCGTTCAGGTTACCGTAGCTCAGCGAATCCCGGGAGCGGGAAACATATTTCTACTCCTCTCCGAAGAAGCGGGAACACGGATCGGGCTGACAGGCTCGGAGGTAATCCGTGTCCGGGCGAATGTGGTCAGCTCGTTGGGAAAGGGCTTGAGTGAATCTCTTCAGGAGGAAGCCTACAGCGCGGATCCGGATCTCAATCCTCCGATCAGCATTGCCGAGGAACATTTGCCGGCCGGCCCCGAGACGCCTTCTGAGGAACAGGTGCAGCCGGAAGCGCCGGTGAAGGTCGCCCGGACTACTACTCCCGATCAGGGTGAATTGATAGACAGTGAGGAGACCGCCGAATCGGTGGGTGAGCAGGCTGCCGGGCCTGAAGCGGCGGAGCAGCCGGCTGAGGATGAAGAGGTTGTCGCGGCAGCTGCCCCGGAAGAGGCCGTCGTGGAGGCGGAACCCCAGGCAGAGGCCCCGGCCGCTCCAAAGGAGATCGAAAAAACTCCGGAGGAGAAACGGCTGGAGGAACTGGCGAATAGAGTGCCGCAGAAACAGCTGTACATGCCGCCGCGGCAACAGGAGATCTACGCCCTGGCTCCAGAACCCGGCGAAGCCGAGGAGGTTGAGGAGGAGATTGCTGCGGCTGAAGAAACTCCCGAAGAGCCGCCCGCCGAAGAGGAAGAGGCGGCCCCCGAAGAGGAAATTGCCGAAGTTGTGGTGGAAGAGGCAGCGGAGGAAGCGGTAATCGAACCCGAGGGGCCCCAGGTGAGTCTTCTGGTACCCACAGAGGCACAAGAGGACCTCGATGTTGCCCTCCCCGGTCCGGAAGCAGTCGAACCGGATAAACCCAGTCCCGAGGGAAGCCGTCTCCCTGTTCCGGAAGAGGAAAGCCCTCTGACCATGGAACCTGAAGAACCGCCCTTCGCCGCAGAGGAAGAGGCAGCGGTCGAAGAGGTGGCGGAAGTGGTGGAGCCGCTGGTGGAGGAGGAGCCCGCCGCGGAAACCGCCATGGCGGAGTCGCCGCCAACGCCGGAAGAACAGATGATCCTTTCCGAGATACTCCCCTCGAGTTCCTACTTCGTGCAGCTTGGCGCCTACTCCACCCGGAGTTTGGCAGAGAAACTGGCCGGGGATTTTACCCAAACCTACTCCGTCACGATTCTGCCCGCCGGCTCTGGGGGCAGACAGTTCTACAAAGTACTGGTCGGACCTCTGAATGTGGATGAAAGCGGCACTCTTCTTTACCAGTTCCGATCCCGCGGTTTTAAAGATGCCTTCATCCAATACGTCGAGTAACCTTAACCCGGAACAGGCAAAACAGGAAATCGAACAACTCTGCCAGATCCTCAATCGGTACCAGTACGAATACCACGTCCTGAGCCGCCCCAGTGTATCAGATCGGGAGTACGACAGGCTGTTCGACCGCCTTCTACAGCTGGAAAATGATTTTCCTCAAGCCCGTCGTCCCGACTCACCCACCCAGAGAGTGGGGTCAGACCTGACCCAGGAGCTTCCCGAAGTCCCCCACACGATTCCCGTCTTAAGCCTGGACAAGGCCTACAGTGCAGAGGATCTCAGCTCTTGGATTGCCAAGACCAGCAAGAACGCGGGGCAATCCCTCTCCTTCGTGGCGGAAGAGAAGATCGACGGCGCCTCCATCGTACTGTACTACGAACAGGGTCTGCTGGCCCGAGCGGTCACGCGAGGCAACGGTTTGGTCGGAAACGATATCACGGCGAATGCAAAAACAATCCGTGCTGTTCCCCTCCGGCTCACCCAGGAGGCAACCGTGGCGGTGCGGGGGGAAATATACCTGCACCGAAGCCTCTTTGAGCGTATCAATGCCGAGCAGGAGACCCCCTACGCCAATCCCCGCAATCTGGCCGCAGGCACTTTGCGCCGGGTGAAGAGTGCGGAAGTTGCCGCGGTTCCCCTCGACATCCTGATCTACGAGGGGTACTTTTCCTCAAGCCCCGAGACACCTCCCGAGACACATCTCGAGGTCCTCGAACAGCTGCAGGCACTGGGCTTCAAGATCAACCCGGATACGGCCTATTTTTCCGACCAGCACAACCTCGAAACGCTTCGGGAACGACATCCCGCCTGGACATTCGGAAAGTTCTCCGATATTCCCGCTTTTTTAGAGCAGGCCCGGAAGAACAGAAGAGCACGGGATTACCAGATCGACGGACTGGTCCTGAAGGTAAACGAGCTGGCGGCACGAAAAACCTTGGGATTTACCGGTCACCATCCCCGCTGGGCCATCGCCTTCAAATTCGAGGCCCCGGAAGCGGAGTCGGTGGTGGAGAACATAGAGGTTCAAGTCGGTAGGACCGGCCGCATCACTCCGGTAGCCCGGATCAAACCCGTGCTACTGTCCGGATCTACCATAGCCAACGCCACATTGCACAACCAGGACTACGTGGATCTTCTCGAGCTGGCCATCGGCGATCGGGTGAGCGTCTCCAAACGGGGTGATGTAATCCCGGCTGTTGAGCGGGTGGTGGAAAAGAACGAGCTGGGCAACACGACCTGGAGGATGCCCGAAACCTGCCCGTCCTGTGGCACTCCCCTGGCCCGCCACGGGGCGCACCAATTCTGCGAAAATTTAAAATGTCCCGATCAGGTCCGGGGCCGGATCCGCTTCTTCGCGGGCAGAAACCAGATGGACATAGACAACCTGGGACCGGAGACCCTGGACGTTCTGATCGAGCGGGACATCATTCGGGATGTGGAAGACCTGTACACCTTCGATCCGCAAGTTTTGCTCGATCTTCCCGGATTCGGAGAGAAGAAAGTCCAATTGATCCGTGAAGGGTTGGAGAAGAGCAAGCGACAGGGGTACCGTAACGTTCTGCTCTCCTTGGGAATCCCCGAGATCGGGCAGAAGGTCGCCGAACTTCTCGTTGAAGGTGGGTACCGGGACATCGACACGCTTCTCGAGGCGGCGGAGAAAAAAGACCCCGTTCTGTTCACCGGTATCCACGGTATCGGGGAGAAAACCGCCCAGACCCTGATCGAAGAGCTCGGCCGCCCGGAAATCCGGCGCCGGATCGAAGGGTTGAGAAAATCGAGGCTGCACTTCAGCGAGGAAGCTCCGGCGAGACAAGTTATACCGCCCCAGACATTTGCCGGGCAAACCTGGTGTGTAACGGGGAGCTTCGAGAACTTCAAGCCCCGGGAGTCGGCCATGGAGGAGGTAAAGCGGCGGGGCGGCCGGGTTACCTCCGGCATAACTTCCAGGACTACCCACCTGCTGGCCGGCCACGGGGCCGGGAGCAAGCTGAACAAGGCCCGGGAACTCGGAGCTCAAATAGTCGAAGAGGCGAATTTCCTCAAAATGCTCGACTCCCCCCCAAAAAAACATTGACGACCCTCCCCCTTCGGTTTACAGTAAGAGAAAATCAATTCACACATGGAGGAGGTGGAAATCCATGAAAAAAGCACTGTATGTACTGCTTGCACTTCTCATGGTGCTGGCCGTGATCGGCTGCAAGAAGAAAGAGGAGGCGGCAGCGGTACCTGAGGGTCCGGAGTACAAGATTGGTATCGTCTTCGACGTCGGCGGACGCGGCGACCAGTCCTTCAACGACTCCGCTTACAACGGTATGGTCATGACCGCTAAGGAATTCGACGGCTATATCAAAGATGACCCGGATGCCGTCGATTATGGAAAGAAGATCGAGCTGAAGTATCTTGAGCCCAAAGCCGGCGGCCAGGACCGGGAGCAGCTCCTGCGAGCTATGGCCGAGGACGGTTACGAGTTGATCATCGGTGTAGGCTTCCTGTTCACCGATTCGATTGCCAAAGTTGCTGCTGACTTTCCAGATCAGCACTTCGGGATAATCGACGGCTGGCTTCCCGACCTCAACGAGTCGAGCAACATCACCTGTCTGGCCTTTGCCGAGCACGAAGGTTCATTCCTCGTGGGCGCCGTTGCCGGACTGCTGAACGAGGGTGGTAAAGTCGGTTTTATCGGCGGCATGGACATCCCTCTGATTCACAAGTTCCACGGCGGCTTCTATGCCGGCGCCATGTACGTCAACCCGGATCTGCGGGCAAAAGGAAACCTGCTCGGTCAATACTGCGGCAAGGATCCCACGGCTTTCAACGATCCGAAAACCGCAGAGAGCATCGCCGTCAACTTCTTCAAGCAGGGCGCCTCGATCATTTATCACGCGGCGGGCGGCTCCGGGACCGGACTGTTCAAGGCGGCAAAGGATCTTGACAAGCTGGCCATCGGGGTGGATTCCGACCAGGGTATGATCTACGCCTCCAGCGACAATCCGGAAGAGAAGGCAACCGCCGACTTCATCCTTACTTCGATGCTGAAGCGTGTAGACGTGGCTATCTTCCTCACAGCCAAAGAACGCATCGAGACCGGAAAAAATACAGGTGGATACCACACCTTCGGTCTGAAGGACAACGGCGTGGGTTACGCCGTGAACCAGTACAACGAAGCCAAGCTGGCCGAGGTGCGGGCCAAGGTCGATGAGATCAGGCAGATGATCGTGGACGGAAAGATCATCGTTCCGGACGACGACGCCAAGGTGGCCGACTGGGCTGCTCAAACCTTTTAATTAGAAAGGTGCCACACCGCGGGACGATCCGAAAACGGATCGTCCCGTTTTTTTAGAGTACGATTGAGCAGAGAGGATGATTATGACCCTTCTCAAGATGGAGGAAATTACCAAAGTCTTTCCGGGAGTACGGGCCAACGATAGGGTGAGCTTCGACCTTCAAGCCGGGGAGATCCATGCCCTGGTAGGCGAAAACGGGGCGGGCAAAACTACGCTGATGAAGATCCTCTACGGTCTTCAACACCCCGACTCCGGAACCATCTCTCTCCGTGATGTGCCGGTTTCCATCCGAAATCCGCGGGATGCGATAAACCAGGGAATCGGAATGGTTCACCAGCACTTCATGCTGGTACCCCCCTTCACCGTTCTGGAAAACATCGTGCTCGGCAAGGAAACCCACACCGCGGGGGTTCTCCGCATGGAGGAACCGGCCCGCTCGATCGAAAAGATCATGGAGCAAAACGGCCTGGTGGTTGACCTGGACACCCGTATCGAGGATCTGCCGGTGGGACTTCAGCAGCGGGTGGAGATTCTCAAGATTCTCTACAGAGGAGCGGAAATCCTCGTGTTCGACGAGCCCACGGCGGTGCTGACGCCTCAAGAAGTTGATGAGCTGTTTAAAACCTTCCGGATGATGACGGAGCAGGGCAAGGGAATCATCTTTATCAGCCACAAGCTCGATGAAGTCCTGGAGATTGCCGACAGGATCACCGTTGTCCGCAGAGGTCGGGTCATCAAGACCTTGGCGCAGGAAGAGGCGACCAAGCCGCTGATCGCCGAGCTGATGGTGGGAAAACCCGTGCTGCTCAAGGTGGAAAAACCGGCGGTAGAGCCGGGGACGTCCGTGCTTGAAGTTCGAGATCTTCGTCAAACCGGAGAACGCGGCCACACCACCTTGTCCGGGGTAAATCTGGCGGTCCGTACCGGCGAGATCTATGGGATCGCCGGGGTCGAGGGTAACGGCCAGAGCCAGTTGGTCCAAGCCATTACCGAACCGGTCAAGCTCGACGGCGGTGATATCCTCCTGGAGGGGGAGAGCATCCTATCCTGGGGTGTGCGCACGCGTAGAGATGCGGGGATCGGACATATCCCGGAAGACCGGCAGCGCTTCGGTCTTCTCCTGCCTTTCTCCTTAGCGGATAATATCGTACTCGGTCAACACCACCGCGCCCCCTTTGTCAAATGGGGCCAGCTGATCGATGCCTCCAAAATCCGGAAGTTCGCTCAGGAGACGATCCGCGCCTACGACATCAGGACGCCCTCGGAAATGACTCCCGCCAATGCCCTGTCCGGAGGAAACCAGCAGAAGGTCATCGTAGCCCGGGAACTGCGCTTCGAACCCAAGCTCCTCGTGGCCGCCCAACCGACGCGGGGGGTGGATATCGGCGCCACCGAGTTCATCTACTCACAACTAATCGCCGCCCGCCAGGCGGGCAAAGCAGTTCTTCTGATTTCTGCGGATCTGGATGAGATACTAAGCCTCTCCGATCGTATCGGCGTGATGTTCAAAGGACGCATCATCAAAGAGTTCGCTCAGCAAGAGGCGACCCGCGAACAGGTCGGTCTGTACATGACGGGGGAGCAGTCAAGTGGCTAAGATAAGAATCGACAAATACAGGTTATTGGAACTGGCGGCGCCTATATTGGGCTTTCTGGCCTCAATAGTCGTGTTGCTGATTATCGCCGCCCTGGTAGGCGAACCTCCGGGCAAAGCGGTCGCCGCTATCCTGCGCTTCACTGTCGGCACCGGGGCGCGCCTGGCCACGGTCTTCTCCGTAGCGATTCCCCTGTTTCTGGCCGGCCTCGCCGTAGCTATCGCCTTCCGGGCCGGAGTTTTCAACATCGGAGCGGAGGGACAGTATTTCATCGGAGGGCTTGTCGGAGCTCTGGCGGGCATCTACCTGCCCCTGCCCAAGGCGATCCACCTCCCCGTTGTGGTGCTGGCGGCCATGGCCGGCGGTGCCCTTTGGGCGGCTATACCGGCAATCCTGAAAGTAACGAAAGGGATCCACGAGGTTATCTCGACCATCATGTTCAACAACATAGCCTTCGCCCTGGTGAACTTTCTGGTGAACGGGCCCCTGTCCGGTCGGGGTGAACAGAGCCTGGAGCCGCAGACTCACAAAATTCTCCCCTCGGCTCTGTTCGGCAAACTGAACAGCGCCTTTCGAGCTATCGGGCTGAACATCCCGGAGCACGTATATATGGACTACAGCCTGATCGTCGCCATCGTCATGGGGATTCTGGTGTGGTTCCTGCTCTTCCGCCTGCGATTCGGCTTCGAGATCCGGGCTGTGGGGGTTTCCCTGGACGTGGCAAAATACTCAGGTATAAGGGTCAAGCAGGTACAGATCGGGGTATTTCTGATCAGCGGTGCCCTGGCCGGTCTGATCGGTCTTCAGGAGATCTTTGCCATCCGGGGACATTACACCTTCGAGATTGCCTCGGGACTGGGTTTCGACGGAATTGCCATCGCTCTTATAGGACGAAACTCACCCGTGGGGGTTGTTTTTTCGGCGATCCTATTCGCCTTTCTAAAACAGGCCGGCTACGGTCTTCAGCTGTATACTTCGGTCCCCAATGCGATTATCTACGTGATCACCGGTTTGATGATCCTGTTCATTGTTGTCATAAATGAAATCGTCACTCGCTATATCCGAGCCCTGCGAAAGAAAGAGGCTGCCTGACATGGAACTATCTATTATAGTGGATTTTCTTTTCAAGGGCTTGGAGATCAGCGCACCGATTGCCTTCGCCGCTTTGGGTGCGGTGTTCAGTGAAAAAAGCGGGGTGGTGAACATCGCCTTGGAAGGCTTCATGGCTACCACTACGTTCACCATCGTCTGGGGATCGATAGCTTTTCAGAGCATCTGGATGGGTCTGCTCGTTGCCATCATCACGGGGGTATTCATGGCTCTGATCCACGCCGTTGCCACCATAACCTACAAGGTCGACCAGATCGTCAGCGGGGTGGCAATCAACATCCTGGCTATCGGTATAGGTCGATTTCTCTCCCAGAGGATCTTCGGGCAGGAAACTCAATCAGCCCTCAACTCCTACCTCTTCCCCACGGTGTTTGGAATCAACTCCTTTACCTTTGCCCTGATTCCGATCACAGCTGTCTGCTGGTTTGCGATCTACAAGACTAGATTCGGACTGCGTCTTCGAACCGTGGGAGAAAACCCCGAAGCCGCGGACACCCTGGGAATCAACGTTTACCTGATGCGCTACGCCGGAGTTATTCTTTCCGGGGTGATGTGTGGTCTGGCCGCCGCGGTGCTGTATCCCTCCAAGTGGATCAACGGCATGACCGCAGGCCGTGGATTTATCGCCCTGGCTGCCATGATCTTCGGTCGCTGGCATCCGGTCGGAGCCGTGCTGGCAGCGCTTCTGTTCGGCTACGCCGACACCTTTCGCATCATGTTCGAAACAAAAATACCGATCCCAAGCCAGTTTGTGCAGATGCTGCCCTACGTCCTGGCTATCGTTGTACTGGTAGGAATGATGGGCAAGGCCAAACCGCCGGCGGCAGACGGAATTCCCTACGAGCCGGGAGAATAATAGCACGGAGATGTGAAAGGGAAGAAGGACTACCCTACCCACTCATCCGACGCAGCTCTTGCTTAACCTGGCCGAGAACCTGGGTATAGCGATCCTCCAGAATGGTCAGGTTGTTCCGCAGAAGCTTCTGGTAGTCCGGATCCATCGCCGGATCGATCTTTACCTTGGTGCCCAGCTGCTGACTCATGGCCTGCTCTTTCTGCTGGAGGATGGGCTCGAACCTCTGATCCACCGCCTCGACAACCCGTTTCCGTTCCTGTAGAAAATCCGCCATGAACTGTTCCATCTGGCTTAACATCTTGCCGAGGTGTTTGCTATCGCTGACCAGGGCGTGGAATCCCTTGCCCGCCTTCTTGTTCTGGAGGAGGGACATTTCATCCGTCGGAAGCTTGAGATTGGCCAGAAGTGCCTGAACAGCTCCCTCTTTGACATGGGCGAGATGTTTCTTATCGAAACCGTCCAACAGCTTCTTGAGGTCAAAGCTCTCTTCCGATAGAAACTTGGAGACCGCTTTCTTTCCCTCGGTAGCGTAGGTATTTGCTTCGAGAGCCTCTTTGTTAGCTTCCACATTCTGTGTTCTCTCGAGGGCGATTTCCAAGGCCGATTTGATTACTGACATGGTTTTATCCTGTTTCTCTCTTTCATTTTTATTAATTTACTCACGATCGGCTCCAGAAATCAAGTTGGGGTGAGGCCCACCGGGTTCGCCCAGGGGGGCTGCTCAACTTATAACTTCACGATCCGTAACGATCCCATCGAGAAGCTCGTCGTGATCGGACACCGGGACTTCATTTACCAGCTGTTCATCAAAGGCCAATCCCACAGCCCAGGAGGCACTGCCCCGTGGATGGGCGGCCCGCAAACCGTCCAGGAATCGGTCGTAAAATCCTTTCCCCCTTCCCAGTCGTCTTCTGCTCCTGTCAAATGCCAACCCCGGTGTCAGGACGAGAAGCCGTTTTCCTGTAGGAACGGTGGGGTCGATCAGTTTCCATGTGGGATCCGGCTCGAGGATCCCGAACTGGTTGGGAAGCAGGTTTTCGGTGTGCCCCTCATAGAAGTAGAAGGCCAGGTCGGGTCCCTCCATGCGAGGAATTGCCACCTGCTTTTGCTCCCGGTACGCCTGGGCCACGATGTAGCGGGTGTCCACCTCCCCGAACATGGGGATGTAGATAAAAACCCACTCCCCCCGTGACCACCAGGAGGTCCTTAAGAGCTGTTTGGTCAAGTTTTTACTACTCCTCCGGATCTGCGAACCGTCCAGAGCTTCCAGTCGGGCTCGAGCTTCCCTTCGCACGGCTGCCTTACGGGCAACGATATCGGCTGGTGCATCGGCCATGGGTGCGAATCCCTCTCATAGAATAAGGTCTGTGTGCACTATACAGGAGAGGAACCGGGCTGTCACGGTACGCTGCCCCGAAGCCAGTCCACGATCTCAGCACAGCTCACGACGTACCCCGCCCAAGCGGAGATGCTGCGAAGGGCGGCCAGGTGCAGGTACTCGTTCAACGAGGCAGTCCCATCCGCCGGGTAGTAGACCCGAAACCCTCGGTAGAAGGCATCGAAGGCCGTCAAATAGGGACAGACATTGGTGAGTACCCCGCAGAGGACCACCGACCTCACCTTCAGGGAACGCAGGGTCAGTTCCAAATCCGTCTGATAGAAACCGCTATACCGTCTCTTGAGAATGACTTTCTCCCCTGGCTCCACCGATAATCCCGTCGCCACCTCCACATCCGGCGTACCTTCCAAAATGGGACTCGGCCACCAAATGTCGAGCAGCTGCCCACGGTCGGCGGCCACCGAGTGGTGACCCTGGATCAGCCAAACAACAGGTTTGCCCCCAGTACGAAATGCCTCCAAAAGCTCATTCACCCTCGGCAGGATCACCGCGGAGTTGGGCGAAGCCAGAGGACGTTCGGCGTCGACAAAGGGGCGGGTCATATCAACGACCAGCAGGGCGGTCGCCGCCGAATCTATCCATTCGATCTCCCGCCAGCGATAGGCCGCTATCTCCTCTATCCACAGAGCGGTCTTCTCCACCAGCGTATCCGGAGTGATGTACTGTTCAACGACCTCTTGGATCCCCGCCATCAGCTGCTGACCTCGAAGGCCTCCAGACCGATCCTTCCTGAGGTTCGTATCTCCAAAGCAACAACCTCCTTCCTCCAACGTTCCCGGCAGGAACCGCTGTATCCCGGGAATAGTACCACTGCGGAATTTCCATTGAAGTCTACACTATATTGCGATTACGGCCTACAATACTGTTTTTCTCAACAGGGAGGAATACTATGGATAAGCGAAAACTACGAGCGGGAATGATCGGCGGAGGAATCGGAGCATTTATCGGCCCGGTTCACCGCATGGCTCTGCAACTGGACAACAATGCCGAAATTACAGCCGGAGCCTTTTCTCGGAATCCGGAGAAGTCAAAGCAAAGCGGCGCTCAGCTGCACCTGGATCCGCAGCGGATCTATCATGATTATCGTGAGATGGCTCGGAAGGAAGCGGAGGTCCCGGAAGAACGGCGGCTCGATTTCGTGGTTATCGTCACGCCCAATTCCACCCATTTTGAAATCTCCCATGCTTTCTTGGAACATGGCTTTCATGTGGTTTGCGAAAAACCTGTGGCTTTGACTCTTGATCAGGCAAAGACTTTGAAAAAAATCTCTTCGGATAGAAACAGGATCATCATGATTACCCATGCCTATACCGGATATCCGATGGTCAAGCAGGCAAAACAGATGGTGAAAAAAGGAGAGTTGGGAAAAATCCTCAAAGTAGTTGTCGAGTATTTTCAAGGCTGGGTGCCCTATCAACTACAGGCGAAGGCTCAAGATACCAAAGCCTGGAAATTCGATCCGCAGGTGTCGGGCGGATCCCTGACTATAGCGGATATCGGGATTCATGCGGAAAACCTGGTTCGCTACATTACCGGTTTGGAGATCGAGGAGCTGTGTGCAGATACGACCTCTTTCCTGGCGGGTCATGGTCTGGAGGATGACGGCAATGTGCTGATTCGTTATAAAGGAGAGACCAAGGGGGTCTTCTGCGTTTCCCAGATGTCAACGGGGGAACGAAACGGATTGACAATCCGGATTTACGGTACAAAGAAGAGTTTAGCCTGGAAACAGGAGCAGCCGGAATCGCTGCTGATTCGTGATCTGGAGAGTTTCGACACCGTGTTGTACAAAGGGGGTCCCTACCTGCATGAAAACGCAAAGTCTGCCGCCAGACTCCCCGGCGGTCACCCCGACGGACTCATTGTCGCTTTCGCCAATCTCTATCAAGAGTTCTTCGAGGCGATATGGCGACAGTTGGGCGGGGGAAACGGCTCCAGTAGGGATTTCCCCAACATCGATGACGGGGTCAAGGGCATGAGTTTCGTTGAAACGGTTTTGGATAGCGCTGGTTCAGACAATAAATGGACGAGGCTGAAAATATAGTTTCCACTGGGAGCAACTCATTCTCCTTCCCGCAGAATCGTTTCAAGGTATTTCATCGTCTCCCGGATGTCGGAGACCAGGTCCTCTTTGATATTTCCTTCGATAGCGATCCCACCGCGGTAGCCCATGCTTTTTAAGAAATCAACAATTCTGTCGAAGCTGATCGCCCCGAATCCCGGGAAGTAACGGTTGTTGTCGGAGATGTGAAGAGAATCGTAGAGGGCAGCATGTCTGGTCAGGGCATCGAACTGATCCCTCTCCTCAATATTCATATGAAATGTGTCGGGCAGCATTTTTATAAAGGGATTGCCGCCGGCCGCTGCAATCAGTCCAAAGGTATCATCCAGACTGTTTGCTACCGCCGCTTCATAACGGTTGGTAGCCTCGATCAATACGGGAACCTGGAGTTCCAGGGCACGGGGTGCGATCGTTCTGAGAGATTCTTGGAAAACCCTTCTTGCTTTTTCCCGGTCTTGAGCGGGTCCTCCTTTTAAGAATCCTACAATCACGCCAGCGTCGAATTGGCCGGCAAACTCGATGAACTTCACGCAGCCTGCGACCGATCTAGCCCGTAGGTCCGCATCCTCCGATGACAGGGAAAGCCCCGATGCTTTGGCGGCGGCGCCGGAGGCGAACATGGTCATTTTCAGGTCGAAATTATAGAGAAAACTTTTGAGCTCCTGCGGATCGATCTGTTCCAGGCGAACGATATTGAGCTCGACTCCTGAAAACCCGTGCCGCCGAAGGGATTCGAGAACTTGACGAAAGTGCTCATCCTCTCGATACGCTTCGGGGAGGGTCAGCTGAATGGAGAGCGGAAAAATGAATGCCAAAGGTTACTCCGATTCGAATTTTAGGTGTTAGATGCCACTCTACCGATTTTTGCCCTTAGGTCAACCACACGCCCTTCAGATTCGACCGGCTGGTAGCCAGGGTAGTGGGAATCATCCGCACCGATGTGATAGATTGACAGGGGATTCGAGGAACATGGATGCCGGGGATGACGGTAACGCCTGGCTTGCGATAACGAACGCGTGACGGAGAAAATCGATGAGCAAAAAAAAGAAACTGGACGAAGGCAAGCCTACGGAACCGCAAAACGGTTCGCAGCGGTTGAATCTAATCTTCTTTCTGATACTTCTCGTTGGAGCGGCACTGCTCGTGTTCTTTGTAGCCCGGGTGTTTCTCCTCCCTATCCTACTGGCTGCGATTGCTGCAGCGTTGTTCCATCCGCTGTACCGTAGGATCCTAAAAAGGGTCAAACAGAAATCCACCCTGGCAGCATTCATCTCCTTGGTCGTCTTTTGCCTGATCATCCTCATTCCTATAGCCGTGCTCGCTTATCTCGTCACCGGGAACGTGATCGAGGTAACCCGGCTGATCAACCGAAACATCCCACAAATCAGGACCTGGCTTCAGAACATAGATTCAGCAATTTCGAATCTACCCTTTGTTGAGGGGCAGCGAATATCCGGTCTGATCGACAGCACAAGAGTGGTGGGTATCATACAACAATCGTTAAGCTCGATTCTGCAAAGCACGACCAGTTTGATGGGAAACGTTGCGCGGGTTCTGCTCTTATTCTTTGTTTTTCTCTACAGTCTGTTTTTCATGATTCGTGACGGCGCCAAGGTTCTGCTTTCAGCCTCTGCAGCTATTCCCCTGCCAAAGGAGGACAAGCTGGCCATCATAGACAAATTTGTTTCGGTCAGTCGGGCTACGTTGAAAAGCACCTTGCTGATCGGAGGCATTCAAGGCACGATCGGTGCGGTCCTGTTTTTCGCACTGGGAATTCCCGGCTCTGTGTTGATTGGGGTGCTTTTCCTCGTCCTGGCGGCGATTCCAGGTTTGGGTCCCGCGGTGATTTGGCTGCCTACCACCTTGATTCTGTTCGCCCTGGGGAATTACCTTCAGGCGGCGATCATGTTAGTGATCGGAGGCGGGTTGATTCCGCTTGTGGACTACCTGCTCCGACCAAGGTTGGTGGGCAAGGACACCCAGCTGCACCCACTGCTGGTATTCATTGGTGTTTTAGGCGGGGTTTCCCTCTTCGGGATCTGGGGACTCCTGTTTGGCCCGTTGGCTATGAGTGTTGCCGTAACGCTCCTGTCGATCTTCAAACGCATCTTCAATGTCGAGCTGAAGGAGATTTGAAGAGCAATATCAACACGATATTGATTTCCTCTTGCATTTCGAATCAGCCCTCCTATACTTAATAGTAGAGGAGGATGGAAAATGTTTACGAACCTGGCCACGAACCTGGAGGACACCACGCTCAAGGATATCCGGCGCTTGGAAAAGGAAATAGGCTATCCGATCCTCGCTTTTTCTTTCTACGACCTGCAACCGGCTGAATTGGATGACCGCAAGCTCGCCAAGATTCAAGAATACGAAAAGAACAAATGCGTCTGCCTGCTTGCTGTAAAGCCCTAACCTAGGGCTGGCAAGGAGTCGCTCCGCCGCTTCAGCGCGGCCGGCTCAGCGTTGTCGGCTCAGCGTTGTCGGTACTCCTCCAAGTGCATCTTAACCTCCCCGACCATATCCGTGGAGACTGCTTTGCCGGTGATCAGATCCAACCCCTCACTCATCACCCGCTCCCACTGCGCCTTTACCTGAGGGGAAACAGGATTGATCTGCAAGCCGTTCTCCAGCATGATCGCATTTGTTGGTGATTACGATATCTGCGTCTTTTGTTCTCTCGAGCACGTGTTGAGGTTCGGTGACAATTCGCCCAGGGGCAAAAAATAAAACACATCGTTAAGCCACCGATGTGGTCGAGCGAGGCGTACGGACTGATTGCATGCCACCCACCCGATTGTGATCAAAGTACGATTTGAAACCGGAGAAGCAGGGAGAGCAAAACGCATACTGTCAGATGCTCTATCCCAAATCAACACCTAAAGACAGCAGTCGCCCAATAGGTATACGAGGGGCAGATAACCTCATCCCCCTCCTTGATGCCTAAAACAAACAGAACTGCTTAAAGAGCGTCGGTTCCTCGGAAACAGAGATTTCATTCCTACGCATAAGCTCGAGCACGGCCCGCTCTTCCTCCGAGCCCATTCTATGCCAACGAAGTGCTCGCTCGTGATCAAGATTTATCGCTTTTGCCCCGCCTTTTATGGCTAGATTCGCTGGCATGTCCTCTTCCTAATATATATTATCTTTCCTGGCTTAAGCATTCGGATCAATCGGAACATGGGACTCGGCAATGTAGGACGTATCCCTCTCGCTCCTAAAAAAGTCCAGCCAAAGGTAGTGAAGGATATTGTCTTCTTCCACTCCAACACCGTGAACTGAGCCAAGAGGAATATGCAAAAGTACGTTCTCCTCAAAGGCAACTTCCTGCTCATCGACCTTGAGGCAGCAATGATTTCCAGGAAGCCCGTAAAAAAGCTGCTCTAGCATCGGATGGCGGTGTGCTTCTACTGTATCCGGCCCAACCGTTTCAACAGAACCTATAGCAAGCCTGGGAATTATATCGACCGGTAAGAACGTTCGATTTATTGATTTATCGCTTTTGATTTCCTCTCGGTACCGGTCGCACTCAGAGTAGTGTAAAAAAAATGGTAACTTTTTGTTTGTGCTTTCCCGGTTTGTTGATTCCGTTTGGGTCAGATCTATCAAAACTTCCAGATACTCGATATCGCAGTCTTCTGCGTTCACTGTGACGGCTGTATCCAATGTCGGACAGAAAATAGCCATTTCTTTGACCTTGTATGTATGGTTAGGTACGGAAATCATGCACCTCCCTCGTGTAAACAGAATCACCCTCGCTTTAGCCCTGCCTTCGGTTGCATAGGGTTGAAGAGTATGCTCCTTTTCTTTCTCTATAATTGCATAGTTGGTGGTGACCCCTGCAATTTCTTTTGGCAGAATATTTTTTTCCCAAAACCCTTCCGCTCTCGGGCTTCTCCTGTCTGGATCAATTTTTTCCATTCTAATATATGTGTCCATATAGAATACCTGCCTGAATAAACAATTGGGATTGTGATACGGTGGCAGTAAAGCATGGAGCTTTAGTTACCGCATCAACACTTACAATGATAAAGTAAAATCGACATTCGCAGTACTTTACTTTAAAATAGGAACAGGGACAACAGCAGACTAATTTGAACAGGAGAGTATGACTTCAAAAGAACGAGTACTGGCAGTACTGGAGCATAGGATACCGGATAAGGTGCCCTGGGGTGAGTGGGCGATCGACTTCGATACAGTTGAAAGAATAATCGGCCATCAGACTTACTACCGGGCCAAAGCAAGGTCTACGCTGGCCTTTTGGGACGGGCGTCGGGATGAGGTCGTTCAGAGTTGGAAAGAAGACGGAATCGATTTTTTTCGAAAAATGGACAACCTCGACATCATCAATATTGCCGCTATGGCATCAGGCCCGGCACCTCCAAAGAACGTTCAATTCGAAAAACCCGAAAAGATCGACGACAACACCTGGGAGTTTTCAGACGGAATGGTCTACAAGTTTTCCGAAGTGACCGCGGATATCACCAAGATCCATGATCCCCATGTGGGAGAGAAGCAGTTCACACCGGTTGATTTTGAAGGCGAACCGGATATAGAACCGCCGGATGCGAGCTGTTTCGAAGTAGTCGACGCACTCATCGAAGAGTTCTGCGGCGATCGTTTTATCATGGGACCCTCGGCAGGTGAGGTGGGCATTTTCCTTTTGGGAGGCAGTTTCGAAGAGGGAGGCGGCGGGTTCAGCCACGGCCTCATGCAGCTCTTGGACAACCCGGCGACTGTCAAGGCAGCTGTACGAAAAGAGGTTGCAAAAAACAACCTCCTCGACAATTACTACATCCGGCCGGGACAGGATGCGGTCGGCTGGGGACAGGATTTTTCCAGTACTAAGGGGCCGTTTATCTCACCGCAGATGTTTCGGGAATTTGCCCTGCCCGCCATCAAGTCACGAGTAAACAATGTACATGATCATTTGGGGCTGCCTGTTATGAAGCATGCCTGTGGAAACAACCATTAGCTCATCGATATGTTTGTCGAAGACGGTTATGATGCATACCAATCTATCCCGAATACCTCATATATGGATCTAGCTCAGATCAAGTC
>CAZBXU010000067.1:12386-19218 GCA_964495755.1 uncultured Spirochaetaceae bacterium | reverse complement strand
GGTCGAATCCCTGGCTCAGCTCCGGGGCTATCTGGATATGCTGCCGATCTCCCGCCGCATCGACGGGCTGATCATCATGTCCCTGCCCCTCAGGAACGGCGACGCCGAGAGAATCCGGGACAATCACCTGCAGACCATCCTTGTCGAATACAACCATCCTTTCTTCTCAAGCATCGAGATCGACAACGAATACGGGGGGCGGCTGACCGCAGAATACCTGCTCGGCAAAGGATACCGGCGAATGGCTTTCATAGGCGAAGCCGGAGAACCCCCCTACTCGCTTCATCCCAGCGCCTTTCGCCTGGCCGGTTTTCAACAAACTCTGTCGAAGGCGGGAGTACCGCTAACGGAAGAATACATTGGCCTCAATCCTCTGAATATAGAGAGGGTCATCGAGCAAACGAATCTATTTCTCGATCTACCTGAACCGCCGGAGGCGATCTTCGCCTGTTCCGATATCCAGGCAGTGGGAGTTTTGAAAGCGGCGCGGCAGAGAAATCTCCGCGTTCCTGAGGACCTGGCGGTTATGGGTTTCGACAATATCGATCTGGCCGACTACATGGAGCTGACAACCGTCGATCAATCCCTCGATGAATCGGGACGCACCTCGGTGGAGATATTGATGGGACGGTTGATGGATCCCACCCGACCGATCCAGAACATCAAACTGCAGCTCAACATTGTAGAAAGGAGCACCGTATAAACATTGGGCAAGCTCAGCCGCTGAAAAAACTTTTTCAAGGAGGTAATCATGAAAAAAGATGATCCTTTCCCCTGACTTGAAACAAAGCGTTTGTTGCAAGCGTGTTTGTTCAAGAAAATAAAAATTTTATCGAAAGGAGTACTACATGAAGAAGTACTTAGTTATCGTGCTCGCCCTCCTGCTTTCCGCCGGCTTTGTGTTTGCCGGAGGCGCGCAGGAACCGACAGCAGAAGCAAACGTGGTCAGCGTGATGGGCGCCTTTGTCCAGCAGGAAGAGGTCCGCTTCAATGAGGCGATGAAGATCTTCGAGGAACGCACGGGCATCGATGTCCAGTACGAGGCAACCAAGCAGTTCGAGACGCTGATCTTCGTCCGTGTGGAAGGAGGAGACCCGCCGGACGTTGCCGCTCTACCTCAACCTGGCCTGATGAAGAAGTTTGCAGATCGAGGTTCCCTGGTCCCCCTTTGGCCGGGGATCAAGTCAATAATCAACAAAAACTACGCTCCGGTTTGGCTGGAACTGGGTTCTCAGAAAGGTGAGGCCTATGGAGTCTTCCACCGGGTCAACATGAAGAGCCTGGTTTGGTATCCCAAGAAAGCCTGGGCCGATGCAGGATTGACCACTCCTACCACCTGGGAGGAGATGGAAGCCCTCGAGAAGAAGGCGATCGGAATGGGTGCGGTGCCCTGGACCGTAGGTTTTGAAAGCGGAGGCGCCACCGGCTGGGTCGGCACCGACTGGGTCGAGGACATCATGCTTCGCACCGCCGGTCCGGATGTGTACGACCAGTGGGTCAATCACGAGATCCCCTTCAACGATCCCCGTGTCAAGAAAGCTGCCGAGATCATGGGCAAACGTCTGCTGGATCCCAAGTACGTGTTCGGCGGACCCCAGTACGTGCTCACCACCAATTTCGGTGACGCCCCGAAGGTGATGTTCGACAACCCACCCAGGGCCTGGATGCACAAGCAGGGCAACTTCATCACCGGCTTCTTCCCCGAAAACATTCAGGCAAACCTCCTCGAAGAGGTGGGCCTGTTCGGCTTTCCCCAGATCGATCCAAAGTGGGGAACGCCGGCCTTAGGCGGCGGCGATCAGTTCGTTATGTTCAACGATCGTCCCGAGGTACGTCAGTTTATGGAGTTCCTGGCAACCTGGGAATCCGGTGAATCCTGGGCCAAAGCAGGCGGAGCATTATTCCCCTACAAGACTCAGGACCTAAGCGCCTACGGCAACGAACTGGAAAGGGCCCAGGCGGAGCTGCTGCTCAATGCCAAGGTCTTTCGCTTCGATGCTTCTGACCTGATGCCTGCCGAGGTTGGCGCCGGCACTTTCTGGACCGGTATGGTCGATTATGTCAGCGGTGTGAATCTCGACAAGGTCCTCGCCGAGATTGAAGACAGCTGGCCTGAGTAATCAAACTGCCTTACTAATTGGCATCGATTCGTTGGGCGGTTCCCATAAGGGGGGCCGTCCAACATTTTCTTGATTGCAATGGCGAATTCACAGGTATGATGAGGTACTAAGGAGGCAATTCTACCATGGAAGACTTCGAAAAAGCGGTTCGGCCGGTGGGTTTTTTCCCGAATTTGTGGCTAATCCTCTGGCGTATGCTAATAGCCGTCGTAGTTCCAGGTGTCAGTTTTTTCGTGATGTACGTCGGCTTTCGTTTCCTAAGGGAAAGCGCGGCTCCCGCAGCGGTGATAGCGGTCGTGGCCGTCATTTGGGGAGTGGGAGGTGTGGCCCTGCTGTACTTTGCCACCAACTGGGTCATCACTCAACTCGGTCCCGCCTGGCGACGACGTTTGCAGCCCTTCCTCTTCGTGGGTCCAGCCATGGTAATATTGGGTTGGTACCTGGTGATCCCGACTCTGCGTAGTCTATTCTTGAGCTTCTTCGGTCCGGCGACAAAAAAATTCGTCGGCCTGGCCAACTACGTCTACGTGTTTAGCGACCGGGTAATGCTCACCTCCTTCCGCAACAACCTGCTCTGGCTGGTACTGGGAACGGGATTGAGTGTACTGCTCGGTTTGATCGTGGCCTTGCTTGCAGAACGTTCCCATCTGGAAAAATTATCCAAGGCGCTGATCTTTCTACCCCTGGCCATTTCCTTCATCGGAGCAGGTGTGATCTGGAAATACGTGTACGCCTACAAGCCTCTCGGAGAATCCCAGATCGGAATCTTGAACGCGATCGTGACCGCTTTCGGGGGGCAGCCCGTAGGCTGGCTAACAGTACGTCCCTGGAACACTCTGTTCCTTATAGTGATACTCGTTTGGATGCAGACGGGTTTCGCTATGGTTGTGCTCTCTGCGGCGCTGCGGGGGGTACCCACATCCATCAAAGAGGCGGCCCGCATCGACGGGGCTACCGAGTTTCGGGTTATTTTGAGCATCATCATCCCCTATGTTCGGGGTACGATCATCACGGTCTCTACAACGATCCTGATCATCACTCTGAAGATCTGGGACATCGTCTACTCCATGACCAGCGGCCTGTACGGCACCGAGGTACTGGCCAGTCAACAGTATAAGCAGATGTTTAAATTCCTTAACTACGGACGCGGCTCGGCGATCGCGATTATACTAGTGGTCGCCGTCATCCCGGTAATGTGGTACAACCTCAAAACCTTTATGCAACAGGAGGTATTCTGATGGCAGCTAAAGAAGAAAAGGAAAACAAGAGCGTTGCCGTTACAATTATCTTGCTTGTGTTATGCCTGATCTGGTCTCTTCCCACCATCGGCCTTCTGATCACCTCGTTTAGAAGCAGGGACGATGTGAACCGGACCGGGTGGTGGACCGTAGTCAGGGAAGCCAATTTCACAACCGATAACTACAAACAGGTGTTGGCCGGAAAAAACTACACCTACGTAGATGCTCAGGGGAACACGGTTACCGCACGAACGGAAAACTTGGTGCGGGCTTTCCTGAACAGCGTAACCGTCACCATACCTGCGGTGGTGATCCCGATTTTGATTGCAGCCTTTGCCGCCTACGGCTTCGCCTGGGTCGACTTCCCGGGAAGAAAGATCTTTTTCACTATAGTTGTAGCCCTGCTCGTGGTGCCGCTGCAGATCGCTCTGATCCCGATCCTACGGGACTATATGAAACTTAAGCTCACCGGAACGTTTCTGGCAATCTGGCTGGCCCATACAGGGTTCGGACTACCATTGGCCATCTATCTGCTGTTCAACTATGTCTCCACCATTCCCCGCTCGATACTGGAATCAGCCTTCATCGACGGCTACACCCACTTCTGGATCTTCATCTACCTGATCCTGCCTCTGTCAGTGCCGGCACTGGCTTCCTTTGCCATCTTCCAGTTTGTCTGGGTGTGGAACGACCTTTTGGTCGCCATGGTGTTTCTCGGCACCAAACAGGAAGTTGCCGTGCTGACCCAGCGGCTGCTGAACATGATCGGGACAAGGGGTCAGGACTGGCACCTGCTTACCGCAGGGGCCTTCGTATCTATAGTTCTGCCTCTGATTATTTTCTTCGCCCTGCAGCGCTTCTTCGTGCGGGGACTGTTGGCCGGATCGGTCAAGGGATAGGAGGAGCCGGCCGAGGGCGGATACACTAGAACAGATACAGTGGATAGGAGTCGGGATTCTTGCCGAACAGGGTGATCTGATCCACCTGGCGGATCTTATCGCCCAGGCAGAGGGCAAACAGACAACGCTCCACTCCCACTCCGCCGCCGAAGGTTTCCGGAAACAGGGCTTTTCCATGCTCATCCTTCTGGTAGGCGGCCATGAGGAAGGGTCCGTATCCGCCCAGCTCGCCGATGTTCTCGATGTTGTCGCCCTCGATCTGAGGCGCAACGTCGATGATCTTGTTGTCGATCAGCCTGGCCACGATCGCCTCGAACAGCCACTCCCTTAATCCGCCGGATAGCACCTCAAAGGCCGGTCCGAAGGAGTTATCCTTCCGCTGCCGGCTCTGGGTACAAAGGTCGTAGTTGTAGATCATATCCGAGGTGAACTCGGACAGGGGGACCCTCCCGCCGTCGGACTTCAGATACGGATAGATCAGGTCGTAGTTCTCCCGTATCAACCCGGTAATCCAGAAAAACTGGCCCTCCACCGTCTTTCCAAGGGGCTGTTCGATCGCCTTTGTGCCCAACCGTGCCACCGCCTCATCCCGCTGAAAACGGGGGAAAGGGGGTTCGGGCACCTCCAGGGCAACACCGAGAGCTTTGAGGTTTTCTTCGTTGGTATCGGCCACTGCCGTGATTGCCGCGACAATGAGCCGCTCAAAGAAATTCAAAGCTTGCTCGTGATCCTCCCGAAGTATCTTTTCCACTTTCTCGGTCTGACGGATGTAGGCGTCCAGCTCGATTCCGCGGTTGCGTCGCACCTCGATGTCCATCTGGGAAAAATCAATCAGGTATTTTCCTCGCTGCACACGGTTGGGACTCTCCATCTCCAGGCGGATGTTGGGAGAGTCTATAAAAATCCCCTTGATCTTGGGATTGAATAGAGCGAGCATCTTGGAGTAGATCATCGAGTGGGTGGTCATATAGGTCTGACCCTTGTAGCGGATCGAGGGGGTGTACTCCACGTCATGAGCCAAAGGATCGGTAACCGGGCTCAACGACACCCGTTCGATGTTGAACAGACCTTCTGCAGCCAGGTGCAGCTGCATTGCGTTGACAAAGGTCGTGCGGATAGCCAGGGCATGATATAGATCCTCCCTCAACCACTTATCGATGTAGTCTTCGCGGATGAACTCGCCCAAAGAGCTGCCGCTCTCGGTAAGGGCCGCCTGAAAGTTGAACAGGCTCTGGCCGACGTGTTCCTCGATGGATTCGTGCATACCTTGCTCTCCTTATCTATGATCAAATTCGATAGGCTGCCAGTATACCGAACAATATTTGTCATGGGTAGCCCCTGGAACCAGGAATAGCAGAAGTCCCGATTGACGCCCATCCGAATGTGCTTTATCCTCTGATTCTTCGAACACGAGCAGCATGGTTTAAACCCAGGGATCAATCATCATCTTGATTTCTTCATCTTTCGCCTCGGTGAAACGCTGAAAGGCCCGCTCTATTTCATCGAGGGGATAGATCCCTGTCACCAGATCGGACAGAGGAAGCCGCCTATGCTCCACCAAGTTGATGGCTCGTTGCATTTCCCGCGGCGGGCGCCTGGAGGTGAGGAAACGGGCCTGTCGATGATAGAACCAGTTCAGAGACAGAGAAAGCCGTTCTTCCTCAGGGCAGATCCCGAAGCTCAGGAAGGTTCCCCCGCGCTTGAGCAGCGGAAGCGCTTCCTCGATGGCGGCGGTAGACCCGGTTGCATCGATCAGATAGTTCAATCCTTGAGAACACAGTTCACGCACCACACTTTCCAGGGGTTGCTCCTTTGGGGATAGCACCCGGTCCGCTCCTTGGCTCTTAGCCTTACTTCTCCTCATTGGCACCAACTCAGTTTGTACGAGCGTTACCGAAAGACTCCTGTTCAATACCAGATTCCAGAGCAAACCCACTGTGCCTGCGCCTAACAGGAGAAAGGAACGCCCCGCCTCGGGTTTGAGGTTGGACAATCCGGCCAGCACTGTTGATAGGGTTTCAACCAATACTGCATCTCGAACATCGATATCTGCATTTATCTTGTAGACATTGGCAGAAGGAACCTTGGTATATTGGGCAAATCCACCCTGACGCTGATAGCCGATAAAATTTTCCTTTTCACAGAACCGGTACTCTCCCCGTTTGCAGTTCTCGCAGTTTCCGCAAAAAATGAACGGATCAACCACGACGCGGTCACCAGAATGAAATCCTTCAACGCCATCCCCGACTTCATCTACTTGGCCATAGATCTCATGGCCAAGAACAGCGGGGGGCTCGGCGTTGTGGATTTCTCCAGAGTAGATATGGGCATCGGTTCCGCACACTCCGCAACCGAGCACTTTGATCCGCACCTCCCCGAGAGACGGTTCGGGAATCGGAAGATCCTGAACCTCGATACGCCCTGGCGCCTTGAACACTGCAGCCTTCACAAATTCTCTCTCTTTCCTCGCAGAACTCGAGATTTAAACCGGACTGATGAACAATATAGGACAACCCAAGCTGTTGCTTTGATTACAGCATTGCCCTATAACAAAACTCTCCACAAGTCTTTAGAG
>CAZBXU010000067.1:0-12286 GCA_964495755.1 uncultured Spirochaetaceae bacterium | reverse complement strand
GCCAACAGAGCATCAAGAACGGTAGATCTCCTCGATGATCTCCGCCACCCGCAATCCCGTTTCCCCCGGAACGGGGGGTTCTTTGTTCTGGAGAAAAGCCTGAGTAACCGCTTCGATGTGGGGAAGGTGAATATTCCGGTGGGGGGGATGATCTTCCTTTCGTTCGCCTTCGGCCGTATATACCCTCATCAGACCACGGTTGAGTACGGGGATATGGATAGAGCCGGCGCTGCCATAGATGTCTAAACTATCCTGTGGCTCCTCTACCACCCGGCTAACCGCCAACATGCCTCGGGATTCGTTTTGAAACTCGAACAGAGAGATCGAGGTGTCCTCTACGTTCCAATCCGTGATCAGGCGGCCGTTGCTCCCGAACGCTCTGGACACCGGCCCAAGAATGTTTAGCAGCACTTCGATGCGGTGGCAGCCGAAATCCATCAGCGGTCCTCCCCCCGCGTGTTCTTTGCGGACCATCCAATACCTCGGGTCCTCAGGATCGGGACAAAAGCTTTCAAAGGCCCGCACCTCCGCCAGTACAACCTTTCCGATTTCTCCGGTCGCGATGATCTCTTTGACCCGGGCGACAACCGGATAGAAATACCGGTAGTAGGCGACGCTTAGGCGTACCCCACTGCCTCTACAGGCGGAGATCATCTGCCGGCATGCTTGCGGATCCAAAGCCATGGGTTTTTCGCACAGCACGTGCTTTCCAGCCTTAGCCGCGGCAATTGTCTGTTCCGCATGCAGGTTCGGGGGCGTTGCTATGTAGACGGCATCGATCTCCTCATCCCTGAGAAGTTCCCGCCAATCCTCGTACCAGCGTTTTGCCCCGAACTCCCGAGCGAACTCCTCGGCAAGATCGTGTCTGAATCGGTTGACCGCGATCAGCTGACAGCTGTCGAGATCACCGAAAGCAGGGGCGACTCGTTTTCGGGCAATATCCCCGCAGCCGATCAATCCCCAACGCAACACGGCCAAAAATTCCCTCCTCTCTCACCCTGCATCTTTAGGTTCGGTCGATGAAACTCCGAAACTCAAGACCTAGCGCAATCAGCCTAGGTGCTGGTGTGAAAAATGTCAATCAAATTCGAACACCAAGATGCTTTGCCGGGACTGCGAGTCCAGCGCTTCGGTGCTCAGAGGTACGGATCTCCTGTTCGCTTGTGCCGTTGCCATCATCTCGAGCACAATGTCAAGCTCCTCCTGGCAAATCATCCCACAGTGCAGGAGAAGCTGCAGAATCCGCAGGGCCGTATCCGATGTCTTGCTCATCCTCGGGACCTCCTAACAGAATATTACTTATAATTTGTATAGTATTTTAATATATCTGTCAAGAGAGGGGATGGCTGCTAGTCTGCGGAACTTCGTGTACCATCGATCGGGTAGCGCCCGTAATCATGGACAGTTTCAACCATGGTACGGAAGTTCTCCGGTCGGACCGCCGAGGTGATCGAGTTCCCCGAGGAGAGGATGTGTCCACCGCCGGGGGACACCGAGGTGATCAGTGCCCGTGTCGCCCTGTGGACCTCCTCGGCGGAACCGCGACAGAGCAGATCCACATCCACATTTCCCACCACACAAACCCTGCCTCCCACAGCCCGCTTCACCTTGCCTAGATCCATACCGGCGCCGGGCTCCAGTGGACCAATTCCGTCGATTCCCGTATTCACGAGATCCTCGAGAATCGCCCAAATGTTTCCGTCTGTGTGTTTGACGCAGTAGGCGCCGCCGGTCTTTATATTCCGGACAACTTCGGTGAGACCGGGCAGAACAAACTCCCGGAACAGAGCCGGAGACATGATCGTCCCGGTTTTATGAGCGTAGTCGTCTCCCAACACGATCAGATCGGCTCCTTCGGCGATAGCCAGGCGATGAAGCTCCTTGTTGTACTCGATCACCATCCGCCCGATTGTCGCGGCAAACTCCGGCTCGAGAAGATAGCTCTCCAACAGCCGCTCCATACCGCAGAGATACCAGGAAGCTGCAAAAACGGCCCGGCCGACGAACAGAACGGCGCGTCTGCCTTTGAAACGCCTCACCACCCTCCGCACCGCCTTGAGAACGGGATCGCGACGGGGATCGGGAATCCGGAAATGCCTGAGGTCCTCCATTCGCTGGATCGGGTGACTGGAAACGTAGGGTAACAGCTCGGCGGTGATCTTTCTGCGCGCCCCCCAGACATCTGTGTAGCTCTTCTTGAAGCGAAACACGAAGGGCCTCAGGCCGAGCAGATACATGACCTGATTGACGGATACCGCATCCAGATCGAGGTGCTCGATCAGGTCGAAATACCCGGAACAGCCCAGACCCCGGGCAACCTTCCAATCGATGGACAACTCCATGACGGGAAGACGATCCGGCTGTCGGCGCTCCAGGGCGGCGATTACTCTCTGACGCGGGGTAATGGCTCCCTCCTTTTCCTAACAGTCGCTCTCAACAGTAGAAGGCACCGGCCATGAAGCTGACAACGGATTGCGTCGCTGTATCCACAGCTTGTTCGTAGCGCAGAAGCTTTCCGTTATCCGCTTCAAGGATTCGTAACAGTGTGTAGATCGCCGGTACACCGCAGACATTGCGGCGGTCCCGCTCCTCCTGGATCCCTCGAAAGAAGGCCTCCGCCTCTCCGGTAAGAATCGTTTCGATCATACTTCGGTCTTCGGTCTCGATCTTTTCGAGAAGCTGTGGCTGCATGGCAACGTTCTGCCCGAACCGTTGTCCGATATGGCTCAAGTCTACCGCTGCGATGCAGCATACCTCCGAACTACTCTCCTTCACAGTTTTACTTAAGGCGTCGATGAATTCGCCGATTTCGGGGTGTTCGGCGATGGATCCTCCCTGATAGAGCTCCGGAGGCAGAGAGCAGAGAACAGGAATGATGCGCAGGGGCTCCTCTCCACTATACAGATACTGCAGGAAGAGAACCTGGAACTCTATGGAATGCTCGCCGCGATGGCAGAACTCATCCTCGTAAAAATCCGTTCGGCAGCGGCACCTGAGAGCTTCCAGGAACTCTCGATCCGTCGAGACCACTCCAAGAGGTGTTTTGAAGTCTTTGGCTGTCAGCACGAAGGGGTGTCTGGTCTGCACATGAACGATTCCCAGAAGCAGGAAGGTTCGGGCTGAGCACTCCCGGGCCAGTTCTGCGTAGCTCCAGGCGAAGCACAGCCCTCCCCGACGGAGGTCTATATGGGGAGCGATCAGCCCCCGCAGTCTTCCCGAAGCTCCGGAAGCGTCAGGCAGACCGGGTCCCTCTGGGTTGATAAACGGAGCCTCCAGCTGTTTCCGCAAGCCCTCAGCTTGAGCTTCGTAGGATACTCCGGCATGAGCAGCCTCACGGACCGATGCGGCTCTGAACGTTTCCACAGCCTCTGCCTGGGCCTGTTGGAAGCGCTCCGAGTCCAGAAACAGGGCGGCGTCGAGCTGATCGATGATCCGGCGAACCTTGTCGCTTAACAGCAGATCCCCAAACTTGCGGGTATACTCAGCCTGGATATCCAGGACCGAATGCTTTCCGTCGAACTGGGAAATTATGAACAGCAGGGACTGAGGGATGAGCAGCAGCTTGTCGGAGAATCCTTGGGGGTCCCGCAGGCAAATCATGTTGTCCTGGGCGGGAATGGCTTCTACGGGACGGAGCTTGGGATATTCCATAACCGGCAGAACCACCATATTCTTCACGAAGCCTTTTGACAAGATCAGACCAAGCGCGTAGGCTACCCACAACGCAGTGTGAATCTTTTGAAACTATGGAGAACGACTCACCATCATCCTGGCACACCCTTGATCCCGCTTCGGTATTGACCCGTCTGGGCGTGAGCCCCGACCAAGGACTCAGTTCTCAAGCGGCGGGTCAACGACTAAAGGAAGACGGGCTGAACGAGCTCATTGAACGGGGAGCCAAGTCGCCCCTTCGCATCTTCGCCGAGCAGTTCACCTCTCTCATGGTGCTGTTGCTCATCGCCGCAGCAGCGGTATCCGGATTCGTGCTCCGAGAGGGGAAGGACGCACTGGTTATCCTGGTGATCGTTATCCTCAACGCCCTGCTGGGTTTCTGGCAGGAATTCCGGGCCGAGAAAGCCCTGGCAGCGCTGAAGAGTCTGTCTACGCCCAAGGTCCGGGTGCTCCGGGATTCCGAGGTGAAGGAAATCGCTTCGCGGGAACTGGTCCGCGGGGATATCGTTTTGATCGAAGCGGGAAATCTCATTCCGGCGGATTGCAGGATTGTCGAATCCGCCAATCTGAAGGTGCAGGAGGCGACCCTTACGGGGGAGGCGGAAGCGGTGGAGAAAAACCCCGCTGCGCTCGGTGAAGAGGATCTGCCCCTGGGTGACAGGCGAAACATGCTGTACATGGGAACGGTGGTCACCTACGGTCGGGCAACTGCGGTGGTAACGGCTACCGGCATGGCCGGCGAGTTGGGGAACATCGCCACCCTGATCCAGGAGACTGTTCCCGAGAAGACGGTCCTACAAAAGAAGCTCGCCTCCTTGAGCGTCATCCTGGTCTTCTCCGCTCTTGCCTTGATCGGCGTGGTGGCTCTGGAAGGGTGGCTGCTCCAGGGACAAAGCCTTAAAAGCTTGTTTATCACTGCGGTGAGCATGGCCGTGGCGGCGATCCCCGAAGGACTGCCCACGGTGGTTACCATCGCACTGGCCTTGGGAGCCCAACGGATGCTGCGCCGCGGGGCGCTGATTCGCAGGCTGCCCGCTGTGGAGAGCCTCGGTTCGGTTACCGTCATCTGTTCGGATAAGACGGGTACCCTGACCCAGAATCGGATGACGGTCACCGTGCTGGACCTGCTCGATCACCGTCTGGAGCTTTCCCGGGAAGAGGAACAAAGCACCGCAGAACAGAAGGTCATCGCAGCCGGGGACCCCACGGCCTCCCTGCTGCTCGCAGCGGCTGCTCTGTGCAATGACGCGGTTCTGAAGGAAGATAGTGAGAACTTTGAAACCCTCGGGGACCCCACCGAAGGAGCGTTGGTGAGCGCAGCGGCCCGGGCCGGACTGATCAAATCCGATCTGGAGGATGTGCTCCCTCGGACAGGTGAGCTTCCCTTCGACTCGGAGCGAAAGCGCATGACCACTGTACACTCCCTCACCAAGCTCAGAGATGTCGGTGGTTCCGCACAGCCGGAACTGCCGACGCAGCTGGCGGAAATCTTAACTCCCTGGATCAAGGATCGGGAGACTGTAGTGTTCACCAAAGGAGCGGTGGACAGTCTTCTTGAGGTCTGCTCCTCGGTGTGGAGAAACAATCAACCGGCACCTTTGACCGAGAACTGGCAACGGCGGATCGAAGGGGCAAACGAAAATCTGGCCGCCCAGGGAATCCGGGTTTTGGGAGTGGCTGTCAAAACCGAAGGTTCCCGACAGAACCAGGATCACTGGGAGAGAGATCTAGCCTTTGTGGGAATGATTGGGATGATCGATCCGCTGCGCACCGAGGCCAAAGATGCCGTGGAAACCTGCCGCCAGGCAGGGATCCGACCGGTCATGATCACGGGAGATCATCCACTGATCGCTCGAACTATCGGGAGGCAGCTCGGTTTTCACAATACGGAACGTTTTCTCACCGGCAGAGATCTTGCTGGGATGGAGGTTGCGGATCTGGTCGAGGAGGTTGATCAGGTCTCCGTGTACGCCCGGGTTGCCCCGGAGCAAAAGCTGAAGATCGTCGACGCCTTCCAGGAAAGAGGCCACATCGTCGCCATGACCGGAGACGGAGTCAACGATGCCCCGGCCCTGAAATCAGCCGATATCGGTGTGGCCATGGGGATCACCGGAACCGATGTCTCCAAAGAAGCAGCGGCCATGGTGCTTCAGGACGACAACTTCGCCACGATCGTATCCGCGGTAGAGGAAGGCCGGATCATCTTTGACAACATCTTGCGCTTCGTGCGCTATATCCTGGCCAGCAACTGGGCGGAGATCCTCACGATGTTGATCGCACCGCTTTTCGGTCTTCCCATCCCCCTGTTCCCCGTTCAGATCCTCTGGATGAACCTGGTCACCGACGGACTTCCCGCTCTGGCTCTGGGAGTGGAGCCCGGTGAGAAGGATGTGATGCGGCGTCCTCCCAGGGAGCCGGCCCGGCCTATCTTGACCTGGAATACGGGGGCACACATCCTGTGGGTCGGCCTGCTGATGGCTGTTCTGGCCCTGTGGGTCGGGGGGAGCCAGTACGGGATTTTCGGATCGACCCTTCTGAACAGCTTCTCCCATTCCGACAGCTGGCGAACCATGCTCTTCACCACTCTGGTTTTTTCTCAACTGACTCTGGCGCTGGGAGAGCGTTCTCGGAGAAGCTCTCTGATCCAAATCGGATTGCTTTCCAACCGCTACATGTTGATCGCCGTGGTCTTCACCGTCTGTCTCCAGGTGGCCGTGATCTACCTTCCCCTCCTGCAGGGATTTTTTTTAACCGTGCCTCTCTCCGCCGCCCAAATCGGAATCTGTTTCGCTCTCAGCCTGATCATGCTGCTCGCTGTAGAAACGGAAAAACTCATAGGACGGGTCATACACCGATGGGGATCATGATCCACCGCAAGTTTTGGCCGCTGATCCTTCTGATTTTCTGTCTACATTGTCTTCCCGCAGAAGCGGTAACCCTCAAGATCGCGACTTTGGCACCGGTTGGCTCGCCCTGGGTAGAATCCTTGCACCGCCTGTCTGCCGAGTGGGATCGAATCTCTGAGGGACGTGTTCATTTAAAGATCTATCCCGGCGGTATCGCCGGCGAAGAGGCGGACATGATCCGTAAGATGCGCATCGGTCAGCTTGACGGAGCAGCTCTGACCCAGATGGGAGTGGGTCTGCTCGATTCCGCCATACTTGCCCTCAGTGCTCCCTTCCTCATCCAAGAGGAGGGAGAGTTGGATCATGTGATGGAGCGCAGCAAGCCGTACTTTGAATCCAGACTGGCGGACAAGGGATATCGCTTGCTCGCCTTTACCAAGGCTGGATGGGTCCACTTCTTCGGTCGGGAGCCCCTGATTTTCCCGGAGGATCTGAAGCGCCTGAAGCTCGGAGTAGCGGCGGGGGATGCCGATTTTGTGGAAACCTGGCGGAGAGCCGGTTTCAATGCCTTCAGCCTGCCCTTTGGAGATCTCCTGGTCGGGCTCCAGGCGGGAATGATCGATGCCTTCTATGCCCCACCCGTGGTAGCCGCTACGTTCCAGTGGTTTGGGCCGGCGCGCCACATGTCGGCTCTACCCATCGCCCCTGTGGTTGGAGCCGTTGTGGTCACTTCAGAGTTCATCGAACGTATTCCTTCGGACCTGCGGAAACCGCTGCTCGCTACCTTCACAACACTAGAAACAGAGCTAAACGCACAGATGCGGGCTCTCGAAGAGGAGGCTCTTGCGGTTATGCAGAAACAGGGGCTCGAGATTCATCCCATTCCCGCCGAAGCCGCGAAGCAGTGGCGCAGGATCGGGGACCAGGGAATTCTGGTCGTTCTGGGCAAAATGATTCCCGAGGAATCCTACCAGCTCATCGTAAATCTGGTCTCCGAGTACAACCAATAGGGACTCAAGAAAGAGAAGCAGACACTAAAACGATCCCTGCCAGAGCGACCAGTGAGCCCATCGCCTCTATCGTTCGAACCCGTTCCTTGAAGAATAAAAAAGACAGGATAAACACGCCGAGGATGTTGATGCTGCTTCGCAGGGGATAGACGATTGCACCTCGCAGATACCTCAGAGAGAGTGTGATGAGGGCGGTCGTTGGCACGCTGGTCAGCCCCATGCTAAAGGAGATCAGCAGAATTCCCTTGCAGTTCTTCCATGAGCTGTTCTTCCTACGGAGGAACAGGGTGGCCGCGGACAGGATCAACAGGGTCAGTCCCTGATAAAAACCCAGGGTAAATGCGCCTCCCCCCGGACTCAAGGCTATGTAGACTCTGGGCACACTCATCCCAATGCCGGAAAACAGTGAGGAGAGAATGAGGAGGAGCCAGGTACGGGCATCCGGAATAGCTGCTGGTGGACCGGAGGAGCGCTGCCTTGAGGCAAAGAATAGGATGGAGAAAAAAATCAATGCGACTCCGAGGATCGCTTTGGATTCCAAGGTTTCCCGGTAAACCAGGATGCTGAGGCTGAAGGGAACCAGCAGGCTGGATTGAACGATCAACCAGCTGATGTTCAGCTGCGCTCGCCGGGCTACCAAAAAGTACAATCGCAGGGCCAGGTGCATGCTGATCCCGAAGGCAACGCCGAGCAGCAGCGCCTCCCGGCTGTAGATCGGCTCGCGGAACAGGAGGCGAAACACGGTAGTGATGAGAATAAAGGCTACCGAAAAGAAAAACATCACCGGGTCGGTGGGGTAGGCTCTGCGTTCTTTGAACTTGTAGTTCAAGCTGTATAGAGCACCTGCCGAACCGGTCATAAAGGTGAGAACGAGCCCTACGCACGTACTGGTCATGACGGCCAGTATAGGCTACTGAAGGTGAAGCATCCAGCCGGCCCGTCGCGTTCGGGGTGGGGACGGGCGCCATGTATCCATGCACGGCTCGCTTGACTTCTCCAGGTCGGGATCTCATACTGAAAGCAGCCAGTCAAGGCGAGAAAGGATCTGATAACAGAGGTGGATGAGATACAGTGGTACTTTCCGCAAGAATTGGATCAGGTCCCGGAGATTCTCTCCCGGGAGGGAGTCGTACCCCACAGCGGGGGAACCGGGATCCTCTGGGGCGGAATGACTCGAGTTCAAGGTCTGATGGACACGAGCCGACTGGACCTGAAATTCGTTAGAGACCAAGACGGTTCGATTGTCCTGGGCGCAGCCCTTAGCTATACCGAAGCCGCTGAGGCACTTGCGAAAGAAGATCACGTGCTCACCCGGTCTCTATCCTCGGCGGCCACCGAACCGCTGCGTAACCGCATCTCCCTGGGAGGAAGCATCTCCATGTTTCCGTACTGGTCGGACCTGATGGGACCTCTGCTGGCTCTCGATGCGGAGCTGTCCTTGGTCGGGACAAGCAGTGGCACCTGCTCGCTTTCGGAGTACGTACAGAAAAGGGAGCTGCGGCAAAAGTCGTTGATCACCTCGATACGCTGGCCCGATGCACCATGGCAGGGGGCGTATTACAGACACACCCGCACGCCCACGGACCGGCCCGCCTTCAGTATCACGGTCCTGGCTCTGCTGAAATCCAAGCGCATCGAAGAGATCCGCATCGTCCTGGTGGGATGCTCGGGACGCTATCGACGCCTTAGCAAGGTCGAACAGACTCTGAAAGGGGCGAAAGTTCCGGCCGAGCCGGCAAATTTTATCGACGCCGCCGCGGCGCAGCTCGGGATCGACTTTCCCGCCCGCATGGGATTCAGCGCCGAGTATCTGAAAGCCTGTGCGTCGGTCGAGTTGAAACGAGCCCTCGCTGCAGCCCTGAGGAGCTCATCATGACCGGAACATTGCATATCAATGGTAGGGAATTACAGACATCCTTTCGGGGCGACAAACTGCTCCTCGACGTTCTCCGTAACCTGGGCTGCACAGAGGTCAAAGAGGGATGCAGGGAGGGCGCCTGCGGATCCTGTTTGGTGCTTCTCGACGGGGTGCTGGTCAACTCCTGCCAGGTCCTGGCGGCCTCGGCTCTCGGGCGGGAGATCACCACGGTGAAAGGACTGGGGAGCTTTCACGAGCCTCACCCCATTCAGGAGGCCTTCGTCGAGGCCGGGGCGGTGCAGTGCGGTTTTTGCACCCCCGGCATGGTTCTGGCCACCTTCGCCCTGTTGAAAAAGAATCCCAAGCCCAAGGAGTCGGAGATTCGCCACGCCCTGGACGGAAATCTCTGCCGCTGTACCGGGTATGTGAAGATCATTGAAGCGGTGAAGATGGCCGCGGAAAGGATGGCCCGTCATGGCTGAGAAGCGCGGGCAACGCACCCACGTGGGTCGCTCCCTCACCAAGAACGACTCCCTGGCTCTGGCCACGGCTCAGGAGCGCTTCACCGCCGACTATCCGCTGGAAGGCCCCCTTCACTGCGCCATTCTCTATTCCCCCCACGCCCATGCGGAGATCACCTCTCTCGACAGCGAAGAGGCTCGAGTCCTTCCCGGAGTGGTGGACATCCTGAGTTTTCAAAATGTTCCCCGGGTCCTGCACACCTCCGCCGGACAGGGGTATCCCGAGCCTTCCCCCTACGATCAGGTCCTCTTCGACAGCCGGGTGCGCTACGTGGGAGACCGGGTGGCCCTGGTGGCGGCGGAATCTCTCGAGATCGCCAAACAAGCCCTGCAGAAGATCCGGGTGCAGTACAACGTCCTGGAACCTCTGCTGGACAGGCGGCGGGCCATGGACGACGGGGCACCCCGGCTACACGGCGGGGAGGACCACGCCAAGATTCCCGTGGCCTACGAACCTGAGAAAAACCTGGCCGCGGAAGTCCAGATCGCCTTCGGAGATCTGGATAAGGGATTCTCTCAGGCGGAGTTCATCGAGGAACAGGACTACAGCCTGCCCGCAGCCTCTCACTGCGCCATAGAGCCCCACGCCGCCTTAGCCTACATCGACGAGCGGGGCCGGTTGGTCATCGTCTCCACGACCCAGGTTCCTTTTCACGCCCGCAGGATCGTAGCCAAGCTGATCGAGCTTCCTCTTCACCGGATTCGGGTGATCAAACCGAGAATCGGAGGGGGCTTCGGCGGCAAACAGGAAGTGATTCTCGAACCCCTGGTGGGTCTGGTTGCCTGGCGCAACCAACGGCCGGCCCGGCTGGTGCTCACCCGCCGGGAGGTGTTCGTCTCCACCCGCACACGCCACGCCGCCGATCTGCATATGAAAACCGGAGCCGCCAAGGACGGCAGCATCACCGGCCTGCAGATGGATTGCCTCCTCGATGCAGGAGGCTACGGCACCCACTCCCTGACCGTGCTCTCCAATGTCGGGGCCAAGGTGCTGCCTCTGTTCAACAAGATCGAAAACATCCGCTTCCACGGTCGCTCGGTATACACCAATCTGCCCGTATCCGGAGCCTACCGCGGCTACGGGGCGACTCAAGGGTTTTTCGCCTTCAACCAGCAGATCGACGCCGTAGCCCGCTGGGCCGGTCAGGACATGGTTGAGTTCTGCAAGCGCTGGCACATCCGCGAGGGAGAGACCTCCGGTGTGTTCAAGGCCCTCGGCGAAGGCAAAGAGGGGGTCAGCCAGGTGGTACACTCCTGTGCCCTGAGCCGGTGTCTCGATCGGGGCGCCCGGGCCATCGAGTGGAAGAAGAAGCGGAACAAACATCATCGGGTGGGAGAAGACAAGATCAAGGGAGTAGGACTGGCCGTGGCCATGCAGGGATCCGGTATTCCCCTGATCGATATGGGGGCGGCCTCGATGAAGATGAACGAGAACGGCTCCTTCAACCTCCTCATAGGAGCTACCGACATCGGCACCGGCTCGGACACGGTTTTAGCCCAGATCGCCGCGGAGGTGCTCAAGGTCTCCATCGAGAAGATCGTTGTTCTTTCCTCGGACACAGACCTCACTCCCTTCGATGTGGGCGCCTACGCCTCCTCCACCACCTATGTTTCTGGCCAGGCGGTCAAAGCCTGTGCGGAGAAGATCGCCGACCAGATCCTGGAAACCGCCGCGGCTTTACTCGAGACAAAGCAGGAGAATCTGGTCATCGAATCCGAATCGGTTCGAGATCTTAAAACCAAGCAAACCATCTCCTACGAGGAAATCGCTACCAGCGCCACCTACAACCGGGATCAATACCAGATCCAGGCCCAGGCTTCCTACACCTGCGAGGAATCTCCTCCTCCCTTCATCGCCCAGTTTGCCGAGGTCGACGTGGACACCAAGACCGGCCGGATCGAGGTGGTACGCTTCGTCAGTGCCGCCGACTGCGGCCAGCCGATCAATCCTGTTCTGGCGGAGGGACAGATCGAAGGGGCGGTTGTAAACGGCATAAGCTACGCCCTCTGGGAGGAGTACCGCTACGACGCCGGCGGCCGCATGACCAATCCCCGTTTCTGGGATTACAAGATCTTTACCGCCCGGGATACACCTGAGATCCAGACCATTCTGGTCCAGACTGAAGAACCCTCCGGTCCCTTCGGTGCCAAATCGATCGGGGAGGTGGCCATCAACGGCCCGGCCCCGGCCATTGCCAATGCGATCTACGATGCGGTCGGGGTGCGCATCCGGGACCTGCCCATCACCCCGGAGAAGGTCTGGCGGGAGCTTCACAACACCGAGCACACCAAGGTGTCTGCCTCAGGCTCCGGCGAAGCTGAGAAGGGGCGCGCGAGCAGCCCATGATCCTGCTGAAAAACTGCTTCGCCCTCTATTCG
>CAZBXU010000066.1:0-19254 GCA_964495755.1 uncultured Spirochaetaceae bacterium | reverse complement strand
CTACCAACTCGATAGACCAGTACCCTGAGATTGCTGCAAAACTGGAAGCCAGAGCAACCGAAATCCGCAGAGATATTGGGGACGCATTCACCGGATTTGATGGGGTGAACTGCCGCCCTATAGGTCGGGTGGACGATCCAAAACCGCTCACCGCCTTCGACCCTTCTCATCCGTATATAGTCGCCATGTATGACATCCCGGACTTCGGGTGAACTATTGCCCCTTGAGGTTGTTGTAGAGACCCGAGGCGTTGTGCTCGATAACGTGGTCGAGCGTATATTGCTGCCAGATATCGACGGAAAATCGCTTGGCGAAATCGATATCCTTGTTGCATTCTTGCTTGATCTATCCGTGGGCCATGTCCGGCTGCACCGCGGCGATCCATCTGGATCCGATCGAGAAAAAACCTTTTTTCTACGTCCTACCCTCAACCGGTTTGTTCTCCGTGGCTAAAGCCGGGTACAATCTTCACTGCAAGTTCTGCCAGAATTGGGAAATCTCCCAGGCGAAGCCTGGAAGAGAACCTGCCGGTACTGCCGCGCGTCGATCCCGGGAATTTGGGCGTCCTATCGTAACTAAAGCCAGGGGAAAAAATTCTGTACAGGAGACTACCCGTAGGCTACAATCATGTAATCTCAGGCAAAGAGTATCCCAGGTGAAAACAGCCCTTGCAGAGCAAACGATTCAACCTACACCGCTGCCGCCCGCCGACGTGGTGGTGGTCGGGGCCGGGTTGGGGGGCTTGGGCGCGGCCCTGGAGCTGGCCCGGCAGGGGGTGAAAGTGCTTGTTCTGGAACAGCATAACCTGCCCGGAGGCTTTGCCACCAGCTTTGTCCGGGGCCGTTTCGAGTTCGAGCCCTCCCTCCATCAGATGCCGGCGCCCCTGCCCCATTCCAATACGGTGAATGTCAAGGATTATCTGCTGAAGGAAGCGGGGTTGGATCTGGAGGTGGCCGAGGTTCCGGAAGCCTACCGCCTCATTCTCAAGCGTAGTGGAGTCGATGTTCAAGTTCCCTTCGGGATCGAGGCGGTTATCGATCTGGTCGAAGAGCGGGTGCCGGGAAGCCGGAAGTCGGTCACCCGGTATTTCGCCCTCTGCCGGGAAGTTCTGGAGACCCTGACCTACCTCGATCTCCATCGGGAAGATCTGAACAGAAAAGAGCTGCTCGCCAACCACAGAAGCTTCCTTAATACCGGCGGCTACACGGTGCAGCAGGTCACCGATGCAGTGGGTGTCCCTCCCCGTGCGCAGGAGATCCTCTATGCCTACTGGTGCTTTCTGGGCGTCCCGGCCGGCCGCCTGTCCTTCACCATCTGGGGGGCCATGCTCTATACTTACCTGGCCTCGGGTGCTTTTGTCCCCCGCAGCCGCTCACACGGGTTGGCTTCGGCGATGGTGAAGAGGATCGAAGAGCTTGGGGGGAGGGTGGAGTACAACTGGCGGGTGGCCGAAATTGGCACCCGTCAGGGCAAAGTTCGGGAGATTCGCACGGCAGGCGGATACCGAATCGATGCGAAGCAGGTGATCTGCAACGTTTCCCCTTCCCTGGTGTTCAATCGTCTGATTGCGCCCCGAAGTGAAGTGCCGCGAAGGGCTCGTCAGCTGATCAACGCCCGCCTGCATGGGGTCAGCACCTTCGTTGTCTACCTGGGATTGAACAGATCTCATCAAGAGCTGGGGCTGAATGACTACAGCTATTTCATTTCCCCCCACATGGATACCGAGCGGATCTATGAAGCCACCGGCCGGCTGGAGTCCCCACTGATGCAGGCTTCGGTCTGCCTGAACGGCGCCGTTGCGGACTGCTCGCCCCCGGGCACTTCGATCGTCTCCCTGACCTGTTGTTTCCAACCCCAGGTTTGGGAGCAGGTGAGCCCTCGGGATTATTTCAACACCAAGACCAAAATCGCCCGGGGAATGATCGCCCAGTTCGAGAATGCCGTGGGGGTGAGGCTGTCAGACCATATCGAGGAGATCGAAATCGCCACTCCGGTCACCTTTCAGCGTTATACCGGCGCCTACCGGGGAGTGGTCTACGGTTACGAACCGGAGCCCTGGGATTCCCTCGTTCCCCGGGCAATGGCGCTGGAGAAGGAGAACTATCTGGAAGGCCTGCAATTCTGCGGTGGATTCTCCACCCGCTGTCACGGTTACGGAAGCTCGATTCTTTCCGGCCGGGCCGCGGCCCGACGCACCCTGGCGGGGATGAGCTGATGGTTGTCCAGGTAAGAGGAAAGTACAGGGATCTATGGGCGTTCCTGCGTCAGCCTCTGCAGCGGCGGCGGCGCATCCGCAGAGCTTCGCCTGAGTTTCTGCCGCCGGATCCCCTGCAGGTCCTGACATCGGCGTTGCATCCGGAGCGGCTCGAGCTGGCCGTCGAACAGATGCGCCAGGAGACCCCCTTCGCCCGCACCTTCAAGCTGGTACCGGCGGCCGGCGACTCGGAAGGCCGGCCGGATCGGCTGCCACCCTTTCGAGCAGGGCAGTACCTGAGCCTGGAATTTTTCGTCCAGGGGGTTCGGGTTTCCCGGCCTTACTCGATCTGCTCCTCTCCCACCGAGGCGGAGGCGGGCAACTATTACGAAGTGACGATTCGCCGCCGCGAGAAAGGCTTTGTTGCCCCGTATATCTGGGAGCACTGGCGTCCCGGTACTCGGGTGTGGAGCTCCGGACCCCTGGGGCAGTTTAGCTACGAGCCTCTGCGGGATCGAGGGGAGCTGGTGCTCCTGGCCGGGGGATGCGGTATCACGCCTTTCCGTTCTCTCTGGCGGGAGCTGCAGGCGAATCACCCGCAGGTCTCCTGCACCATCCTCTACGGGGCGGACGGTCCCGAAGAGTTCATCTTCCGGCGGGAGCTCGAGACCCTGGCCGGGCAGAGACCTGAGCGTTTCCGGGTTTACTTCGTGGCGGCGGATCCGGACCCGCAGTGGGAGGGTCTTACCGGCCTGCTTACAGGGGAGCGCATCCGGGAGCTTGCCGGTGATCCCGCCAGTGACGGTACTCCGTCAGACAAGACTTATTTCATCTGCGGTCCCCCGGGGTTGTACCGCTTCCTGGAGGAGGAGTTGAAACCTTTTCACCTGCCCCCCGGAGCCTTGAGAAAAGAGGCCTGCGGAGAAACAGAAGATGTTGTTTTGCGTCCGGATTTCCCGGACGACCTGAAGGATCGTGTGTTTACGCTGCGGGTCCATCGAGGAGAAAATTCCTGCGAGATTCCCGCCCGGGCGTCGGAATCGGTATTGATCGCCCTGGAAAAGGCAGGCTTGGCCCCACCGGCACAGTGCCGCTCCGGACAGTGCGGGTACTGCCGCTCCCAGGTTATCAACGGCCGCATATACGTGCTCCCCGAGACGGACGGGCGACGTCAGGCGGACCGCAGGTTCGGTTACTTTCATCCCTGTTCTTCCTATCCCCTGACGGATCTCGAGATCCGGGTGCCCGTCAATCCCCTGACGCCGGTGAGCAGAGGGAAGTGAGATCATGAACGTGAAATAGGAGGTCTCTATGGTTATTGTAGCGGATTCATCGCTTCAGCTCTCATATCAAAGCATCAAGGAGCTGAACATCCAGGTGGTGGAATATCCCCTGTTCGTGAATGGGGAACCCTACCCGGCGACCATTTCCATGAGCCGGGAGGAGAAGGAGAGGCTCCGCGGGCTGATCAAGGACAAGAGAAACAACGTGAGCACCTCCGGTCTGAAAGAGGAAGACCTGCACCGGGTCTGGGAGCGGTTCAAAGACCAAAAGATCCTCACCATCCACCAGTCCGCCCGGATGTCCTCGATCACCGCCACTGTACTGCAGAAGGTGAAATCAGAGCTCCCGCATCTGGATATCGAGCTCTTCGACACTCAGCACATGATTGCCGCCTACACCGTACAGGTCCTTCAGGCCGCCCGGGCGCTGCGGGAGGGCATGGCTGGCCCTGAGCTCCTGGCCTTGATGAAGCGCAACCGGGAGAATACCCGGCACGTGGGCTCGGTCTACGACCTGTTCTTCCTTCAGCGCACGGGCCGTATCGGCCGGGCCAAGGCGATCCTGGGGACGGCCATGAAGATCATCCCCCTGCTCGGCTCATCCGAAGAGGCGGGGGTGCTGAAAAACATCGGCAAGGCCAAGACCTACCAGCAGGCCAACCAGAAGTTCGTGGGAATGATGGCGGAGGATCTGGCCGCCAGGAAAGCCCGCCGGGTTACCGCGCTGATCAGCCGGATCGGGCCCTATGATCGAGAAACCAGCCATCTGAAGGAGCTCATCGAGCAGCAGGGCTGGGACGCGGAGGTTGAAATCCTCTCTACCAACCACAGCGCTATGCCCCATGCGGGCCCGGATTTCTACGACTTGGGCTACACGGTGCATGAAGATTGAAGCCATCGGCGTCCCGGAGTTGAAGCGGTCTCTCAAAGCCGCGGCGGATTACCTCTTTCTGAACACTCGCATCCTGGACAATCTGAACGTTTTCCCCGTACCCGACGGGGACACGGGGATGAACATGCTCTCCACTCTGAAACCGGCGGTGGAGACGCTGCTGAACGACGGCGCAGGCAGCTGCGCTGCCGCCTGGGAGCTTTTAAGCGAACAGGCCAATAAACACAGCCGGGGAAACTCGGGATTTATCCTGGCCTGTTTCATCCACGGTTTTTCTCAAGCCCTAGATACCAGCCGGACCATCACCGCGGAGCTGATCCGCCGGGGATTCGACAGCGGTTCCTACGCGGCCCGTTCCTCTCTTCTATCACCGGTGGAAGGCACCATGATCACCATCATCACGGCTATGGCCGAAGCCATGGCTGAGACCGAATCGAAGGATATTGTGGAGCTTCTTCGCGCCGCCCTGACCCGCGGGCGGGAAAAGATATTTGAAACCCCGAGGCTGTTGCCGGTGCTGGCCCGAGCCGGTGTGGTCGATGCCGGCGGCCTGGGCTTCATCTTTGTCGTCGAAGGGATGATGCGGGGACTTCTGGGGGCGGAGCTTCAAAGCGAAGAGGAGGAGGACTACCGTTTCGAACCGGAGCTGACAGTACCTGAGTCGGAGGATGGAAGTTTGAGTTTCCGTTACTGTACCGAGCTGACGGTGGAAAAAAACGGGGAACTCCCCTGGCCGGAGCTGAGGCTCTTTTTAGAGCAAAGGGGGGACAGCATCGCCTTGGTTCGGGAAGAGGATTACCTGAAGCTGCACATCCACACAGACACTCCCGAGGAGATCAGAGCAAGAATGGCCGATTTGGGCACGATCGTCAGCTCGAAGATCGATGATATGGCGGAGCAGATCAATGTACGCTTCAGAACGCTTCAGGACCATGAGACGCTGAGCGTGCTCGCGATCGTACCGGGATCCGGGTTTACGAGCATATTTTCCGATTTGGAGGCGGCCGCTTGTTTGGAGTATGCGGGGAGCCTGCCCTCCTGCGGGGAAATCCTCGAGGTTTTGGAGGGAATGGAGAGCGAGAATATCATCGTCCTGCCGAACGAGAAAAACATCATCCCTGCAGCTACGTTGGCCCAAGAGGCCTCGAGTAAGAACGTCTTCCTCCTGGCCACCGAAAACGTGGTGCAGGGCATCACGGCTCTGTACGGATTCAATGAAGGGGATCCGCCGCAGCAGAACATCCGCAGCATGGGCGAAAGCATCGATCTGGCGGTCTGCCTGAAGGTGTACCAAAGCAGCCGGGATTCCCGCTACGGCAGTGTGAAGATCAACAAGCAGGATTTCTTTATCCTACACGGGAAAGAGGTGTCGGCCGCGGACGCGTCCCTGGTCCAGACGGTGGAGCGGGGTTTGGCCGAGCTCGACCTCAGCGAGGCGGGCTGTGTATCCTTATATTATAGTAATGCCTTCGATGAGGCTCATATGCCTGGGCTCGAAGAGAGGATCCTGAGGCTGCAGGACACCCTGACTGTGGAGTTCCACTACGGCGGCCAGACAAACAGCCTGCTGATCGTGTCGGTGGAATAGAGGAGGCGGGGATGTTTTTTCTTTATCTTTTCATCATGCTGGTGATCGGCTATCTCAGCGGCTCGGTAAACTACGCCATCATCGTCGCGCGGTTGGTCAAGGGCCGGGATATCCGGGAGGTGGACAGCCACAATCCCGGCGCTGCCAATGTGTTCCGCAATATCGGTGCGGCGTGGGGCCTGCTGGTGGGCGTAATGGATGCCCTGAAGAGCCTTGCCCCCATAGTACTGGGCCGGCTGCTCTTCTTCTCCGGCGACACCTACGCCGATTTTTGGGCTCTTTTCGCCGTGGGTATGGCCGCGATCCTGGGTCACATGAAGCCCCTGTTCTACCGATTCAAGGGAGGCGGCGGACTCTCCGCCGTTTTGGGTCTGTTCGTCTTTTTCGTGCCCGTGGAGTACCTGCTGTCCCTGCTGCTCGGCGGTTTGATTGTAATCAAATTCTTCAAAGGGTTTTCGTACAAATTCGGACGCTGGACACCGGTGATGTCCGTGGTCCTGACCCCCTTTGTGGTCCTGCTCTCAAGCCATATCCTGGACATCCGTCTGTTCGCCCATCTGTCCATCGGCGGCCATCCCTGGTACGTGGTGGTGGGAACATTCGGCACCTCACTGTTCATGTTCTTTATGAATCTGCCCTTTCTGCTCCGTACGGTGCGGGAGCGCCGGTAATTCCATATCCATACTTGCCCCGATGTAGAACAGACAGAGAATACATTGACAGTGTGAACCGGCTAGGGATAGCATCTTCCCATGAAAAAAAAGACACTACTCGATCAGCTGCTCGCCCCTGAGGATCAGCAGCGGCTCCTGGAGAAGATCAAACAAATAGAAAACCGCAGTTCCGGTGAGGTCCGGCTCCACATCACGGACAAAAGGGTCAAAGATACAATGCAGGCGGCCCGAAAGACCTTTACCGACTTGGAGATGACCCGGACCCGGAGGAGAAACGGGGTGCTCGTATTTCTGTCGCTGCCTTCACGTACTTTCGCTATCGTGGGAGACGAGGGGATCGACCGGCTCACCGGTCCTCAGTATTGGGAAAACCTGCGGGATACCATGGCCGAGCGTTTTTCCGCGGGCAGTTATGCAGACGGTTTATTGGATATATTCGATCAGGTCGAAGCAGTGCTGGTTGAACACTTTCCCTACGAAGAAGGGGATGTAGACGAGCTGCCCGATGACATCTCCTACGAACCGCGCCGCAGCAGGACCTTACCCTGGTTGATCTCCGCCGGGATCGCAGCCGCCGGCGCTCTGCTCTACCTTGTCTGGCTGCTGTTTTTCTCCGGGTGGTCGTAAGGTCGTAAACCCGGCATCATTTTCCCTCAACCCGGTGGCACTCCTTCCGGGGGGAGCGAACGCTACCAGCCCCCGGAAGCACCGCCGCCGCCGAAGGAGCCGCCGCCCCCGCTGAAGGAAGAACCCGAACCGGAGCCGGACGAAGAGGAACTTCGGTAGCTCGCCGTGTAGAACTTCTTGTCGAAATGCCCCTTTTTCTGAATCACCATTTTCATCAGGGCGATACTGATGTACCCGGATAAGAAGAGTTTCAGCATCTCCTGTCGCTCCTTCTCCGAAGAGACCTCCTTCATCAAACTTTTAAGCTTCTGATACTGATCTTCTATTTTCAGGTACGACAGGGCATAGGGGAATTCCTTGGGCCGGTAGATGAGTGGAACGATGAACATTGCGAAGAGGTACAGTCCGGGTACCACCAGTGCAACGGGGGTCACCGGGATCACGGCCAGGGAGGGAAGAATGGGGACGACCCCGGCGAAGGCCAGCCCGGCTATCCGTCCCTTCAGCTGCAGCTTGATTCTTTTCTTCCAGACTCGATAAAGCTTGGGATCCATCCCGGCCGAACGGATCTCTTCGCCGTCAAGCTTATCGTACTTCCTCTTGTACAACCGGCTGAAGGCCCGATTTCGACCGAGGAATATCGACACGATCAGGATCATGAGAAAGGGCAGGATCAGAAACAGGTAGGCGCCGAAGCGGTCGGTGAACTCCGCCTTCGCCGGCTCCAAACCCGGGTCGGGGCTGAACTCGTCCCCGGTTTGCCGGATCAGATCGAGCAGGCCGGCGGTGATCCCCTCGAAGTACTGCTCCTTTTTGAAGTAGGGCACAATGGTGTGGTCGATGACCCGACCGCAGAAGGCGTCGGTCAGGACCCCCTCCAGGCCGTATCCCACCTCGATGCGCATCCGCCGCTCCGCCAGGGTGACCAGCAGCAGAAGTCCGTTGTCCTTGTCCGCCTGCCCCAAGGCCCAGGCGTCGGCCACCTCGATGGAGTAGGACTCCAGAACCTCTCCCTCCAGGGAGGGGATGATCAACAGGGCGAACTGGTTGCTCGTCTCCGTCTCGTAGTCGAGCAGCAGGTCATTCAACCGCTCCACCTGTTCGGCGGTCAACACCCCCGCCAGATCGGTCACCGGGGCGCTCAGAGGCGGAACCTCCAGCGCCGACAGCGGTAGGGCGCAACAAATCAAGGCAAGGAACGCCAGCACATATTTGACTTTCATAATCCCCTCTTTCTCATGGCTGTCATAATATCGATCACCACAGATCCCTGACGGGTTCCGCGCTCCGAAGAACCGGATTTGCCTGAGTAGTTTCCTATATCCTGGATTTGCAGGCAAGACCCTTTTTAATCGATCTGCTCAGGAAGAAAAGTGTTTCGGAAAAAATCAACCAGGTCCGCTCGCTCTCCCGCGTTTTGATGCGACTGTCCAAGAGGGCAATCACCAGGGCAAGAAGGACGCAGAACGAGACTGAGGCTGACCTGCTGTTTGTGGAACTGAACTACGGCGGGGAACTGGCCGAACGGCTAGAACGATATCTTCGGGCAATCCACCATGAAGGATCCGGACCTTCTTCTGGCGGTAAACCCGGTGGTACAAGTCTTTGACGAATTAGCCATACCCTACTATATCGGCGGATGGCACGATCGACGACTGGCGTCGATCTCGTATACGATGCAATCAAACGTGGTTCATCCTTCAATTTGATACATCTGGAAACATCGATTAAAATTGATGTATTCATTCCAAGAGACGAGATCTACCACCACACGGCCATGGACCGCGCCCTTGAATCATTACTTGTCCTAATAGCTTAAGATTCAACCGGTAGCCGGGTTCATGTTTTTCGAATCAGACAATACTTGAGAAAAGCCCCGGTTCTTATCAACTCTAATTTCGTGAATCCACATTCCTTGATCAGGTTCGGCAGTTTTCCAAACAACTGGTAACGCGTGGGAGAGATCCAGACCAAAAGCAGGAACATCAGGGGAGCGGTGAGCGGATGGGGGGTGAGAAAGTCGCATAAGAAAAAGCGTCCATCCTCTTTGAGAACGCGATGGATCTCCCTAAGTCCTTTCTTCTTGATGCTCACCGGCAGATGGTGAAACATCATACTGCTGGTTACCAGGTCGAAATGTCCGTTGGGGTAGGGCAGCTCGTCGACCGAGGCTACCCGGAAATCGATATCCAGCCCCGCCTCGTTTGCTTTATGCCGGGCGCTTGAAATCATGTTGACCGCGATGTCGATACCAGCCGCTTCCCCGGCTTTTCCCACGGCCAGCTTGGCCAGGATGGAAAGGGCACCGGTTCCGCAGCCGACATCCAACACCCTCTCTCCTGCACGGATACCGGCCAGGTCGATCTGATTTTGCCTGAATCTGCTTCGCTCGGCCGGCGTTATAAGGTCGTAGTACTCTGAAAGACCATCCAGGGAAAATCCTTTGTTTTGCGATTTCATTTACCGCCTCCCCGAGCTTGACGCAACTGAACTTCCTGGAATTTTACCCTGCTTTGTCTATTCCCTCAACGCGGCCGATGTCCCGAGAGCGGCTGAACAACCGCCTGCCTCTTCGGCCTCCGACGGCATCGGTCTCTGAGAAGTCTGAAGCGGATTGGCCTTTTAGGTTGCCAGACTGTATTATTGAAGCTGGCGCAGGAGGTGGAAATGACAGGTGAAACCCGAGAGATTTTGGAAGACAAGCTCCGGCAGATGCGTGCAGAGCTGGAAGAACGCAAGTCCTCCATCCCCATTCACAGTATACGACCCCATCAACTGATCGAAATCGAAGAGCTCGAGGAAAAAATCGAAGAGCTGGAAAAAAAGCTCGATCAGTCATAGAAGCCGGCTGGAGGTAAAGAACAACGAAATGAGCCGCTTCGCTGTCTGCCGCCCGAACGATCCCCGAAGTGAAGACCATCACCGTCGCCACGCTGAACAGGCTTCACGGTTTGCCCCGCTTCGAGTACCTGGAGGAGCATAAAGCCTTGATCCTGGCGGAGCTGGAGCGTCTGGCTCCGGATGTGATCCTGATGCAGGAGTTTCCCATCCTGCGGAGCAGGCAGTCTCGGATACTCCCTGGTGTACGCCCGGGCAAACGGAAGAGCGGCCTGGATCGGTTTTGAAGAAGGGGAGGCCGTGCTCAGTCTTTTCAATCCGGAGATTCCATGATACCGTGCCAGCGACACTCCTCGAGAAAGGAAGCAAGCCTTGAACAACCTGGACTACGGCGTTATCGGTAACTGCAGGTCCGCCGCTCTGATATCCAAAACCGGGAGTATCGATTGGTGCTGTCTGCCCGAATTCAACTCTTCGTCCGTCTTCGCCAGGATCCTCGACCAGGACCGCGGCGGATTTTTCGAGATCAAGGCCGACCCGGAGTATTCGATCACCCAGGGGTACGTATACCGGACGAACATCCTGCGCACCCGTTTCACACGGAACCACGATGTGTTCGAGGTGTTGGACTTCATGCCCCGCTATCGGGCCGACAACGGTCACTACTACTGTCCTCCGGAGATCATCAGGCTCATCCGCGCAGTGTCCGGACGCCCGCAGGTCCGTTTCGGCTACCGGCCCCGCCTGGCCTACGCCCAGCACGAGACGGTGACAACCCACAACGATCACTACATCAAGAGCTGCACCACCGAGGGTCCGTACGAGTCGATCTATCTCTACACCGACGTGGATTATGAAGCTGTACTCGAGCAGCGCGAGGTCACCATCGACCAGGATTACTATTTCGTTATCAGCTACAACCAGAAGCTCGTGGAGCTGGACCGCCACAAGATCCGCCTGGAGTACGAGCGGACCGAGGTGTACTGGCTGAACTGGCTGGAACGGAGCATCCATTTCAGCAGGTACCAGACGCCGATCCTGCGCAGCGCCCTGGTCCTGAAGCTGTTGACCTTTCATAAGACCGGCTCCATTCTGGCTGCTGTCACCACATCCCTTCCCGAAGCGATCGGAGAGGTCCGGAACTGGGACTACAGGTTTTGCTGGATCCGGGACGCCTCGATGGTCATTACCATCCTGACCGCTCTCGGACACTACAGTTCCGCGCAGCGTTTTCTGAACTTCATCATCACGGTCATTCCCTTCAAGGACGACAAGATCCAGATCATGTACGGGATTCGAGGGGAAAAGGAACTGACCGAGCGGGAGCTGGGCTGGCTGTCCGGCTACGAGGGCTCCAAACCTGTCCGCGTGGGCAACGACGCCTACAGGCAGAAGCAGAACGACATCTACGGCATTCTCATCGATGTCATCTACCAGTACTTCAAGCTCTTCCGCCACACCCTCTCCTACAGCGAAGACCTGTGGACCATTGTTCGGACCCTGATGCGCACGGTCACCGAAACCTGGCGTAATCCGGACAAGGGGATCTGGGAGATCAGAAGTCAGGAGCACCACTTCATCTTTTCCAAGGTTCTCTGTTGGGTGGCAATGGATCGGGGAGCGAAGATCGCGACGATCCTCGACAAGCCGGATTACGCCCGGGCCTGGCTGGAGACCGCCGATGAGATCAAGAAGGAAATCTTCGAGAAGGGCTGGAACGAGGAGGTGGGGGCCTTCACCCAGTACTACGGAAGCCGGAGCCTGGATGCTTCCAATCTCCTGATGGAGACCTATGGTTTCATAGATGCCAAGGACCCGAAATTCATCGCCACTGTCCGCAAGACCAAGGAAGAGCTCTGCCGTGACGGTTTGATGTACCGCTATCGGAACGAAGATGACTTCGGCCTGCCCGGATCATCCTTCACCATCTGTACCTTCTGGATGATCAAGAGCCTCTACAAGATCGGCGCCAAAGAGGAAGCCGAACGCATGTTTCACCAGACCCTGTCCTACGCCAATCACCTGGGATTGTTCAGTGAAGGAATCGACTTCGAGAGCAAGCGCCTGGTGGGCAACTTCCCGCAGGGCTACTCCCACCTCGCCCTGATCGATGCGGCCATGACCCTGGCGGACATGCAGGTCACCGAGGAACAGAAGTTGATCTCCCTTCTCCGCTATCCCTTTGCCGATTGATCCGGCCGGCGGGCAGCCACCCCTCCCATCCCTCACGCGCTTGACCGTCGGCCTACAGTCCGCTGCCAGACCGCCACCGAACGAAATTTTTGAAAATGGGAAGAGCAGATGGCTCTATAATTTCATGTTAGCAAGAGATTAGGAGACCACGTTTTTGAGGAAAAAAAGTGTTGACAGGGGAGCGCTGGTCGGATAGAATAACTCTTATAGAACTCTATAAGAGTTAGTTAGATGGCAAAACAACCGCGATATCTATCCATCGCATCCACAATTCGCCGCAAGATCAGCGAGGGCAGCTACCGACCAAACCGGTTGTTACCCAGCCAGAAAGAACTGGCCCGCATCTTCCAAACATCGATGATGACGGTGCGGCAGGCCTTATCGGTGTTGGAACGCGAAGGGCTGATTGTCTTCGAACACGGTGTTGGTACGTTCGTCGCTTCCGGGGGAATCAACGATCGTGTGCTGCGCTTGCAGGGCTTCCAGAATGAAATGGAAGAGCACAGTATCAGGATCTCTACCAAGATCGTTGAAAAATCGCTTTCAGTTGAGGATGAAAAGATATCCGAGCTTTTCTCTGCAGCCGCTAATGAAGGGGTGTGTCGCATCATCCGGCTGAGGCTCCTCGGCGAACAACCTATCGTACTCCAACGATCCTACATTCCCATCCGGTACTCCGATGTGGTGCAGAACTATACGGAAGACAAATCGCTTTATTCGTTCTTAGGTGAAACCTCCGGACAAATTCCAATACGCGGCCACGAGATCATCCGTCCGGTGAATTTGAAAAAAAAAGCGGCGGTGCTCCTTCGGCAGCCGGAAGGTGCTTCGGCCTTTCTTTCGCTCAGGCTCAGCTCAAATCTGGCCGGAAAGGCAATCCTCTATGACGAGGCTTATCTGCTTGGCAGCAGGATATTCCTCACTTCTCAACGACTGGGACCCCAGAGCCGGTTTCATTACAGTGTGAGCCTGGCACAGGAGCAGGATCCTTTGGAGCGGCTTGTTGACCCGGATGTCTGGGAGGATTGGTGATGCAGGGAAACAGGAAAGCTTTGGAGCTTCGGGGAATCGTCAAACGATATCCGGGAGTACTTGCCTTGAACCAGGTGAATCTCTCCATCAACAGAGGCGAGGTGCACGGATTGATCGGAGAAAACGGAGCGGGAAAATCGACCCTGATAAAAATTCTCGCCGGGGTGACACAGGCGGATGAGGGGCGGATCTTCCTGGACGGAAATCAGGTGCAGATCCGTTCCGGCAGGGATGCTCACCGGCTCGGCCTTTCCTTCATACACCAGGAACTGAACTTGATCCCGTACCTCAACGGCCCGGAAAACGTGTTCCTCGGGCACACCTATCCGAGGAATCCATTCGGCACGATCTCCTGGAAGAAACTGCGGCAAAAAACCAAATCGATCTTTGATCGACTCCGGGTCAATATACCGCTGAACCTTCCCGTAAGCCGGCTCCCGTCGGGTAACCAGGCCATGGTGGCCATAGCCCGAGCCTTTGCCGTTTCCGCCTCGATCTACTTCATGGATGAGCCGACCGCCGCGCTGACGGATCACGAGAAAGATCAACTCTTTGCCGTGATGCAGGCCCTCAAGCAGGAAGGAGCGACCATCGTGTACGTATCCCACCAACTCGAAGAGATCGCTCAGCTCACCGACCGGGTAACCGTGATGCGGGATGGAACGGTCGTAGGCACCTGGAACACGGAGAACCTGGATCAGGAAAGCATGATTCGAAAAATGATCGGCCGCGACCTGGTATCCGCCTTTCCCCCGCGGAAATCTAAAGCCGGAGAGGTCGTGCTCGAGGTAAACGGGCTGAAAGGCGCTCTGGTGGACGGCGTATCCTTCAAGCTGCGCCGTGGTGAAATATTGGGGATCGCCGGCCTGGTCGGGGCCGGCCGGACGGAGCTTCTGCGCATGCTCTTCGGCGTCGATGCCGTCACGGCCGGATCGATTCTCCTAAACGGCCGGCCCTTCACTCCCCGTTCACCCTGGGATTCGATCGATAAGGGGATCGTCCTCGTTCCGGAAGAGCGCAGAACCCAGGGGCTGGTACTCGGACGGTCCGTCTATGAAAACATTTCCCTGGTCTACCTCAAGCAGCTGGCCAGAGGCCTGTTTGTTGACCGCCAAAATGAGAGAGCCGCGGCAGAGCGCATCGGCGAATCTGTAAAGCTCAAAGCAGCAGGCTACCATCTCCCTGTAAGAAACCTCTCGGGAGGAAACCAGCAAAAGGTGGTATTCGCCAAATGCCTGCTTCGCCGGCCCCTTGTTCTCCTTCTCGATGAACCTACCCGGGGAGTGGACGTGGGGGCCCGCTTCGAGATCTACTCCGTCATTCGCGACATGGCCGCCGAGGGAGCTGCAATTCTACTCGCATCCTCGGACTTCAGCGAGCTTCTCGGACTCTCGGACAGGCTGCTCGTTCTGCATCGGGGCGAGCAGAAAGGACTGATCGCCGGCGAGGGATTAGATCAGGAGCGATTGCTGAGCTACTGCTATGGGAGGATCGATCACGATGAAAAGGACGAATAACTTGCTTTCAGAACGCAAGATGACAGGCACGTTTTTTCTGAAACGGTGGGGTACGATCCTCGGATTCCTGCTTCTCTGTTTGGTTTTTGCGGTGCTGAGACCTGATGTGTTTCCGCGCTGGCAGAACATCAGGAACGTAATCGAACAGATCGCCACCCTCGCCATTGTGTCCGCCGGAGTGACCGTCGTCATGATCACAGGTGATTTTGATCTGTCTGTCGGCTCCCTGGCCAGCCTTATCGGCGTGGTGACCGCCCTCTTCATGAAGAGCGGCTTCGGTGTTTTGCCGAGCATCCTCGCCGGCCTGGGATTGGGGATCTGCGGAGGCCTGATCAACGGCGTGCTCGTCGCCTACGGGGGGCTGTCGGCCTTCGTCGCCACCCTGGCCACCATGACCGCCTACGGAGGCGTTTCCCTGCTGGTAACCAACGGGGCAACGATTTTCGGTCTCTCCGAGTCTTTCCGCTGGATCGGTCAGGGGACCCTCGGACCGATACCCATCCCGGTATTCTTCATGGGCCTGGCTATCTTTCTAATCTGGGTCCTGCTCGAGCAGACAACCTACGGCAGGAGACTCTACGCGATCGGCGGCAACTCGGAAGCCTCTTACCTGTCGGGAATCAATGTGCGCCTGTCCCGCCTGTTGGCTTTCGCCTTCTCCGGCCTGGGAGCGGCCCTGGGCGGGATCGTGCTGACCAGCCGTCTGTTTTCCGCCCATCCTCAGGCGGGAAATCCCTTCATGCTGAACGCGGCGGCTGCCGTGTTTTTAGGCATGACCGTGTTTCGAGAGGGAGAAGCCCATATCCTGGGAACCATTCTGGGGGTGTTGATCATGGGCGTGTTGGGCAACGGTTTGAATATTCTCGGTGTGAACACCTACGTTCAGTCCATCCTCACAGGAATCATCATCATCCTTGCCGTGCTCATGTCCAGCCTGGCCAAGAAAGGTTGATCCGGTGACTCTTGAGGGCATCTTCAACAACGGCAGAAACAGCGGACATGCTGCGCTCATCGGATACCTGCCTGCAGGATTTCCCGACCCGGAGGAGTTTCAGTCCATCCTCTCCTCCCTGGCGACGGCCGGCCTGCAATGTATAGAGATAGGGATTCCGACAAAGCATCCTTTTCTCGACGGACAGGTGATATCCTCGGCCTTGAACCGGGTGCATGAACGGGGTTTGACCTTTGCACGGGCGACCTCGATTTCCGGGGATGCACTTCATTCCTCCGATCTTGTCGGTATCGGCATGATTTACCACACAACCCTGGTGGAGGTCGGCATCGAGAAGGTGCTTTCCGGCCTCAATCGTAACCATTTCCAGGCCGTACTCGTACCCGACCTGCCGCCTGAGCAATGGAGCTCCTTTGCCCTGCGTGCCACCAGCCACGAACTAAAGCCGATCGGATTTGTCTCCGCGCGCATGCGGGATGAAGAGATCGAGGAGACAGTGATTTCGGCTGAGGGGTTTTTGTACCTTCAAGCCTACGAGGGAAGCACGGGGAAACACATCCGGATCGATCACGAGATCGCAGGCAGACTGAAACGGGTAAAAGAAATCGCAGGAAGGCGCAGCCTACCGGTAGCGGTGGGCTTCGGCATTCATTCAGCCGAGGATGCTCGAAAACTGCAGGCAGAGGGAGCCGATGGGATCATCATCGGTACCGCCCTGGTGGAGGTTGCGGCTGAAGGCAGGGAAAGAGCGCAGCAATTCATTCTGGAGATCTTGAGAGCGCTTTCGGGAAAGGGCTGACTCATGAAGCAGATCATCACCGTTGATGTAGGGACCACGGCCACCAAGACGGCCCTGTTCGATGACTCCGGGAAACTGCTGGCCAAGGCTCAGGCCGGCTATGCTTTGCACCAGACGGGCAACTGTGTGGAACAGGACCCGGAAGATTGGTGGCGAGCGCTCAAGGAGGCGTTAACAGCCGTAAAGTCCCATATCATCGATGAAGCCATCGAAGCCGTTATTCTCGGCGGTCAGATGCAGGATCTGATTCTGCTACGAAACGGGCAGGTGATGCACCCGGTAATCCTGTATGTGGATACCCGCGCCACCGTCGAGATCGAGGAAATCGAATCTCGTGTGGGAAGGCAACGTCTGATTGCGAGCTCGGGAAATGTCCAGGACGGCTCGAGCCTCCTGGCCAAAGTACTCTGGATCAAGAAGCACCTTCCGGAGCTCTACCGGAAAGCGGACACCTTGCTGTTGGGCGCCCACGACTATCTTTCCTTCCGCATGACGGGATCCGGAAACACGGATTACACGACGGCCTCCACTACGGGCCTGATGGATATCCGGGACCGATGCTGGGCTAAAGGCTTGCTGCATGAGCTGGACATCCGGGACGACTGGCTTCCGAGTCTGGTCCGGGCAGACAACCGCGACGGAACCCTGGGACCCCAGGCCGCCTCATTTCTCGGTATTCCGGAAGGAGTACCTGTTTTACACGGATCCGGAGATGTCGGCTCGGCAACGGTAGGAGCCGGAGCGGGAGAGCCCGGTTCAACCTACTGCTATTTGGGAACCAGCGGCTGGGTTGCCGAAAGCACCGACAACGATTCACTGGCAGACCCCGAGACCGGGATCTACAATCTTTGTCATCCCGATCCGTCCAGGTTGATCCATGTTGGTCCGATGCTGTTGGCCGGCGGTAACCTGGAATGGGCTTTGAAAACGATCAGCAGCTTTTCAGAACAGGCCGACCGCTACGATCTGTTCGAAAAGGCTGCCGCTGATGTTGAGGCCGGCTCGAACGGCGTTCTGTATTTACCCTGGCTGGCGGGAGAAAGATCTCCCTTCAAAGATCCGCAAGCTCGAGGATGTTTTATAGGCCTTTCCCGGACGACCGGACAAGGACAGCTCTACCGGGCGGTGCTCGAAGGGGTCGCCCTGTCGATGCGTTCGATCCGAGAAGCGATCCCGGGCAGATCAGGTCGGGGCGGCGCCTTGATCCTGGTCGGAGGAGGCGCCGGATCCGATCTGTGGTCCCAGATCTTTGCCGATGTATTCGGCTGCGATGTTTTTACGATTGAAGATGAAGAAGATGTAGGGTCAAAAGGCTCGGCCATTATCGCAGGGCGATCCTTGGGTTGGTTCTCCAGCTACCTGTCCCTGGGGGACGTTCTCAAGGTCAAGAAGCAATTCAAACCGGATCGGCGTCGAAAAGAACTCTACGACAGGATTTATCTCAGCTTTAGAAACACGTACCCGGCATTGAAGGATCTGTTTTCCGCCTTAGCGGAGTTAAGAATTATGGCAGACACCTCCCGGTAAGGGAGGATAAAAAAAATATTTCCTTGAAGGAGGAGAAAATGAGAAAGAAGATTGTCGCAATTGGTCTGGTGCTCTTACTTACCGCTGCTGCGGTACCGCTGTTCTCCGGAGGCCAGAAAGAGGGCGCCGTGGAAACGAAGACCGTGGCGGTGGTTACCCCTTACATGGCCAACGCCACCACCGCCTTCGTGATCGAAAGATTCAAAAGTTATGCGACTCAGGAGGGTTGGAAGGTTACGGTCTCCGACACGGCGGGAGACTTCAACCTCCTGGTGAGCCGGATCCAGGATGCGGTTGCTCAAAGTGTAGATGCCGTGGTCCTGGGAATGGGAGATCCCGTGCAGATGACCAAGGGGCTGGAAGCGGCTGAGCAGGCAGGCATTCCTGTCTTCGGTCTCGATGCCGGAGTGACAGACGGGGTGCTGTTAAACGTCACTTCAGACAATACGGATCTGGGAACGAAAAGTGCCCAGGCGCTTGCCGAGGGAATCGGGAAAAAGGGAAACGTCATCCTGTTCACCCACGATCCTCATCCCGGAGTGAGGGAACGGGCTGTCGGGGCTGTGAAAACCCTGGAAAAGTACCCCGATATCAAGATCATAGAGCGAATCCATATTGAGGTTCCAGGTCCTGTTGAAAATGCCAGAAAGAATATGGAAGACCTCTTGACCGCTTATCCTAAGGCGGGCTCCATAGCGGGAGTTTGGGCCGGCTGGGACGAGCCTGCTTTCGGTGCCACCCAGGCTATCGAAAAGGCCGGGAGAGGCGATGAAATAAAGGTGGTCGGGATCGACGGTACCGATTTTGCCAAAGCGGAGATTCTTAAAGGTGGACCTTTTATCGCCTCGGTCAAGCAGGATTTCGACGGAATGGCCCGAGACCTGGTGGCGCTGATAAAAGACTACTTCGCAGGCACAAAACCCAGCAAGAAGTGGTACAAAATCAACGGAAAACTCATCACCCCTGAAAACGCCGCTCAATAACTAAAAGCTGTTCGGCCGGGCTTCACCAGAGCCCGGCCGTTTAGCATGCGCCTGGGCATGGCTCTCGGCAGCTCGTCGAGTAGTACTCCGGTTTACCGGTTGGTCTCATAATCATTTATCATGGTATTATTTCAAAAGACTGATCGAATCGGAGT
>CAZBXU010000065.1:0-19474 GCA_964495755.1 uncultured Spirochaetaceae bacterium | reverse complement strand
ACGCCGAAATCCGCCGAATATACTACAATATTTGCAGAGTTTTGTAAAGTATCTCAGTCAATATAACCACAGGAAAAGCTTGAGGCAAACAGTTTTACATCGCGGTTTCTCTACTCACCCGAGCCGGGAGGCATCATCGGTTTCGATGGTGAGTTCTCTTGTTAAACATACTTGTAGACCGGTGTTTCGACCACTTTATCCGGTTGCCTGTTGCTCTTGATGAGCGCCTGGATGTGCTCAACCGTCTCGGGGGAGAAGTACTGTTGACCGGTTTCTCTACTCACCCGAGCCGGGACGTGTTCGATAATGTACACCTTCCCGCCGTGTTCAATTGTGTATGTCACCTCGGTTTCAATCATTGTTTCTTGCATTCTCTCACCTCATTAGGACTACCTTCTGGTCCTGAAATCAACCCAGAATTCTATACTTGGTACGTAGAGGGTGATGATCTTGATCAGCGGTCGATCCGGATAGCTACACTGAATATGTAAAGGCCGTCCAGAATTAGTAAATCCCAGGATCAAACAGCTCGGACCGTATTTATCCTCGGGATAATCTTCAATTACTTCGCTCCTATACGCAACTGCCTGTTCAAGCTCCTCCACACTGATGTTACGAATGATGCTCTGATCCACGGCGTGCTTGGAAAACTCGTACTGTCGTTGCCGGATTTTGGACCGAATGTCCTCAAGCAATCCCACTGTACAATGTTATCATCGACATCAGCGCGCGTCAATCTGGATATGGACAAAGCAGTGCTTACGCACATATTGTTCGCCGGGGCTCTGGAAGGTGGCCTTGGCATACGGGGTTTCATCCCGGCGGCCTGTATGCAGGAGCCAACCTTGATACCCTTGGAGATCATCTTGGCCAGGCTGCCCTCTGCAAAGCCAAGGGAGAAGTCGGAAATATCGGCCCGGGGCGCGCAGCCGCTTGCCTCCAAGGCTGGATTATGCTTCGTATAATTGACATTCAGTCCGTGAATAAATTGGTTGTCATAGTATGCACCTGTAGAGCAGCAGGAGCGATCTCCCGTACAGGCGCCGGTCATCCAGGCAAAGCCGCCGGCTTCGGGCGGTACCATCGTGCGGCGGGATGACCTGGGGGAAATCCTCCTCCTGTTCCTTGGGAACGTGGATGATAAGCGTGCCCGCTTGGACCAGGATTCCTCTGGCTTCGATCAGCTCAAGGACCTCGACTTTACCTTTTTGGCCGAAGGGGGGATCGAGAAAAATGAGATCGAAATTCAGTTTCACCCGCCTCAAGAAATGCTCCACCGGCAGGAAGTGGAACTCGATGTGCTCCTCGACAAAGGAGGCGTTGCGGGCAAGGATGGAGCGTTTGCCCCGGTCTTTTTCGACAAATACCACCGGCTCGGCGCCCCGGGAAGCCGCTTCGATGCCGACTGATCCGGACCCGCAGTACAGATCGAGGAAGGAATATCCCCGGATGTCTCCGAGGATGGCGAACATGGACTCCCGCATCCTGTCCATGGCGGGTCGAATCACCCCTGAGGGACAGATCAACTTTCTTCCCTTATATAATCCGCCGGTAATCCTCAAAGGCGGGCTCCTTGAACTTGAAGCGCCTGGCTCAAGCTTCTGTGCTGGGGTGCGAGCAATCCGGGATCTCGCTCCAGAATCTCCCGGGCATCCTCTCGAGCCAGCAGAAACAAATCCCAATCGCCAACCAGATCGGCAAGCCCGAAGGCCAGAAATCCGGATTGTTTCAAACCGAGAAACTCACCGGGTCCCCTGATTTTCAGGTCCTGCTCGGCGATAACGAACCCGTCGTTGGAGTTCATGATCGCCTTGAGGCGGGCAATCCCCGTATCGGTGAGGTTTGTGCTGTAGACCAAAAAGGCGTAGGACTGCCTCTTGCCTCGCCCCACCCTGCCCCGCAGCTGATGCAGGTTTGACAGGCCGAACCGTTCGGCATGTTCGATCACGATACAACTTGCACCTGCAACATCCACTCCTACTTCCAAGATACTGGTGGCAACGAGGATGTCGACCTCCCCGGCGACAAATTCCGCCATGATGCGGATCTTCTCCTCCTCCGGGATGCGGGAGTGGATCAGCTCCAGATGCAGATCGGGAAATACTTCTCTCTTCAAGGTATCATACATCCGCTCTGCATCTTTGAGGTCCAGAGCCTGGGATTCTTCGATCAGGGGATACACGAAATAGGCCTGCCCTCCTTTTGCCACCTCCTGGCGGACCCTCTGATAAACCTTGGCCTCGTTTCCCTGACGAGCCAGGTGAGTGATCACGGATTTGCGGCCCCGAGGGAGTGTACGGATCTCCGACAACTCCAAATCCCCGAAAGCACTGAGGGCCAGGGTACGGGGAATCGGAGTGGCTGTCATGAGCAGGAGGTCGGGATGATCGCCTTTGGCAAGCAAAGACCGGCGCTGCCGGACTCCGAAGCGATGCTGCTCGTCGACAATCACCAGTCCCAGCTTCTTGTAGTGTACCGCCTCGGAAAACAGGGCGTGGGTACCGATCAACAGGTCGATTTCTCCAGCCCTGAGACTGCCCAACAGAAGCTTACGCTCAGCACCCTGAACGTTTCCCGACAAGAAGGCCACATTAACTCCCAGAGGCTCGAGAAGGCCCGCCGCATTGTCCCCGTGCTGCCGGGCCAGAAGCTCCGTCGGCGCCAGGAAGGCTGTTTGCTCTCCAACCTCGATCACCGACAATGCCGCCGCCAGGGCGACCAGGGTTTTACCGCTGCCAACCTCGCCCTGAAGCAGGCGCATGCTTGGATGGGAGGAGAACAGGTCCGCCTCGATTTCGCTCAAGGACCGAAGCTGATCGGTAGTGAGGGCAAAGGGCAGCCGATCCAGCAGGGCTGCTTTGAGAGTCCCATGATGTTTGGCTCGAGAACGCTGAACGCAGCGGCGGGCGAGCCGATTCCAACCCAGCAGCAGTTGATAGTGCAAGAGTTCTTCGTAGACCAGGGATAGCCGTGCCTGTTCGAGCTGCTGCGTGGATTCGGGGAAGTGTATGCCCTGAAGGGCCTGGTTTTTAGGCAGGCAACCCCGCCTTTCCCTCAAGGATTGGGGCAGCTCCTCCTCCAGGTTCGTTCCAACCTTTTCCAGAGCTCTGGCCATGGCCTGTCGGACCGCATTCTGGCTCAAGCCCTCGGTCAGAGGATAAACCGGCAGGATCTTGGCATACTCGGCGCTCTCCCGTCCCGGTTCGTGCGCCTCGATTTCAAAATCGCTCGTCTGAAGCTCTGAATTCCGCGTTTGGAATCTGCCCCACACCCAGAACAAAGTTCCGGGAAGAAACACCCGGGAGAGATAGCCCCGCCCGAAACACAGCAGAGCGGCCTGAGCGGTGTCATCCTCCACGATCACTTTCAACGTTTTCCTGTAGCCTTTGCCCATCCAAACTCGGGAGCGAACTCGAACCAGAACGTTCACCCGCTCCTTCTGGCTCGCCATAGCCAGGTTGTCCCGGCTGCGGCGATCCTGATAATCCCTGGGATAATGCCCCAGAAGCTGGGCGACGGTGAGAATACCGAGACGTTCGAAGCGCCGTCGGAGTACCGGACCGATTCCGCGTATCTCCTCGACCCCCTGTCGGTATTCATGAAGATACATCGGGTCAGATCGGCAGGGTGTAGAAAAACCTGATCAGCAAACCGACAAGATACCCGCCGAGAAGACGGACGACAAACAGAAAAGCGATCGTCAGGTAGAGGTACTGGGGATCGGTCATGGGACGGGCGAAAATCCGGCGCACCAGAGATACCACCGGCTCTACCATCGTTCCAACCGCACTGGTGATCTGGGTCTCCTGACCGGGACGAACAGCCAGGGCGATCGCCCTAACAATGGCTAGTATCAAAAACAATACGAGCAGGAAGGCAAGGCCGGACCAGACAGCGCCGGTCACGATGCCCAGAAATCTGCCCACCGTAATCGTCCCGAATCGTTGAATCGACTGGATCACGTTGAGACCGACAACGAGGGTCAGGATCGCCGCGATCGGGGTGAAGTCGAACATGCCCTGACGAAGGAAGCGAATACGGGAGAACAACGACATGTAGGGATCGGTGACTCGGACCAGCAGCTCCCAGGGTTTCCCAAAGGCCGCGCCCCGAAACCAGGACAGAAGTATGCGTAAAACCAGCAGAATCATGTAAACATAGATGACTCCGGTCAAAAAACGCCAGATAGACAAAACTCAACCTCCTCTTCTATAGACACACACCTGTCGCACTCTACAGCGGCAGGATCCTGTAAAATCGAGATTCCGAAGAGATACCCGATGCCGAACAGACCTCCTGAAGGGCTTTCCTGGCCTGCTCTTCCCTGGCCTCGTCAACGAGGACATACAGATCGGAAGGTTTGCTGCGATCCTCCCATTTTTGATGCACCGATTCGATATTGATGCCGTTCTCCGCCAGGCGGCTTGTCACGGTTGCCCAGATCCCCGGGCGATTCTCCGTGATAAAATGAAAGAAAAACCGGTACTCCAACTCCTGATCCGGATACAGTTCCAGGGTGCGGCGGGGATCGAAGGGATACCCTCCCCGCTTGGCGTGGAGCACCAAAGCCCGTACAAGATCACCAAGGTCCGAAGCGACGGATGATGCGGTAGCATTGCCCCCCGCCCCCCGACCCACAAACAGCGCGGGTCCGAGAAAATCGCATTCGACAAACACCGCGTTCACCTCGTTTCGCACCGAACTCAGCGGGTGCTGGGTCGGAATAAGAGCGGGAAACACGGTGACTGCGGGCTTCCCGTCGACGAGCATGGCCGAGGCAATAAGCTTGACCGCGAAGCCCGCCGAGGCGGCGAACTCGATCTCCCCCGGCGTCACGGCGGTGATGCCTTCGCAGAGGATCTTCCGATAGTCCACCCAACCGCCGAAGGCGAAGCTGGCCAGGAGGCTGATCTTGTGAGCCGCATCCCCGCCACCCACATCAAGAGTCGGATCGGCTTCGGCAAAGCCGGCGCCTTGAGCCTCTTTCAAGGCCTCCTCGAATGGCAGCTGCTGTTCCCTCATCCGAGTGAGAATGTAGTTCGAGGTTCCATTGAGGATACCCATGACCTTGTCGATCCGGTTGCCAACCAGGCTCTCCCGAACCACCTTGATGATCGGGATTCCACCTCCCACGGCAGCTTCGAATTTAAGCTCGACCTCTTTCTCCTGGGCCAGGGCGAACAACTCCGCACCCCGCAAAGCGAGCAACGCTTTGTTGGCGGTGATTACATGTTTTCCACGCTCGATTGCGGATCGGATAATGTCGTAGGCAACCCCCGTGCCGCCGACCAGCTCGATCACGACCTGGATCCCATCATCTTCGATAACGCGACGGTAGTCGTTGACAAGGACATCCTTGGAGACCTGTTTTTCGGCCCTGGCCGTGTCGATCTCCGCGACCTTCGTGATCTCCACGGATGTGCCCATTTTCCTGGCAAAATGGTCGCCGTTTTGTTTCATCAGCGCGTAGAAGCCGCAGCCAACGATGCCCAGGCCAACCAGGCCTACCGTTACTCTTTCCATACTTCCTCCACCAACGGGTGATCACGAACTTCCGCCAGTACCTGATCCTGCGCCGACAGGGTAATGTGGGGGGAGGCCTTGATCACGATATCCCCGCTGTCGCCATTTCCCTGAATATGAAAATACACCCCGCAGCCCCCCGGTCGCCCTACTATAAAATCCCGAAGTCTCAGGAACTGTTCCTCTCTAACTCCGTCGGCGGCAAAGCGCACGTGGATCGCCCGAGCGGCCTGTACTTTCAATCCTTCCGGATCAAGCAGTGATTCAACGATCAGCTTGGGATCGCCCCGGCTTTTATCGATTCGCCCCCGCACCGCTACGACGCTGTCCTCCGCCAACTGTTCTCTGGTTTTTTCGTACACATCGGAAAATAATACCAACTCGATAGTGCCGCGAAAATCCTCCAGTTGGGCGAAGGCCATGAGCCGGCCCGTTTTGGTGGTGATTTCCCGTATCTCCTTCAAGATACCGATCACCGTGTACGTGCTCTGTGTAGACGCGCCGGAAGATCTACTGAGATCGAGGTTCCCGTGATTTTGAATATGTTTCCTGTATTTGTCGAGGGGGTGACCGGAAAAATAGAAACCCAGATTCTGTTTTTCATGGGTGAGCATTTCAAGGACCGGCCATTCCTCGTACGGATCAAGAGTCAGAGGAGCCTCCTCGATCTCCAAGGGGTCAAAAAGCGTGGTCTGCCCGTATTTCTGGATTTCCTTGTAGCCGTTCACCGTCTCTAGTATCCTGTCCAGATTATTGAGCAAGCAAGCTCTGGTGGCGCCGAGACTATCGAAGACACCGCAGCGGATCAGTGTTTCCACGACTTTGCGGTTGACGGTCTTCAGGTCGAGACGTTTCAAGAATCCCAGAAGGTCTTTGAACTCCCCGCCGCTGTTTCGCTCTTCGAGGATATGGTCCACCGCCGCACTACCGACGTTTTTTATGCCCCGAAGCCCGTAAACGATCTTTCCATCCCGGACCGTGAAATCCTGTTCGGATAGATTGATATCCGGCGGCAGAACCTCCAATCCCATGGCACGGGCTTCGGATATATATTCGGACAATTTATCCGTGGAATTGATTTCGTTGGTCAGGTTGGCTGCCATGAACTCCGCCGGATAGTTCGCTTTAAGGTAGGCGGTCTGATAGGCCAGCAGGGAATAGGCCGCTGCGTGGGACTTGTTGAACCCATACCCGGCAAAGGGCACGAGGAGCTCGAAGATCTTCTCCGCCTGGGCACTCGAGTATCCCTTGGCCACGGCGCCTTTTAGGAACTTTACCTTCTGCCGGGCCATAACATCCACCTTCTTCTTGCCCATAGCGCGGCGAAGGATATCCGCCTCCCCCAAGGAGTACCCCCCGACCTGACGGGCGATCTCCATCACCTGCTCCTGATATACAATCACTCCGTAGGTTTCTTTGAGGATCGGTTCGAGTTCCGGCAAGGGGTATTGGATCTGTTTTTTTCCGGTCTTGGCATCGATGAATTGGTCTATATACTCCATCGGACCGGGACGATACAGGGCGTTCAAGGCAATCAAATCGGGGATCGATGTGGGCTTGGATTTCCTCAGGATCTCCTGCATCCCCTGGCTCTCAAACTGAAAGATGCAGGTACTGCGGCCGTCACCGAGAAGTCGAAAGGTCTCGGGATCATTTTCCGGGATTTGAGTGATATCCAGATCCACCCCTCGACGTTCGAGAAGCTGGATGGTGTTCTTGATGATGGTGAGGGTCTTGAGACCCAGAAAGTCCATCTTCACCAGGCCGCAGTCTTCCAGATAGTCCATGGAGTACTGGGTAGATACGGTCAGAGTCTTTGGATCCCGATATAGTGGTACATAGTGAGTCAAATCCCGCTGGCTGATCACGATTCCCGCCGCATGGGTCGAAACGTGACGGTGTAAGCCTTCCAGCTTCAGGCTGGCATCTAGAAGATTTTTATAGTTCTCCCCCTTCGAGGCCATCTGCGACAGTTCCGGGTCCAACTTCATGGCGGTTCGCAGATTCATCTTCGGTCCTATGGGTACCCGCTTGGCGATGGCATCGGCTTCTGCATAGGGAAAATCCAACACCCGGGCTACATCCCGAATGACCGCACGGGCTTTCAATGTTCCAAAGGTGATGATCTGCCCAACCCGGTCACTTCCGTATTTACGTAGAACATAGTCGATTACCGCCGATCGTCCCTCGTAGCAGAAGTCAATATCAAAATCCGGCATAGAGATCCTATCCGGATTAAGAAAGCGTTCGAACAGCAGCCCATATTTTAGGGGGTCAATGTCGGTGATCTTCAGTGCGTAGGCTACCAGAGAACCGGCCCCGGAGCCTCTGCCCGGTCCCACGGGTATCCCTTTTTCCCGCGCAAAATGAATAAAATCCCAGACGATGAGGAAATACCCCATGTAGCCCATCGAGTTGATGACGGAAAGCTCATATTCCAGGCGATCTCGGATTTCCTGGCTTGGGTTGGGATAGCGTTCCTTGAGACCACGGTGGGCCAGTTCGGACGAATAGCTCTCAAGGGTATAACCCTGCGGGACCTCGTAGTGCGGCAGCAGCGGTCCCGGGAGGGGAATATCAAGATTGCACATCTCGGCGATGGCTCTGGTCGCCTTCAGCGCTTCGGGAAACTCAGGGATAGCACGAGCCATCTCTTCCCGGCTCTTGAAATAAAACTCAGGGTAGGCGAATTTAAGGCGTTTACCCTCGCTGACCTTCTTGCCGGTCCCGATACAGATCAGAATATCCTGGGCGTAGGCATCCTCCTTATTTGTGTAGTGAATGTCGTTACTGGCCACCAGAGGGATCCCTGTCTGCTCGGATAGTCCCGAGAGTCCGGAAAGAATGGTCTTCTGTTCCGGTATGCCCTGATTCTGAATCTCGAGATAGAAGTTGTTCTTGCCAAACAGCTCATTGTAGTACAACGCTTTTTCCCGGGCCGTATCCAACTGACCGTCCAGAATGAGCCGGGGTATCTGCCCTCCCATACAGCCGGAAAGGGCAATTAGGCCACGGTTGTACTGCTGGAGAAGCTCGTCATCGATCCGCGGCTTGTAGTAAAAACCCTCCAGGTAGGAGCGGGTGGAAAGCTGGAGAAGATTTTGATATCCCTCCACATCCCGGGCTAACAGCACGATATGATAGTAGCGGGCTCCACCTTCACTTCCCGTCTTGGTGAATCTCGACTCGGGGGCGATATAGAACTCTGAACCGATAATCGGTTTGATATCCTGTCTGCGACATTCGAGATAAAACTTGAGCGCCCCGAACATGTTTCCGTGATCGGTAAGCGCCAAAGCGGGCATCCCCAGGTCCTTGGCTTTGGCAACGAGGCTTTCTATGGACGCGGCACCGTCAAGAAGGGAGAAATCGGAATGGTTGTGAAGGTGTACAAAATCTGACATGTTCCGGGTTACAGCTCCCGCTGCAGCTGTGGAGCGTTTTTTTTTCTCTATATCATGAGTCTCTGTAGTCTATAGTACCATGGTTGCCTTGCCAAGGAGAAGATCTCTGAGGCCTGTCTACAACATTTCCAGACTTCGGGAGTTCACCTTCTCCATGAACCAGCGAAACAGGCGTAGAGCCGTCGCCTTCCTGTAGCGCCCTTCCGGGGAGTCCTCCACCTCATTCCCAAGGGCGGCATCCAGGTCGGCAAGCAGGGAATCGATCAACTTGGTCGACACGGGTATGGAGGCGTTCTTCAGGCGGGACTCCAAACCAGGCACACGGAGAACCGGGGTCTTCAAACCTCCCAAACAGAAGTGTAGAACCTCGATACTCCCCTTGGGGAATCGGGCCACGCCGGCGAAGCTCAGGGTATTGCGCCCGAGCCGTTGCCTGCCCCCTACCTTACGAAACAGGGCGAAATCCCACTCCTCCAGGGGCACACGGATCCTGGTCAGGATTTCTCCCGGTCGCAGCCGCGGTCGGCCTCTCCGATTGAGGAAGCTCCCGACAGCGGTCCACCGAGTTGAGCCGGCGGTGCGCAACTCCACTTGAGCATCGATAACGCTCAACGCCGGCAGGGAGTCACCGCGGCAGCTCCGAGCACAGATATTTCCCCCCAGGGTGGCGAGATTGCGTACTGCGGGAGTAGCAATTCCGGAAAGGGGCTCAAACAATACCGGAGGCAGAACGTTGCGACCTAGCTTGAGAATCCTGGATAGATCCAGTGCCGAACCGATGTCAAGGTGGCGTTGGCTGCGGGCGATACGATTCAGCTCCTGAACGTTTCCCAGGTAGATTACTTTTTGTGGTAAAGCGAACACACGCCCGGATCCCCGCTGAACCCGGCGGATAATCTCCGTTCCGCCGGCATAGAGGAGAGAATCGGGATTCCGGGTGTAGAGACGCAGTGTTCCACCGAGGCTCTTGGGGCGAAATACCCTAACTTCTTTCATTCTCACCTTCTTCCATATCTTCGTTTCCTGCTGCTGCTCTGAAGGACCGCTTCCACCACTCCGTTGTAGCTTCCGCAGGCACAGAGATTGCCCGAGAGAGCCCGGCGTATCTGCCCCGCGTTAGGCTCGCGGTTTGTCAACAACAGCGCTGCCAGAGCCACCTGCATTCCGGAGGAGCAGAACCCGCAGCGATAGGCCTGGGTATCGGTAATACTCTTGCGGATATCGGTGAAAGATTTGAGGCTCAGGATTCCTTCAATGGTAATAATCTCGGAATCAGCCAACGCAAAGGCCGGGAACAGGCAGGAATTGACGGATAGTCCGTTCATCAGCACCAGACAGGCTCCGCACTCTCCTTGGCCGCATCCCTCCCGGGTGCCCTTCAAGCCGAAGTCGTGGCGGAGAATGTCGAGCAGCCGGGTGCCGGGATGACACTGCAGGAGCACCTGCTTTTCATTCAGTGTAAAGCGCAGTTTGATTACATTTCCAGGCACTGCTGAATCACCTCCGCTGTAATCGGAACCTGATCTACATAGAGTCCCGTTGCCTGACAGACCGCCGCGGCGTAGGCCGGGGGTACACTAAGGTGGGGAAGCTGTTCATACCCTTTCATCGGTCCTTCCTGGGTTTCAAGCAGGTGTACCTGGATTTCAGGCACCTGCTCCGCACCGGGAATCAAATCGGTATTCGAACACAGCTTCCGGCCGGTGCTGATGGTTCCCTGGTATTCTTGAAGCTGGCTCGATCCCAAGGCTCGCAGAGTCTCGCCCTCCAGGATCTGCAGAGCGGCCTTTCGGTGGGTGATGGTTCCGGCTTCGACAACCAGCCAGACACCCCGGCAAATACTCTGGAAACTGACGGGATCCAGCTCCACCTCCACCACCGTCGCCGCCCACGCGGATTGCGCACTGTCGTACCTCGATTTGTCTTTTCCCCGGAGGGGGGCGCGCAATTTGTCCATCGAGACACTGCACCGCACCTCGATAGGGGCAGTGGCGGTCTTCCGCTTCTTCTGCAGATTCTGGCAACACTGTTCGAGCAGAGGAAGGCCGACGGTCACTGCCCTTGCCAGGGTGGTTGGACCGGTGTCGGGCACCTCTTGTGTATCCACCGGTTGCACGGAAATCCTGCTCGGATCAAGATCTAAAAGTGTGGCTACTCGGTGGATGAACAGAGCATGGATTCCCATACCACAATTGACGAAGGAGGTGAAGATCCGAACTCGCTTTCCCCGCTCGAGAACGAGCTTCAGCGTACAGGTGTTGCGGGTCTCCTCGATACTATGCAGGCACTCTAAAATCCCATCAGCATCCTGGCCGGCCAGGGATATTCCGATGCCCCTCAGGGGATAGGCGGCCCGGTCGATGGTTTTGCGGCGCTTCTTGACGGCGGAGTAGGCGGAGTATTTTCGCGTAAAATCGGATATTCGCGTCGCCTCCTCGAGCACGGCGAGAGCCATGAGGCCATGCCCTTTGTTCTGCCCTTCCTTTCGACCCGTCTTTACCAGGTTCTCCTTTTTCCACTTGTACGGACCGAGCTGGGCGATCTCCTCGAGGCGCGAGCTGTGCAACTCCGCCGCAAAAATCGCCTGTGCGCGCCCCGACGCCCGAAAACTGCCGATAGGAGGGAAATCCGTCACCAGGGTGCGCCCGATTACCTCCATGTTTGGTACGCGATAGGCACCCCAGGCGGAATGAACGGCCTGACGGAGAGCTTCACAATCTTTGGGCGGGTAGCAGCCACCGTCCATAAAAATCTGGACCCGCACCGCCATGACACCCCCTTCCCGATCGAGAGCTGTCTGTTGCCGGATAAAGAATTCCGGACTCTTTGGGGAGAACAGCAGGTCTTCTTCCCGGTTATAGATCAGTACGACCGGCTTTGCTGCGGTATAGGCGAGCAATGAAGCCTGGGCAGCGACCAGAAAGGAGGATAGAAGCTTACCCTCCATCGAGTTTCCAACGGGCACGGCAACGACCCTGACCTTCCGGGGGGATAGATCCAGACAGTGGCAGATCGCCGAACGCAGTCCGAATGGGTCCTGCGTGGCCGCATACAGGCTTAGGTTCTTTCCGTCCCAATAAGCGACCGCTCCCTGTGTATCGGGATAGAAATGCTCTCGGCGGGCTGTTCGATACTCCCCTTCAACGATCTGATCCGCCAGGCTGAAGGCCAGATCCACATCGCCGTGAGCCACATTGATGATCTGTCCCTCCCGGTACGGGCCGGAGAGATCCTTGTATTCAACCGGACTTTCCTCTTTAAGCTTCAGTTCAACCGAAGCACAGATCTCGGCCAGGACCCCCGGATCCGGTCCGCAGAATAGAACCAGGGGTTCTCCCAGGTAACGCACCTCAGACTTGCTGAGAATGGGAAGAGAATAGCCGGCGTAGGAAAGAATGCTTTTGCCCGGAATGTCCCGGGCCTGTACGCAGGAATAGCCTTTCGGAAGCGCAGGCACTCTTAGACGGGTGATCTTGCCCTTGCGATAGGGTGAACGGTAGACGATCCCCCGTAAAGCCCGCTTCGGACCGATATCTTGTATGAAAGTCTGCATAGGTGGTGCGGCTTCATTCTACTTTTGCCTGTCCAACATGACAAGGAGTCTTGGCGGGATTCCGAGGGAAAAGAAAATAACGCTTCAATCAATACTCAATCTGTGACATAATACCGACAAAATCCGTTTAGCGGGTGAAGGAGAAAATTAAGTGGCAAAGATTGATTTCGGCGGTGTTGAGGAAAACGTGGTGATGAGGGAGGAGTTTCCTCTGGAGAAAGCCCGGGAGGTATTGAAGGATGAGATCATTGCTGTAATCGGCTACGGCGTGCAGGGTCCGGCTCAGTCGCTGAATATGCGCGATAACGGCTTCAATGTGATCATCGGACAATCGCCCAAGTTCAAGAGGGAGTGGGACAAGGCGGTCAGCGACGGCTGGGTGCCCGGCAAGACCCTCTTCGATATCGAGGAAGCGGCCACCAAGGGGACCATCATTCAGTACCTCATTTCCGATGCGGGTCAGAAACTGGTATGGCCGCTGCTCAAGCCCTGTCTCAAGAAGGGGGACGCCCTGTATTTTTCTCATGGTTTTTCCATCGTGTACAAGGAGCAGACCGATATCATCCCCCCGGAGGACATCGATGTGATTCTGGTGGCTCCCAAGGGTTCCGGCGCCAGTGTGCGCTCAAACTTTTTGGCAGGAAGCGGGATTAACTCAAGCTATGCAGTTTTCCAGGACTATACCGGTAAGGCAAAGGAAAGGACACTGGCCCTGGGTATCGCCATCGGATCTGGCTATCTGTTCCCCACCACCTTTAAGGCGGAGGTGTGCAGCGATCTGACCGGCGAGCGGGGGATTCTGATGGGCGCTCTGGCCGGCGTGATGGAGGCGCAATACGATGTACTGAGGGAGCACGGGCACAGCCCCAGCGAGGCGTTCAACGAGACTGTGGAGGAGTTGACCCAGAGTCTGATCAGGCTGGTGGCGGAAAACGGCATGGACTGGATGTACGCCAACTGCAGCACCACCGCCCAGCGGGGGGCGCTGGACTGGAAACCTCGCTTCAAGGCGGCCGTGCTGCCTGTGTTCAAGGACCTGTACCAGTCCGTCATGGACGGCACGGAAACGGCGATCGTAATCAAGGCCAACAGTGCTCCGGATTACCAGGAGAAGCTTGACGAGGAGCTGAGGCAGATCCGGGAGTCCGAGATGTGGCGGGCCGGTGCGGCGGTACGTTCATTAAGACCCGAAAACTGGAAGGAATAGGGAGCTCGCCGTGGCTATACCTTTAAGGAGTGACCTTACCACAACGGGGAGACGGATGGCCGGCGCCCGCAGCCTGTGGCGGGCCAACGGGATGAAGGAGGAGCAGATCGGACAGCCGGTCATCGGTATCGCCAACTCCTTCACTCAGTTCGTACCCGGACATGTGCATTTGCACGAGATCGGGCAGCAGGTCAAGCGCCTGGTGGAGAGCAAAGGCTGCTTTGCCGCCGAGTTCAACACCATCGCCATAGACGACGGCATCGCCATGGGCCACCAGGGGATGCTGTACTCCCTGCCCTCCCGGGACCTGATAGCAGACAGCGTGGAATACATGTGCAACGCCCACCGGGTGGACGCCCTCCTCTGTATCAGCAACTGCGACAAGATCACCCCGGGGATGCAGATGGCGGCGCTGCGGCTCAATATCCCCACTATCTTTGTATCCGGCGGGCCCATGGAGGCGGGCGTTCTCGGCGATAAACACTACGACCTGGTGGATGCTATGGTACTGAGCGCGGACGAGTCGGTATCGGACGAGGAGATCCGGCAGATCGAACAGATCGCCTGTCCGACCTGTGGGAGCTGTTCGGGAATGTTCACCGCCAACTCGATGAACTGCCTCAACGAGGCCGTCGGGCTGGCTCTTCCGGGAAACGGCACGGTTGTGGCTACCCACAAAATCCGAACACATCTGTTCGAAAAAGCCGCCGCCCGTATCGTGGAGATGACTCAAAGCTTCTATTTCCACGGGGATGAATCCGTATTGCCGCGCTCCATAGCCACCAGGGCGGCCTTCCTGAATGCCATGGCCCTGGACATCTCCATGGGCGGCTCCACCAATACGGTGCTTCATATCCTGGCCATCGCCAACGAGGCGAAGGTTAATTTCACCATGGCTGACATCGATGCATTGTCCCGAAAAATCCCCTGCCTCTGCAAGGTGGCGCCCAGCTCGCCTTACCACGTGGAAGATGTCAACCGGGCGGGGGGCATACTGGGCATCATGGCCGAGCTCGCCCGGGGCAACCTGCTGGACACCTCGGTAAAACGTGCGGACGGCCTGAGCTTGGCCCAGGCTCTGCAGACCTACGATATACGCTCGGAATCGGTCAGCGACGAGGCCCGTTCCCTGTACTCCGCGGCGCCGGGAGGCGGCCGGAACCTGGTCATGGGCTCCCAGAACACTGCATATGAAACCTTGGATTTGGATCGGGAGAAGGGGTGCATCCGGGACATCGCTCATAGCTACTCTCCGGAGGGCGGGTTGGCCGTGCTGTTCGGCAATATCGCCCGCAACGGGTGCATTATTAAAGCCGCCGGCGTGGACCCCTCGATCTTCCGCTTCAAAGGTCCGGCCAAGGTGTTCGATTCTCAGGAAACGGCTTGCGAGGGGATTCTTGACGGCTCGGTGAAATCGGGGGATGTGGTGCTCATCCGTTATGAAGGTCCCAAGGGCGGACCCGGCATGCAGGAGATGCTCTACCCCACCTCGTACATCAAGTCACGCCACCTGGGCAAGGAGTGCGCCTTGATTACCGACGGCAGGTTTTCCGGCGGGACCTCCGGACTGTCCATCGGCCACGTGTCTCCCGAGGCTGCCGCCGGCGGGACGATCGCATTGGTTGAGGACGGAGATATCATAGCCATTGATATCGCGGCCCGTTCCATCCAGGTGGAGCTGTCGGAGCAGAAGCTGGCCGAGCGGCGGAGCAAAGAGGAAGCCCGGGGGGGGGCGGCCTTTACTCCTGTGGGCCGCGATCGGATCGTTTCCGAGGCGCTCAAGGCGTACGCGCTGCTTGCGACTTCGGCGGACTTGGGCGCCGTACGCCGTTTACCTGGGTAACAGGGATTCGGGAGCCCTTTCGTTCCTGGTCTCTTATTCGTTTTGCCGCCGAGCGGCGCCGCTGTCGAGCCGCAGGGTGTCGGTGATACATTCGGGCATCTCATCCTGCCTGTGCGTCACGTAGAGGATGTGGGTGGGCGTGTCAAAACCGATTCGATCGATCATGGCCAGGACCTGCCGGCGGTTGGCCGGGTCCAGACCCTGGCAGGGTTCGTCGAGGGCGAGCAGCTCCGGGCTTTTGACCAGGGCGCGGACGATGATCACCAGGCGACGTTCCCCGTAGGAGAGCTGGCTGAACACCCGATCGCTCAGATGCTCGATATGGAGGCGCTCGATCCAAAGCGCGGCGGCGGTGCCTTGAGCCTCGGTAGGCCGCCGGAACAGACCCACCGAATCAAAAAAACCGGATACCACCACATCGAAGACCTTCATGTCCAGACTGTAGCTTACCTGTAGATGGGGAGATACATGGCCGATGCGCTGCTTAATCTCCCAAATGCTCTCCCCGCTGCCCCTTTTTTTCCCGAACAGGTGGATGTCATTGCTGTAGGCCTGCAGATTATCTGCATAGATGAGGCTGATCAGTGTTGTTTTTCCGGAACCGTTCGGACCCAGAATGGCCCAGTTCTCGCCCCGCCGCATGGTCCAATCCAGATCCTGCAGAGCCACCACCTCTGCGTAGCGCACGGTTACATTCTTAAGCTCTACCAGAGGTTCCTGGTTGCCGACGGGAGTGGAGGACGGGACGGTGGGTGATGCTGCGGGCGGATCGTCGCTACCGTAGAGAGTGGCAAGCGCTTCGGCGGTCAATACCTCCTCGCGTTCGCCCTGCCACAGTACCCGGCAATCCTTGACACTGAGCACGTGCGACACTTCCCGTATTATCTCGTCAGTTCGGTGGGTGACCAGGATCAGATGTACACCTTCCCCGATCAGGGCTCTAAGGAAGCTTTCCAGCTGCTCCCGGGAACCGGTATCCAACCCGTCGAAAGGCTCGTCCAGAATCAGCAGCTCCGGTTTCCTCATCAGGGCCCGGGCGATGAGTATCTTCCTCGTCTCCCCGTTGGACAGAAAGCGCATGGGGCGTTCGGCCAGATGACCAATGCCGAACAATTCGATCAGGCGCCGGTACTGTGCCTGATCGGGCTCCGCGATTCCTCCCAGAATGGTCCGTCCGGCCGTGGTGAAGTCGAGTGCAGCGGCACTGGCGAATCGGGTCGGGTCCTTGCTCAGCTCCCGAGCCAGGAGCCGGCGATGAAGCTCGAAGGAAACCAGGCCGATCCCGTCGTAGCCGTTGTTGCCCACGTTGCGGCGAATTCGTCCCGCGGCGCAGGGAAGCTCCCCGGTGATGGCCCGGGCCAGAGCGGTCTTGCCGGACCCGTTGGGCCCCAGGAGTGCCCACTGCTGGCCGGTTTTGATCTGCCAGTTCGTATCCTGGAGGATGAGCCTATCCCACAGCCTCACCGTAACCCCCTCCAGACTCACCAGAGGCGGGCTCTCGGATTGCCCCAACAACTGCGGCTCCGCGAACAGTTTTTCACCGGTCATAAGTCTATCCATGTTTCATTACTCTTCACTGTGAGTCAATCCCCCGGGCAGACGCCACGGTTGCCAACGCCGGCCCGGCGATCACGGCAAAAACCGGCATCGGGATCCCGATGTTTTCCGACTATCGCTTTCTATAGTTGTGCTCGCCCAGCTCTTTGATCGCAGAAATGATCCTGTGAACCTGCTCCTCCGCCAGGTCGGGATAGATCGGCAGGCTGATCGTCTCGGAATAACACTTGAGGGCGATCGGAAAATCCCGTTCCTTCAGACCGTAAGTCCTGCGATAGTAGGGCATGATATGCAGGGGGATGAAATGCACCGATACCCCGATCCCCATCTCCATCAGAGCATCGGCGAAACGGTCCCTGTCGATGGTCAACTTCCGCAACACCAATCGCACTTGAAACAGATGCCAGGAATGATTCGCATCCCTTACGGGAAGTTTTAGGTAATCCAGTCCCCCTAGTCCCTCAAAATACATGCGGGCGATATTTTCTCGAGCCAGGTGAAATCCTTCGGACTTTCTCAGCTGCACCCTGCCCAGACTGGAGGCCAGATCGGTCAGATTGTACTTGAAACCCGGTTCCCGGACTTCGTAATACCAGGAAGCATTCCGGGAGGTGTAGCGGTTCCACACGTCTCTGTCGATCCCGTGCAGACGCATCATGCTCATCCTGCGGGCCAGTTCGCCGTCCCGGGTGACCACCATGCCGCCCTCTCCGGTGGTGATCGGTTTAGTCGCGTAAAAAGAGTAGACCCCCATAGCGCCGAGCGTACCGGGAGCTTTCCGCTCCCCTTTTCGGGGGAGACAGTGGGCCGCATCCTCTATCACCAGAGCATGGTGGGTAGCGGCGATATCCAGGATCTGTTCCATCCGGCAGGGTAGGCCCCCGACGTGCACCGGAAGTACCGCTGCTACCGAAGGGTCCTTCAGCATGGCTTCTTCGAGCCGGTCGGGGCAGAGGTTGTAGCTATCCTCCTCGATATCTACAAACAGGGGATCGGCGCCAAGGTAGCGGATTACCTCCGCGGTGGCGGCAAAGGTATAGGGTGTTGTCGCGACCTTGGCATCCTCCCCTACTCCCGCCGCCTCCAGGCACAGGTGAAGTCCGGCGGTAGCCGAGCTTACCGCCAGGGCGTGATTCACCCCGGCCCGTGCGGCAAACTCCTGTTCGAAGCGAAGGGTCACCTCTCCTGTGGTCAGCCAACCGCTGCGCAGCACCGAAAGGACCGCCTCCTCCTCTTCCCTGTCAATCGAGGGACGATAGAAGGGGATGAAATCAGTGGGAAGGCTCATCTTCCGGAATCCGCAGGGTTGGAACGATCTCTTTGAGGGTATGCCGAAGGGCTTTCCGGTTTCTGTACACCTCAGATTTCTCGGTTTCGAAAAAGCAAATCGGGTTGAGGCGGTCGATGACTCCCTCCAACCGTCCGTTCAATGCATAGTGGCGATCGAGTTTGAGGATTTTAGGATACTCCGTGGCTTTGGCCTCGTCGCCGTTGCTCCACAGCCTCTCTTCCAGCTTCTCCCCGGGGCGTAGACCCGTGTACTCGAACTGGATCTCCTTGTTGGGTTCGTATCCGTAGAAGCGAACCATCTGCTCGGCCATCTCCTTTATCGACACGGGCTCTCCCATATCGAGCAGATACAGTCCCTGGGAGTGGCCGACCCCTCCGGCCTGCAACACCAGGCTCACCGCCTCGGGGATGGTCATGAAAAATCGCTTGCTCCGTGGATCGGTAATCGTAACCGGTCCCCCCTTCAGAATCTGCTGACGGAAAAGCGGCAGAATACTGCCGCGGGATCCCAGAACATTTCCGAAGCGTACAACCAGGAATACTCTGCCGGGCATGCCCTGCCGCAGCACCAGCTCCTCGGCGATCAGCTTGGAGGCTCCGTACACGCTGTTTGGATCGACGGCCTTGTCAGTGGAAACCAGGACGAAACGTTCGACTCCGGCTGCCAGAGAGGCATCGACTATATTCTTTGTCCCGAACACGTTGTTTTTTACCGCTTCCACCGGATTGGCTTCCAGGAGGGGTACGTGTTTGTGCGCCGCCGCATGAAAAACGACATCCGCCCGGGTTCGTTCTACGATGTAGTGCATGTAGTCCCGGTCCTGAAGTTCCCCGAGAATCGGAACAATCGTTGCTCTTTCGCCAACCCCCTCCTCCTGAAGGAGCCGAAGCTCCTTTTCGATCTCGTAGATGCTGTTCTCCCCATGTCCGAACAGGAACAACCGCTCCGCTCCCCCTGAGAGAAGCTGCCGGCACAGCTCACCGCCGATACTGCCGCCCGCTCCGGTTACCAAGACCCGTTTGCCCTGCAGGTAGGCGAGGCTCTTCTTCAGATCGACCTGGATCGGATCTCTGGTCAGGAGATCTTCCGGATCGAT
>CAZBXU010000064.1:0-19534 GCA_964495755.1 uncultured Spirochaetaceae bacterium | reverse complement strand
GCCTGGTTGGGGATCGTGGGAGCCCAGGCCAATGCAGCCGGCAGAATTCTCGAAGCCTTCTTCGGCGGCCGGGCAGTCTCCTGGACATTGGCGGCGACGGCCGTTTTCATCGCCTACACAGCTTCAGGAGGTCAGGTCTCGGTAATCCGCACGGATCTCATCCAGGCGCTGCTTATCGCCGGCGGAATCGCCTGCTGCGCGGTTATCGGACTGCGCTTGAGCGGCGGCTTTGCAGGGCTGTCCGCCTCCTTGGACCGGAGGTTCTTCTCCTTTCCCCTGTCCCAGGACTACTCGGGGTTTGACCTCTTGCTCTTGCTGCTCGTAGTCGGATCGACCTACCTGGTGGGACCGGATATGCTTTCCCGTATCTTCAGCTCGCGAAACAAGCGCTCCGCCCGAAGGGGAATTCTAATCTCAATAGCCGTCATCATTCCCCTCGCTTTTCTGATAACGTTCTCCGGCATGGTCGCCCGCGTGCTTTTTCCCGACATTGCAGCGGAGACCGCCCTGCCCATGCTGGCAAAACAGGCGCTACCTCCGTGGCTGAGCGCGGTCATGATGGTAGCCCTGCTGTCGGCCTTCCTCTCCTCGGCGGATACCACCCTTCTAACCATGTCGGCAATCATCACCGTGGACATCCTCGGGCAAAAGCACTCCAATCGTTTGTTGGGTCCCCGTCTTTCCGTGCTCTTCTGTGGGGCGGCGGCGCTGCTGGTGGGTATTTTTTCGAGAGGCATCATCCCCTCCCTGCTCCTCGGATATACTATATTCGCCGGAGGATTGTTTGTCCCGATCCTGGCCGGGCTGATCGGAAAGCCGCTGCGAAGGACAGCGGCCTTCTCCGCCGCCTTTCTGGGCGGGGGCTGTGCCTTGGCCGGCAAACTGATAGGCAGTGATATTCTGGTTGCTTCCGGTTTTGGCATCGGCTTGGCTGTTCTGGCCGTGGACCGTTTCCTGATCTTTGCCGGATCCGTCTCTGCGGGGAAAAAACCGCGGGAAGAACGGCACAATTGACATGGGCGAAATCAGTTTCCGAACATCAGCTTTCAAAATCAGCTCTTAAAATATATTTGCATTCTTGGTCCATAAATGCTATGATACTTTACAGAATAAGTCGGTTTTGTTAACAAAGGTAATAAAACAGTATGAGGATACATACATGAGGTTGACAACAAAAGGAAGATACGGAGTACGAGCCGTATTGAACTTGGCGGTACAGAATCAGAGCAAACCGGTCTCGATCAGTCAGATTTCCCGCGAAGAAGATCTATCCCCGGAGTTCCTCGAACAGATCTTCTTCAAACTGAAGAAGGCGGGAGTCATCCGGTCGGTTCGGGGCCCCAAGGGGGGATTCCTACTCAGGCTGAAACCCTCGGACATAACGATCAAGACGATTCTCGATGCGGTCGGTGAATCCATTAACCCCGCTCCTTGCACAGATCCGGAGACAGACCCCTGTCCGCGAGAAGAGGACTGTGCTCTCGCGCCCGTATGGAACGAGTTTCACGAGGTCATCGAAAAACACCTCGACAACATCAGCCTGAAGGACATCATGGAGGACACGAGGAACAAGGCTGCCCTTGGGTTGAAGGGGTAATTTTTCACAGAACCCGCCTCATCGAGATAGGCGGCCCGCACGTCAGCTACTCCCCGGAGTCCAGGAGGGAGAAGCGGCCTCCCACCGACAGAGCACGGAAGCGTTTGCCGAAGGCTTTTCTCAGGCTGCAGAGCGCATCGAAGCCCGTACAGTGCCCTGCTACAACTACCTGGGGATCCCAGGTTCTCAAGTAGGAAACACTTTTCTTGATACGCTGGGCGTTGGCATGAAGCAGGTGGAATCCACCTACGATAGCCCAGAGGGGAACACCGGGGAAAAGGGAGCGTGCAGCTTCCAGGGTGTTCACGATTCCGCTGTGGCAGCAGCCCACGATTACGATCAGACCGTGTCTTCTACCAGGACTATGATTTCAACGGTTTTCATATTCTTGTACAAGATCGCAATCTTCGATTGTAACCAAATATGGAAGATTGCGACGTCCTCTTCCAGCAAGCTGTCATCATAATGATGAATCGTTATTTCTAGTTGTCAAGGGCAGGTGTACCTAAAGGATCAGTTTTGCCGCGAGCCGTCTGCCCCGATTGACTATGGTGGAAGGCTCTGATTCAATACAGGACCATTGAGGATGAATAGATACAAACAGATTTGGCGGGAACTCATCCACAGGGCCGTGGAGGAGGAGTCGGGGAAAAAAATCGATCCCGCCGACGTGATTATCGAGATCCCACCCCGAGCCGAGCTGGGGGATCTGGCCTTTCCCATGTTTCCCTACGCCCCCCATCTCAAGAGCTCTCCGAAAGACATAACCCGGCGGGTCGCCGAACGGCTTCGTCGAAAAGATTCCGCCGCTTCGGCGCGTATCGAAATCCAGGGGCCGTATCTCAACATCCATCTCGATCGACTGTCCGTTACCTCTGATGTGGTCGCCGAGATCCTGAAGTCCGTTGATCTGTACGGCCGCGGCGGGAGTCTCGAAGGACAACGGATCGTCCTGGAGTTTTCCTGCCCCAATACCAATAAACCACTGCACCTCGGTCATCTACGAAACGATGCCCTGGGGATGAGCATCGAGAAAATACTCAGTTCCCTGGGCGCGGAGGTACTCAAGGTTAACCTGATCAACGATAGAGGCGTACATATCTGCAAATCCATGTTGGCCTATCAACACTTCGGAGACGGGATCACCCCCGAGGAGCGCGGACAGAAGGGGGACCACCTGGTCGGGGATTTCTACGTTCGTTTCACCGAGTGGGCCAAGGAAAATCCAAACGCCGAAGAGCTGGCCCGGAAGATGCTCAAATCCTGGGAAGAGGAGGATCCAAAGGTCCGCGAACTCTGGGAAAGGATGAATCGGTGGGCGATCGAAGGGATCGAGGAAACCTATATTAAAACCGGCGTCCGCTTCGACAAGATCTATCTGGAGAGCCAGACCTATCTGCTCGGCCGCAAGATCGTGAAGGCTGGTCTCGAGAAAGGGGTTTTTTACAAGGAGTCGGACGGATCGGTATGGGTCGATCTCAGCGCAGAAAAACTCGATAAAAAAGTACTGCTGCGCAGCGATGGAACTTCCCTGTACTTAACCCAGGATTTGGGCACGGCGGTGCAGAGGTACCAGGATTGGCCGTTTGAACGAATGATCTACATCGTGGGAAACGAACAACGCTACCACTTTCAGGTCCTGTTCAAGATTCTTGAGCTGCTCGGCTACGACTGGGCGGAGAACCTCTACCACCTGGCCTACGGGATGGTGAACCTTCCTGAAGGCAAGATGAAGTCCCGCGAGGGTACGGTGGTGGACGCGGATGACCTTATCGAGGATCTGGAACGGCTGGCAGCCGAGGAAACGTTTGAGAAAGATAGACAAACCGAAGCAGGCGATTTGAAACTGACAGCCGAGAAGATCGCCCTGGGGGCTCTGAACTACTACCTCCTCCAGCCTTCACCACTGAAGGACATGATCTTCGATCCCAAGGAGTCGCTGTCCTTTTCAGGCAGTACGGGTCCGTATCTTCAATATACCGGAGCTCGCATATCGAGCATGCTTCGCAAGTTCAACGATCGAAAATTAGAGTTCCAGGGCGGAGTATTCAAGCCGGAGCTGCTCACCCAGTCTGATGAATGGTCGATCGTCAAGCAGATGGCTTCCTATCCTGAGAGCGTAATCCAGGCGGCGAGGGAACTCAACCCGTCGATTGTAACGACGGCCCTCTTCGAACTGGCCCAGACCTTCAGTCACTACTATCACGATAATCCGGTGCTCCACAACGAGAATCCCGATCTTGTGGTCAGCCGGATCACCTTGACTCAAGCGGTTCGCCAGGTGCTGGCCAACGGCATGGATCTTATCGGGGTTCCCTTCCTCGATCGGATGTAGCGATCCTTTGCGGGTAGAAGGTGTTGGTTATGACCAAAACTCCGGTCTGCGATCGATAGCCAAGACGGTGATAGGTACTCTGCCGGTCTGCAGGAATCAGGAAGGAAAACTCCCGGCCGGAGGGATCCCAGTCGGTTAGAGGCAACAATTCTAAACCTGAGAAAAGAAGGGGCTCTTCAGCCTCTGCTGCGGTCAGAACACCCCGAACCAGGTATCCATCGGCAGTGCCGCAGATCTCAAGAGGATAGATACGATGGCCGGCAAACAGGACCACCCACACCTTGTTCCGACCATGGGGGGCGGCGGCGGCGCCGTAATGGGTCCAGAGAGGGTTGGCAGCTATCTCGCTGTGAGAGATGCTCTGCTGCCAAGCTGAGGTGACTGACTGAACATCCGGGCCACTGCCCAGGATCTCTCCGATCAGCACAGCGGTGCCGCCGTGATCACGAACGCGCTGCAGAGCTCTGCGGCCAAGCGCATCTACGTGGGAGAGAACGCCCCTTTCGGCCAGATCGGCGGCGTACTCCGCCGCCGCCTCTTCCAGGACAGGATCGACCCGCAGGACCGACAATCCTTGCCCGGCCCGCATCCGATTGAGCCAGGTGGGCACGGCCGGATCGGTTTCGGTCCCTCCATACAGAGGCACCAACATTGCGAGGATTATCCAGGCTGCCCTTTTCATAAGTCGCTGAATTGATTATAAATTTTGATCTATAGATCTTCCAAGGCCTGTTTAAGGAGCATCATGTCAGAGATACTGGAAATACGCAACATAGGAATCATCGCTCATATCGATGCGGGGAAAACCACTACCACGGAGCGGATCATCTTCTACACCGGGAAGAGCCATCGGATCGGCGAGGTCGACGACGGGGAGGCTACCATGGACTGGATGGTTCAGGAACAGGAGCGGGGCATCACGATCACCGCTGCCGTTACCACCTGTTTCTGGCGGGACAAACAGATCAACATCATCGACACTCCGGGGCACGTGGATTTTACAGCCGAGGTCGAGCGCTCGATTCGTGTTCTCGACGGCGCCGTAGTGATATTCTGTGCCGTGGGCGGGGTGGAACCCCAATCCGAAACGGTCTGGCATCAAGCCGACCACTACCGGGTTCCCCGTATTGCCTACATAAACAAGCTCGATCGCATCGGCGCTGATTTCTATGGGGTTGTGAAGGAGATGGAGGCGAAGCTCGGGGCCAAACCCCTGGTGCTCGAACTGCCCATCGGCAAAGAATCCGAACTGGAGGGGGTGATCGATCTGATCGCCATGAAAGAGATGCGCTGGGATCAGAACGATTTCGGCGCGACGCTCTTAAAAGACGACATTGACGTTTCCCGGCTTGCCGAGGCCAGGGAACACCGGCAAAAGATGCTGGACCAGTTGTCCTCGATCGCCGACGAAGAGCTTTCCACCACTCTGACTGAGATGTTTCTCGAGGAAAAAGAAATCCCCGAATCTTTGATCCGCAAAGCCATTCGCAAGGGAACCCTGGACCGGACGTTTGTGCCCGTGTTCTGCGGAGCTTCTTTGAGAAACGTGGGTGTACAGCCCCTTCTCGATGGGATCGTGGATTTCCTGCCCGCACCCGACGAAGTAGCTCCACCGACGGGGATCCACGCCAAGAACAAGACCAAAGTCGAGGTTCCCCTCCGTCGGGATGCGCCCCCCCTGGCTCTGGTGTACAAGATCCAGACGGACAGGGAGGCGGGGAATCTGAGCTACATCCGGATGTACTCCGGGCATCTGCGCACCGGCACTGCCGCCTACAACATCGACAAGAAGAAGAGAGAACGGATCAACCGCCTCCTGCGCATGCACGCCAACCGCTCCGAGCAGCTGGAGAATATATATGCCGGAGATGTGGCTGTGGTGGTCGGCCTGAAGCTCGCTCAGACCGGTGATACCATCGGCAGTGAGCAGTTCCCGATCATTCTCGAGCCCATGACATTTCCCGTTCCGGTCATATCCGTGGCCGTGGAACCGAAAACCCTTTCTGAGCGGAGCAAACTCGAAGCGGCTCTACGCCAACTCGAGAAGGAGGACCCGACCTTCACCGTAAAGGATGACGAGGAAACCGGACAGCTGATCATCTCCGGGATGGGAGAGCTGCATCTCGACGTTCTGGTAACCCGGGTGATCAAGGACTTCAAGGTGCAGGCCAATGTGGGCAATCCTCAAGTGTCGTATCGTGAATCCATAGAAAAGGAAGCGGTGCACCGGGAAAAGTATCACAAGCTCATTGCGGGCAAGGAAAACAGCGCTGATATTACCCTGAAAGTCCGGCGCCTACAGAGGGGTGCGGGAAACCACTTTGAAAGCGAAATCCTGCCGGGCGCACTACCCCGGGAGCTGGTCGATGCTGTGCAGCGGGGAGTGAACGCTGCGTTCTCCTCAGGGCTCGCCTACGGATATCCGGTCATCGATATCGGGGCTTCTCTGGTGAAGGGGGAATACAATCAAAACACTTCGACCGCTTTGGCCTTCGAGGCGGCCGCCGCCCTGGGCTTCGATGAAGCCTGCCGCAAGGCCCAGCCCGTACTCCTGGAGCCGATTATGAAGGTGGATATTTGGGTACCCAAAGAGTATCTCGGCGAGGTATTGGGGAATCTAACGGCCCGCAAAGCCGACATCACACGCATCGACAGTAAAACCAAAGTAGAAAACGTGCATGCCCACGTTCCCCTGGCCACGATGTTCGGATACTCCACCTCTCTGCGCAGCGCAACCCAAGGCCGAGCCACCTTTACCATGGAATTCAGTCATTTTGCTCCTCGGCCGGAAGTTCAAGAGTTGAGTAAAATGAGCAAGCGTTGACAAATCCCACCCCTCTTCAGTATCATGAGGCATTCCCGCACAATATCGTATAAGGAGCGCGAGAAATGAGCACAGGTAGCGACGAAATTCGAAATATTTCGATCACCGGACACGGAAGCACTGGAAAGACTACTTTCGTAGAGCAGATTCTGTTCCTGGGCGGCCAGATCCCCAAATCGGAAACTGTGGAAAGCGGAAAAACCATCACTGATTTCGCTGAGGAAGAGATCAACAGGAAGATCTCCATACACACCGCCCTGGCCCACGTCCAGTGGCAGGGCAAGAAGATCAATCTCCTCGACACCCCCGGATCGGGTGATTTTGTCGGCGAGGTGATTTCTGCACTTCGGGTTACCGAATCCGCCGTGGTCCTGGTAGCCGCAGATGCGGGCGTGCAGATCGGGACGGTTCAAACCTGGCGACGGCTGAAGAAGAGGCTTACCCCGACCCTTGTATTCGTCAACAAGATGGATAAAGAACACGCCGACTTTGCGAAAACCGTGAACGATCTGAAGGAGAACTTTCAGGCAAATTTCATTCCTGTCAGCATTCCCATAGGCGCGGGTGCCGGTTTTCAGGGAGTCGTAAATCTGATCGAGCAGAAGGCCTATATGGTCCAGCAAGGGGCAAAGAAACCGGATGCCTCGGACATTCCTCAAGAGATGACGCTCGAGGTAGAGCAGTATCGGCAGGGTTTGATCGAAGCCGCCGCCGAGGGTGATGATGCCCTGATGGAGAAATACTTTGAAACCGAATCCCTCAAGCATGAAGAGATCCAAGAGGGCCTGACCAAAGCACTGGCCGCCGGTAAAATCATCCCCGTGTTCTGCGGTTCCGCACTGCAGAACGGCGGAATCTACACCTGCCTCGATGCCATCGCTCACCTCTGCCCCTCCCCGGTTGGAAGGAAAGAACCTCTTCAGCCGATAGACGACGAGCAGGCCTTCCAGGACATCAGCAGCGACGGCTCTCCTTCCTGTTTCGTATTCAAGACCAGCGTCGACCAGTTCTCCGGGAAACTCTCCTATATAAAGGTGGTGACCGGGACGGTCGCTGGGGACACGGAGCTGGTGAATTTCCGGGAAAAGAAAAAGGAGAAGGTCTCCAAGGTCTACACTTGTATCGGAAAAAAGCTGGAGGAGGTGGAAAAGCTCCCCGCCGGGGATATCGGCATATTAACCAAGATCGCCAGTTCCGCCACCAATGACAGCCTCTGCAGCTCGGACCTGGATATCTCCTATCTTCCCCTTCAGCTGCCCCAACCGGTGCACGCCGTGGCCATCAACGCAGGCGCAAAGAAGGACGAGGATAAACTCAACCAGTTCTTGCAGCGGGCCGCCGAGGAAGATATGACTTTCCAGCTGAACTACGACGCCGAGACCAAGGAAACCGTGATATCCGGAATGGGCGAGCTGCACCTGGACATCATTATGGAGAAGATCAAGAGCCAGGCGAAAATCGACATGCAGACTCGGGTTCCCAAGGTTGCCTATCGAGAAACGATCCGGGCGGCTTCAGGTTCGGAGTATCAACACAAGAAGCAGACCGGAGGACACGGACAGTACGCCAAAGTCGTGCTGGAGATTCAGCCTCTGGCGCGGGGGGAAAACTTCAAGTTTGTGAATGGCATCGTGGGCGGCCGTATCTCCAAGGGATACATTCCCGGTGTGGAAAAAGGAGTCTTGGCGGGCATGGAATCGGGGATTCTTGCCGGATATCCGGTCGTCGACCTGGAGGCCAAGGTCGTGGACGGCAAGATGCACCCCGTCGACTCATCCGAGTTGGCCTTCAAACTGGCCGCCAGAGGTGCCCTGAGAGCCTCCCTTGAGAAAGCGGAACCGGTTCTTCTCGAACCGGTCATGAACCTCACGGTTTTTGTAGACAACCAATATCTCGGGGACGTGCTTTCCGACTTGAGCTCCAGACGCGGAAAGGTGCTCGGACAGGAGCCTGTGGGCGGAGGTATTCAGGAAGTTAAGGCCCAGGTACCGCAGGCAGAACTCCTACGCTATTCCATAGACCTGCGTTCGATTACCTCGGGCACCGCGAGCTTTGAAATCGAGTTCAGCCACTACAGTCCAATCACCGGAAAGGTGGCCGAGCAGGTCATGGCTACGTCTAAAGCGAAACAATCAGAAGGTTGAGACGCAGACTGTTTTACAGAAACAACGCTGAGGGCAAAAGAAAATGCAGGACACTGATAACCAGCCCGGCGATACCCAAGGGAACCCGATAGTTCGTTACCGCCTTTTCCAAGTTATCCACTTTCTCCGCCGAGACGGTTCCCCGCTCCTTGATGATCCCCAGAACGAGTCCCGCGCCCATGGCCAACCCCGCTACGGCGGGAAGGAAATCCCCGATAACAACCTTGTCAACCGGAATGAGGAGCTTTAAAAATCCGACTACGAAGGCAAAGATGCCGATGGTAGCCTTGATGTTCGGTTTGACTAAAAGGTCCTTATAAGGAAGAAAAGCCTTGAACTTGTCGGCCAGATAATCCGATGTCAGGGTCAAACCGGCCAGGATATTGGCGAAAATAGAGAGAAAGTAGAATTGCAGCATGGTCATTTCCTCCTAAGCTGTAAAATATCCAAATCGTGATCAACTGTCAAATGTCTGCACGTGCGGGAGCTTCAGCGCTCCAGACCGGTGGACAGGCGTTTCGCGGTATCTCCGATCTCGACCTCCGCGTACAACACCGCCGCTCCCCGGGAAGCGGGTATCGTGACGCGCAGGATTGTCTCCTCTTCACCGTCATCGGGCAGATTCGTGGAACTGTAGGTGGTATTCTCCTCTTCAAATGCTCTGTCTAGAGAAAACCGGGCGAAGATCCTCTGCCCTGTAACAGAGCTGCCCCGTTTGTTCGTGATCGTCAATGTAGCAAAAACCACCTCCCCAAAGTAGAAGCCCCGCAGCACTACCGAATACCCTTCCAAATCGGTCCGGTGGACCTGGGCATAGAGATAACGCATCAGAAATAATCCAAGGACCAGGATGATGACCAGGTCCAAAAGAATAATCAGGAGGGTCCTATTCCTGTGAAAAAATTCGCCGCCGCTGTCCTGGACCCGTGGAGCCGCGGGTAGAGAGAGCCGCTGTTTCCGGCTGTAATGATACCCGGAGGGCTGTCCGTCTTCAAAGGGATCCGACTGCTCTTCTTTCTTGCCCTTCCTTGATTTCATGACCGGCTCTCGCCCGATTCCACCTTACATATCGAAGAGACGGAGGCAACCATATCCTCGGCGAGGAAGTACCCCTTGTCCCGATACAGTTGTCTGCCGATTTCCGAGTGAAGCAGCACGGCCAGGTTGGCCGCATCCTCAGCCTCGTACCCCGAGGCGAGCAGTCCGGCACAGATTCCCGCCAGCACATCTCCGCTGCCTCCGGTTGCCATGGCGGCGTTCATCCCGTCAAGAACGCCGTACCTACCATCGGGACAGGCCACAATGCTGCAGTGGCCTTTAAGTATGATCACCGCCTCCAATTCGGCGCTGACCCGCAAGAGGGGGGGCAGAGGGTCATCGAGCACCGCCGCGGTATCCACACCAAGCAGACGGGAAAACTCACCCGGATGGGGCGTGAGAATCCAGGCCCCGCCGAGCTTCACCGTTTTTTTCTTTCTCAAAGTCGCCAGCAGGCTTATGCCGTCGGCATCGAGGACTCCCTGGATCCGGGAACGAATGAGCTGGTCGAGGCATCGTTCCCGCTGTTCCGACAATCCCCAGCCGGGACCGACGAGAAGGGCGTCGAATTTCCTCAAATCCGGAAGATCTCCATCCCAAGGGTGCAGCATCACCGAACTGTACTTGGGGATATTGCCGGTGTACAACGACCGGTCTAGGAACAGGGTCACCAGTCCAGCCCGACTGCGTGCCGCCGAAGTAGAACAGAGCCAAGCCGCGCCGGTGGTACCTTCGGAACCGGCAAACACGGCCAAATGCCCCCTCTGACCTTTGTGACTGTCCGGGGCCAGCGGCCGGAGGAGATGCCGTTTCAATTGATCGGTGATCATCTGTCCCGGTATATCCTCATGCTCGCCCAGTTCCGGCGGAAACACCCCGCGAACCAGATGGATATCACCGCAGAACCGCCGGGTGTTGGGCAAGTACAGGCACAGCTTGGGCAGCTCAACGGTCAGCGTATAATCGGCTTGGAAAGCGGTGTGCCCCTTGCGATAGGCATCCCCGATCCCACTGGGAATATCCACGGCAATCCGCAGGGCCGCAACCCGGTTGCAGCGCTGGATCAACTCCTCCAGAGGCGGGCGAACCGGCCCGGTAAGGCCGGTGCCGAGCAAGCCGTCCACCAGCCATCGGGCTTCTCCCAGCAGACGGTGGGCCTGCCGCTTTTCCGCCCCGTAGTCGATGACATCAATACCCAGGGATCTGCAGATCTTGAGATGCACTCCTGCCAGGTTTTCGGCCTTTGGCTCCCCCGATCCCAGAATCACGGCCAAGCGACTCATCCCGGCCAAACGACAGAGACGGGCAACAACCAGGGCATCTCCGCCGTTGTTGCCCTTGCCTGCAAGAAACACCACGGGACCGCCCGGCCGATCCGACTTCCAGATCTTTTCCCGCAGTACCGCGTAGATACCGTGACCGGCATCCTCCATCAGCACGATATCGGGAATCAAAAACCGATCCTGAGCCTCCCGATCGATCCGGGCCATCCGAAGGGAATCAACTACCTTCACGCTCTCCCTCCCGGAGCAGGCGGTCACTGCGCCACCAAACGACTTGTGCCTTGTATTCCTCGCCGAGCAGGGCATAGATGATCCCATTGGAGGCGAGCTGGATCTCTTTGTAGAACAGCTCCGAATCTTCCATTACGATATAACGGCGGACCACTTCGCCGCCCCGATCATCCAATATGAGAAGCTGGAAAAGATTTGCTTCCTCTCGCCGCAGGAGGAAGAAAGCGCCGCCGGAGTTCACGCCCAGCAGCTCGAAGGAAGGCGCGGGTACTTCGACCTCCTGGGTGCCGACCTTTTCCCTTCGTGTACCGTTTTGAGGGACTTCGACAAATCCTTCGTACATCCCCGACTCCAAGGCCAGATGATAGATCCTGGTCGTGTAGCTATGCTCGGTGGCTGCTTCTCCGGCGCCCCCATCTTCCGCCCCGCTGTAGGTATAGACGAGCAGATACAGCACAGTTTCATTTCGATCCGGCACGATCTTTCCGAGAGTCGAGACGGACTCCTCATCCGCCCGGTAAGCGGGCAGATGGTCCTGATCGATATCCACCTGGAACAGAAGAACACCGCCGGCGGAATACCAGAATACGCGCCAGAACCGAGGTGTTCTGCAGATCACGACCAACTCGTCCCGATCGGTGATGTAGAGACTGTCGATATAGGGAAAGGGGGTTCCCCCGATTCCCTCCTGGCCTATAAAATCGACCAGGGACCCGTGACGATCGAAGCGCAGAATCACCCGGTCCAGAAGGACGTTCAAGTCTTTGTCCTTCACCTGCCGCTCTTCACTCACGGCATCCTCTACATACAGGCGCTTCTCGCTGTCGACGGCCAGCTCGCCGATCCGGCGCAGCGGAAAGGCCACCGCCCGCCGGGTCGTGGCAACCTGCTCCGAGTCACTTTGGCGAAAAGATGTGGGAGGCGGATTTTCCGCAGGATTGTAGAGCAGAAAAATGAGATCGCCGTAGGAGGACAGCTCCATGATCTTGGCGGAGTTGCCATTGGCTATGTAGAACAGCCCGTCCCGCATGAAGACGCGGTTCTTCGCGCTGGCCATGACCCCCTTGATCTGGAACAGATCGATCTGGTTGTCCATCTTGCCGATCTGAAGCGCAAACAGCTCCCCCCGGGACAGCTCCTCCAGCTCTTTCGGGGCACAGGATGAGAGAAACAAACTTGCGATGACTATGAATAATATTAGATACTTCATGTCGAAGAGGAATCGGTTCCAACCGACTATACACTCACAGCGCTTCGGCTGTCAATCAACGATCCTTGACCGGGGAGCCGCGGAAAGCTACATTGAAGGCATGGCTGAAAACATTCTCACCAAGATCCTGGGATCGCAGCGTGAACGGGATCTGAAAGCTCTGGGACCGTTGGTTCGGAAGATCAACGCGATGGAACCCCAGATGCTCGCCCTCCGTTCGGAGGAGTTCCAGGAAAAAACGGCGGGGTACAGGAAACGCCACCAGGACGGTGAATCCCTGGATTCTCTGCTGCCGGAAACCTTCGCCCTGGTTCGAGAGGCGGCTCGCCGGACTCTGGGGGAACGGATTTTTGATGTTCAGCTGATGGGCGGGATCGTGCTCCACCAGGGCAAAATCATGGAGATGAAAACGGGGGAGGGAAAGACTCTGTCCAGCGTCACCGCCGCTTACCTGAACGCCCTGCCCGGCAAGGGTGTCCATGTTGTAACGGTGAACGATTACCTGGCCGAGAGGGACGCCAACTGGATGGGCAGGATCTACAGCCTCCTCGGGATCACTGTTGGGGTCGTGCTGGCCGAGATGGACAATGATAGCAGGAAGAAAGCCTACCGCCAGGACATTACCTACGGGACCAACAATGAGTTCGGCTTCGATTATCTGCGGGACAACATGCGTTGGGATGCGGACAGCAGAGCGCAGCGGGGACACAATTACTGTATCGTCGACGAGATCGACTCCATCCTGATCGACGAGGCCCGGACCCCTCTGATCATATCCGGAGCGGCGGAAGACGATACGGCCAACTACTATGAAGCGAACACGCTGGTCGAGACCCTGCAGGTGTGTCAGAAGGATCCGGAGACGGGGAAGTATACCGACGAGCTGTCGCCGTTTCAGGTTGAGAAGGTGGAGGCGGATGGGGACTACAAGATCGAGGAGAAGAGCAAGCGGGTTTCCTTCACCGACCGGGGGATGAACCGCATCGAGGAACAACTGCAGCGGCGCAACCTCATTCGAGGATCTCTGTTCGAATCGGATAACTTCGAGTTCATTCACTACTGTACTCAGGCGCTACGAGCCAAGCGTTTGTTTCGCCGGGACGTGGATTACGTGGTCCAGGACGGTAAAGTCGAGATCGTCGACGAGTTTACCGGCCGAATTCTCCACGGCCGACGCTACTCCGAAGGCCTGCATCAGGCGATCGAGGCCAAGGAGCGCATCAAGGTCGCCCAGCGCAACCGAACCCTGGCGACCATAACCTTTCAGAACTACTTCCGAATGTACGAGAAGCTTTCCGGGATGACCGGAACCGCCGATACGGAGGCCGCAGAGTTCGCCAAGATCTACAACCTGGAGGTGGTGGTCGTACCCACCAACCGACCGTTAATCCGCGGGGACAACGATGACGTGATCTATCTCAATGAAGAGCAGAAGTTCAAGGCGATCTGCCAGGAGATCGCAGAGCTCCACAAGAAGGGTCAGCCGATCCTGGTAGGAACGATCTCTATCGAAAAATCGGAAACCCTGTCCCGCCTGCTCACCGGAATGGGCATCCGCCATGAGGTGCTCAACGCCAAGAACCACGCCCGGGAGGCCCTGATCATCGCCGAAGCGGGAGCTAAGGGTGCGGTCACCATCGCCACTAATATGGCCGGCCGGGGTACCGACATCAAGCTGGGGGGCAATCCCGAGTATCGGGCCGCCCGGAGACTGGGAAGCGACGGAATCGGCGAGGAGTACAATAAGCTTCTTGCCCAGGAGATGGAGCGTTGGATCCCGGAGTATGAAGAGGTCAAAACCGCGGGGGGCCAGCACGTGCTTGGCACCGAACGTCACGATGCCCGGCGGATCGACAACCAGCTGAGGGGGCGCTCCGGTCGTCAGGGGGATCCCGGCTCTTCCCGCTTCTACATTTCCCTGGATGACGATTTGATGCGGCTGTTCGGCGGAGAGAATCTAAAAGGTCTGATGGGCAGGATGGGTATGCAGGACGGAGAGCCGATCTACCATCCCTGGGTCAACAAGGCCATAGAGAGGGCACAGAAACGGGTGGAGGATCGCAACTTCGAGATCCGGAAGCACCTGTTGGAGTACGACGATGTGCTGAATGAACAGAGGAAGTTCATGTACACCCGGAGGGACGAGATTCTCCATGATACACATCTTGAAAAACGGGTGCTGTCGGCGGCGGAGGACATCCTGGATGAACTGATGGATGAATACCGGGAGATGCGTGGGGACGACGATTATCGCCTGTCCACGCTTATCACTCGCTTGAAAGACACCCTCTACTATTCGCCCCGAGCGGGAGCGGAGTCGCTGCAGGGTTTAAGTCCCGACCAACTTAGGGCTCTGGTTTTTCAGGAGCTGGAGAATGACCTGAAGGAGAAGGCCGAGGAGGTCGGACAGGAAAACCTGAACTTGTTCATCCGCTTCGAATACCTGCGCAACATAGATACCCGCTGGCAGGACCATCTGGAGAGCCTCGATGCCCTACGGGAAGCGGTATACCTGAGGGCGTACGGACAGAAGAATCCCCTTCTGGAGTACAAGCTGGAAGGATTTCAGATCTTCGACTCGATGCTCGCCGAGATCCGTCAAGCCATCGCCCGGAAGATTTTCCAAGTACGGATCCGCACCGTAGAGCCCCAGGAGCGACGCCGGCGGGACTTCGGCGACGCCCGTCACACCCTGCTCGGTCAGTTCGGCGCCGGAGGTGCCGGTAGTCCGGGAGCTGCCGGCTCGGGTGGCAGACAGCCATCGGGGCGGGGCGCCCCGACCTCCGTGCTGACCCGCCAGTCCGCTCGATCCTCCGCCAGCGGAGAGCGGGCCGAAGCCCAGCCCAACAGGACCCAGGTCAAACGGAGCTATCCAAAGGTTGGTCGAAACGATCCCTGCCCCTGCGGCAGCGGCAAGAAGTACAAGTACTGCCACGGGAAGTAGTCAGCGGCGGGGATCCGCCAAAGGAATTTGGGTATCCATGTTTCAGAAATCTCGAATCAGCTCAACCCTGGAATAATCGATGATGCGGATACCCGGGAACAAGAAAGGTTTATTTCTTTTTCTTCTGCTCTTTGTTCCTTCTGCACTCCAAAGCCATCCTCACATATTTATAGACAATGGGATCACTATTGTATTCGACGAAAACGGCCTGGCGGGATTCAGGATCAACTGGGTTTTTGACAAGGTGTTCAGTGCGGCAATTATCAATGATTATGACAGGAACAGCGACAAGAGCTTCAGCCGGGGGGAAATCGAAGCTGTTAAGGATGGGGCTTTTTCAAACCTGAAAAATTTCCATTACTTCTGCGATATTGCCATCGACGGTTCTATTTTTCAGGTTCAATACGTCACAGATTTTGTAGCTGCAATTGAACAAAGCAGGATCATCTACAATTTCTTCGTGCCCTGCCATGTTCGGGCAACTCCGGAGTACAAAACAGTCACTATAGCGGTCTACGATGCAACCTATTTTACCGAAATAACTTATGAGGATCAAAACCCGGTAGTTATAGAAAAACTCGACCAATTCGAATGCAACTGCGAATTGGGGAAGAATGAAAAGAAAGCCTACTGGGGCGGCCAGATTATTCCCATAGAGGCACGGTTTCGATTCAGGAAAAGACAGTGAGTGGAAGAGCTGCTGCAATAGTATTCGCCATAATCCTTGCTTCTTTTGTCTCCGCTTCAGCCCAGGACAATCCCTTCCTCTCCGCCGGTCCAAAAGAAAAGAAGAATGTTCTCGAACTGGAGTATCCGACAATCTTGAAGAAAATCATCTCCGGCTTGAGAACTTTTCAGAGAAATCTCTATGAAAAAATGGCAGACCTGGTAGAAACCGTACAGGATTCGAAGAAGTTGAGCATCATCTTTATCCTGATCGGCATTTCCTTCTTCTACGGCGTTGTACATGCTCTTGGTCCGGGCCACGGGAAATCAATAGCAGCCTCCTATTTTCTGAGCACGGAAGTGCCCCTTACCAGAGGTCTACTTATGGGCGGACTGATAGCCCTCTTGCATGCCGGCTCGGCCATAGTTGTTGTTTTGACTTTGTATTTTATTCTAAGGCACTCGTACCTCTGTTCTCTGGAGAACATCAACCGTGTTATTAGAATTGTCAGCCATACACTGATTGCTTCTATCGGCCTTCTCATGTTCATCGCCGCTATTCGGGACGGCCGCAAAAAACAATTTCCGATTCACAACGGCGGCACGATGAATAGCACGAAACGCAGGAGCCTGTTTTCGGTAGCACTGGCTGTGGGCATTGTTCCCTGCCCCGGGGCCATATTGATTCTGCTTTTCTGTCTTTCCATGGGAATATTGACAACGGGAGTATTTTTAGTGCTTGTAATGGCAATCGGCATGGGTTTAACAATCTCCGCAGTTGGCGCTACTGCGATTCTTGCCAGACAGGGATTCTCCAAATTCCTACCCGAAAACTCCAAAACCAGACGGGTTCTATTAACCGGCCTGCGGCTTTTCGGTTCTCTCCTTATCTTCTTTATAGGAGGGATCTTTCTTCTCGGAAATTTGTTATCTTCTATTGGCTGATCAAGTCAAACCTGATCCTTCTCCTACCCCGAAACGGTGATCACGATCTTCCCCGTGGCGTGTCCGCTCTTGTTCTCGCGGTAGGCGTCCGCTTCTAGACCGCGATACCCCCGGGAATGTGGGGATGGGGATCGTAACCCTCCAAAGTAAAATCCTCGAAACGGAAGTCGAAGAGACTACGCACCTCCGGATTTAGCCGCATCCGGGGCAACCCCCGGGGCTGCCGGGTCAATTGGAGACGGGCCTGATCGAAGTGGTTCAGGTACAGGTGTGTATCTCCCAATGTATGCACGAACTCACCGGGCTCCAGATCGTTGACCTGAGCCACCATCAGGATCAAGAGGGAGTAGGAGGCGATGTTGAAGGGTACGCCCAGGAACACGTCGGCACTGCGCTGGTACAGCTGGCAGGAGAGCCTTCCTTCGGCCGCATAGAATTGGTACAGGCAGTGGCAAGGCGCCAGGGCCATCCGATCTAGATCAGCCGGGTTCCAGGCGCTCACGACCATTCTCCGGGAGGATGGATCCCGGCGCAGGGTATCGAGGACCCCGGTAATCTGATCGATGCTGCGGCCCTCAGGCGCGCTCCAGCGCCGCCACTGATGTCCGTACACCGGACCGAGCTCGCCGTTCTCGTCCGCCCAGGGATCCCAGATCCGTACGCCCATTTCTTTCAGATAGCGGGTGTTGGAATCCCCCTGCAGAAACCAGAGCAGCTCGTGGATGATCGAACGCAGGTGGAGCTTTTTCGTGGTCAGGCAGGGAAAACCTTCCCGAAGGTCGAAGCGCATCTGGTACCCGAAGATACTGCGGGTTCCCACACCTGTGCGGTCGCTCCTGTACGTTCCTTTTTCCAGAACGGTGCGCATCAGCTCTAAGTACTGTTTCATTGTTTTCCTTTTCCCTGATCCCTGATGGTCGTTCTGCGTTCTTTGTAATCTCTTTGCCCACCTTCGGCAACCCTAGTCAACAATCTGTTTTCCCGAACTATAGCGTACTTCCCATTTCTGCCCGCTTGTGAGAGACTGCGGGTATTCTATGGGCATCGTCATTTCTATACTGTTTTTCCTGATCATGGTGTTTCTGATGTCCTTGATATGGACCAATACCCATGGGGCCCCCTGGGTGCCGACATCCCGAGAGGTTATCTACACGATGCTCACAATGTCCGAGGTCAAGCCGGGAGAGATCGTGTACGATTTGGGCTCAGGGGATGGAAGAGTGCTTATCGCGGCGGCACGTCGATTCGACGCTAGGGCCGTCGGAGTCGAAATGGATGCTTTCCGTTACCTTTGGAGCCTATCAGCGGTTGCCTTGCTCGGACTGCGCAAGCGCGTGCGGATTATCCGGGGTGACTTATTCAAGATTGACCTGTCAGAGGCGGACGTTGTCTTCTCCTACCTCCTCCAGAATACCAATGATCGCTTGAAGGACAAGCTGCGCAAAGAACTTCGCCCCGGAACTCGGATCGTGTCCAACACCTTCACTTTTTCAGGACTGCCCCTTGTGCGCTGCGACGATGAACTCAACCTTTTTCTCTACCGCATCACCTGACATTTATAGGGGACCCCGAAAACTGTGCAAGGTATTAGGCTTGTGGATAACTTCCAAGGGGATTCAAAATGAGTAAACGTTAGGGCAGTCAATTCAAAGCGAAGGTGGCCCTAGCGGCATTGAAAGGCGAGAGGACCGCGGGCGGCAGAACTATCTAGTCACTACGGTGCACACGCATCTCAGATTGTTCGTTGGAAGAAGCAGTTGGAGCAGAGCGCGTCTGACATCTTCTCGGACAAGCAAGAGAAAGCCGTGCAAGATGGCCGACGGCTCAGAGACGAGTTGTACAGGCAGATCGGTCAACTGAAGGTGGAGTTGGACTGGGTTAAAAAATCTGGACTTGGCGATTGAGCAGAAGCGTGGAGCCATTCAATTTGGGAACGACAAGATAGCGTTGTGTCGAGAATGTGAACTGTTGGGGTTGCCGCGCTCAACGCTGTACTACCGGCCGGGGGGTGTAGCATGAGCTATCCCAGGACACGACGCACACACCGAAATTCCATTCGGTAGTATATGTTAAGACACTAAACACAGAACTGACTTCTTTCGTCCAGGAGATCAGTGTCTGTTTTGGACAGCCGGCCTGGGTGAGACAAAACCAGTGACTTCTCTGTTTTTGTCCCTGATTCCGAAGAGGCGAGACGGCCGAAGTTATCCACGTATCTATAATATGTTAGTCTCCCCCCCTAGACCACCCCCGCATTAATACTACTATTATATAATTTACTTTAAATACTGTCTTGACAATGGGGTCCACCCTGAAA
>CAZBXU010000063.1:0-19565 GCA_964495755.1 uncultured Spirochaetaceae bacterium | reverse complement strand
GTCCGACATCTTGGATACGTGCAATATCTAATCCAGGATTACGACGTAATAGTCTACATATCACAATCTTCGCTTCGCAACTGAAAAGGAAGATTGCGATGTCCTCAACCAGTGCGAAAATCTTGCCAGGAAAACAAGATTTTCGGCTGCTAACGGGATGCAAATTCGGCTAAGTGATCTATATAGTGTGAGTGAAATATGACATAATCCACAACATATTGAATAGAACAGCCGAAATCGAGCATTTCGGCCTTTGCCGGGGTTCCGGCAGCTGGCGCTCCGGTTGCTGGGCAGCCCCGATTGGAATTCCTCTTCGGTAGTTAAAAGATGAACAAACAGAAGCTACAAGAACTCCTGACGATCTCCCATCACTACGGTTCGGATCCCGAGTATATCCTGGCCGGGGGAGGAAACACCTCTTACAAGACAGGGAAGCACCTGTATATCAAAGCCTCCGGGGTGGGGCTGGCGGACATAGACGGAGAGGGATTTGTCTGCTTGAGCCGGGACAAGCTGGCAGGTATGTGGGGCAAAAATTTCCCGGAGGATCCGACACAGCGGGAGGCCCAGGTCCTGGAAGATCTGCTGGCAGCGCGGGAACACGGGGAGGAAGCGAAGCGTCCCAGCGTGGAGACGCTGCTCCACGACCTGTTCGAGAAACCCTACGTGGTTCACACCCATCCGCCTCTGATCAATGCCTTGACCTGCGCCAAGGACGGCGAGCGGGCGGCTCGCGAATTGTTTGCCGACGAGGTGTTGTGGATCCCCACGGTAAATCCAGGGTACATCCTGGCCGCCGCGACCAGAAGAGCGGTTCTCGAGTACCAGGAGAAGCACAACCGGGATCCGGAGGTTCTCCTGTTCCAAAACCATGGACTGTGTGTATCCGGGGAGAGCTTCGAGGATATTCGGTCCAAGACGGATTCGGTGCTCAAGAAAATCAGGAAGCACATCGAGGAGATCCCCGACTTCACCTCCATGGAGGCCGATCGCCGACGGGCCGCTCAGCTGGCCCCGGCGATCCGTATGCTGCTGATGGGGGATGATGGAGGGTCGATCCTTACCTTTCACGCCAGTCCCGCCGTCTCTTCCTTCTTGAAGAACAAGGCAGCATTCAACAACGTGTCGACCTCCATCACACCGGATCACATCGTGTACTGTAATCACGAACCGCTGTTCATCCCGGCGCAGGAGCGCGTTGAACAACAATATCGGCGGATACGGGAAGCGATCGGGGAGTACCGCCGCAGAAACAGCTTTGCCCCGATCATTGTCTGCGTGGGAAAGTTGGGAGTGTTCGCCTGGGGGAATTCAAAGAGGAAGTCCGACATCGCCCTTGCGGTATTCCTCGATGCGGTCAAGGTCGCGGTGTACAGTCGATCCTTTGGGGGTCTCCGGCCCCTTCCCCCGGACCAGGTCGAGTTTATCAAGAACTGGGAAGTCGAGGCTTTTCGCAAGCGGGTGAACGGCGGAGTACAGAGGGACGGACAGGCACATCCCAGGTCGGCAGACTCCGGTCCCGTTACGGAGAGAATCGCACTGGTCACCGGCGCGGCTCAAGGCTTCGGCTCAGGTGTCGCCGAATCCCTGCTTCAAGAGGGAGCCAATGTGGTGATCGCGGATCTGAACGCACCTCTGGCCGACGAGCGTGCCCGCGAGTTACAGCAACAGTACGGCCACGGTCGCTGCCTGGCCCAGACAGCGGACGTGAGCGACGAGATTTCCGTTGACGAAATGATCAGGGAAACCGTACTGAACTACGGCGGTTTGGACCTGCTGGTCAGCAACGCCGGAGTCCTCAAGGCGGGAAGCCTGGAGGAACTGGACTTGGAGAGCTTCGAGCTCGTCAACCGGGTCAACTACACTGGCTTCTTTCTCTGCAGCAAGTATGCATCCCAGACGATGAAGGTCCAACATCGCTTCCGCAAACGTTACTTCATGGACATCGTACAGATCAATTCGAAATCCGGATTGAGCGGCAGCAACAAGAACTTTGCCTATGCAGGCAGCAAGTTCGGAGGGATCGGCCTGACCCAAAGCTTCGCCCTGGAGCTGGTACAGTTCAACATCAAGGTGAACGCGATCTGTCCGGGCAACTTCTTCGACGGACCGCTGTGGTCCGACCCGAAGCGCGGTTTATTCGTCCAGTATCTACGAGCGGGAAAGATTCCCGGTGCGCGGAGCATCGAAGAGGTACGGCACTTCTACGAGAGCAAAGTACCGATGAAGCGAGGTTGCCGTATAGAAGATGTAGCTCGCGCTCTTCTGTATATTGTAAATCAGACCTACGAAACCGGACAGGCTCTTCCAGTGACCGGTGGGCAGATCATGCTGAAGTAGAAACGGAGAACAAGGATGAAGACATTAGCGGTGCGACTGTATGGAAAAGAAGACCTGCGCCTCGAGGACTTCGAGCTTCCTCCGATCAAAGAAAACGAGATTCTAGCCCAGGTGATCTCGGATTCCATCTGCATGTCCAGCTACAAAGCGGCCAAGCAGGGGGCGGATCACAAGCGGGTCCCCACCGACATCGACAAAAACCCAACAATCATAGGCCACGAGATGTCCGGCAGACTCGTCGAGGTGGGTACGAAATGGCGGGACAAATTCAAAGCGGACATGAAGTTCTCGATCCAGCCGGCCTTGAACTACAAGGGAAGCCTGGGTGCGCCGGGCTACTCCTACCGCTACATCGGGGGGGATGCCACCTACATCATAATCCCAAACGAGGTCATGGAGATGAACTGTCTGCTGCCCTTCAGCGGGCAGGGCTACTTTCCAGCCTCCCTATCGGAACCCGTGTCCTGCATCGCCGGAGCCTTTCACGCCTTTTTTCACAATAAACAGGGGTCCTACGCCCACGAGATGGGAATACGCAAAGGGGGATCTCTGGCCCTGTTGGCCGCAGCCGGACCTATGGGGTCGGGCGCCCTGGACTACGCGCTGCACGCCGGCCGGAAACCGAGCCTCATTGTGGTGACGGATATCGACGACAAGCGGCTGTCCCGGGCTGCGACCTTCTTCCCGCCCGAAAAGGTCGCCAAAGAGGGAGTTACCCTGATCTTCAGCAATACCCGAGAGATAGAGGACGTACCCGGACATCTTATCGAGCTCAGCGGCGGCCAGGGGTTCGACGATGTATTGGCCTTCGCACCGGTCACACCGGTGGTGGAAACGGGCGACCGGATCTTGGGAAAGAACGGATGTCTGAACTTCTTCGCCGGCCCCACCGATGCCGCGTTCTCCGCTCGAGTGAACTTCTACAATATCCACTACAGCGGCACCCACGTGATCGGCACGAGCGGCGGGAACACGGATGACATGATCGAAGCCCTGGCGCTCATGTCTGCGGGAAAGGTGAATCCGGCCATGATGGTGACCCACATCGGCGGCCTGAATGCGGTGGTCGAAACAACGCTGAATCTGCCGAAAATCCCCGGCGGCAAGAAGTTGATCTATACCAATATCGAGATGGAGTTGACAGCGATCGACGAGTTCAAGCAAAGAGGGGCCCAGGATCCCCTGTTCGCCGAGTTGGCAGAGATCGTCGACGCCCGGGGCGGCCTCTGGTCCGTAGAAGCGGAAGAGTATCTTCTGGCAAATGCCAAAGCCGTAGCCGTAGCCGCAAACCGATAATCCATAGTAAAGCCTTGAAATCTTGTTCTTTAGGATTTATAGTTCTGCGATAAAGTATGGCCAAAGATCCGAAAACCAAACCCCTGACCGCATCCCCCGGTGAGCTGCTGCGGACAATCTTTGATTACGTCGGACGTATCGCCGATGAACGGGACATCGACCAGCTTTTAATTCTCCTGGCCGACATGGGCCGGGACCTGATCAGCGCCGACCGCTGCACCGTATGGCTGCTCAACCGAAAAACAGAAGAACTGTGGAGCAAGGTTGCCCACGGAATGGATCGGATTATTATTCCCGTTACCGCCGGGATCGCCGGTTGTGTTGCCATGACCGGTGATTCTCTCATCATCAATGATCCCTACAGCGACGATCGCTTCGATAAGGACGTCGACAAGAAAACCGGCTACCGCACCCGCAATATCCTGGGCCTTCCCATCAACGACGGCGAGGGAAAGATCATCGGCGTGTTCCAGGCGATCAACAAGATGCCGGAACCGGAGAAGTTCGGCGAGCAGGATCTGGAACATCTGTTGCTGGCCGCCAGCTACACGGGCAAGGCCCTCGATGCCGCCATGCTCCAGGAGGAGATCAAGGCTACCCAGCGGGAGATCATCTTCACCCTGGCAGAGACCGGAGAAATGCGCTCCAAAGAGACCGGCTACCATGTAAAGCGGGTGGCGGAGTTCTCCTATCTGTTTGCAGCCAGGTACGGTATGAGCGAAGAGGAGGCGGAGCTTATCAAGCTGTCCGCCCCGATGCACGACATCGGCAAAATAGCCATCCCCGATGCGATTCTCCTCAAGCCGGGTAAGCTGACTCCTGAGGAGTGGCAAATCATGCAATCCCACGCCTCCCTGGGCTACGAAATGCTCAAGCACTCCGAACGGCGCTTGTTGAAATCCGCCGCCGTCATCGCCAACGAACATCATGAGAAGTGGAACGGGGAAGGATATCCGAACGGAAAGAAGGGCGAGGACATCCATATCTACGGACGGATCACCGCCATGGCGGATGTTTTCGACGCCCTCGGCAATGCACGGGTCTACAAACCCGCCTGGGAGCTGGATCGTATCGTCAAGCTCTTCAAAGAGGAGAAGGGTCATCAATTCGAGCCAAAGCTGGTAAAAGTCTTCCTCGACAATCTGGATGACTTCGTCAAGATCAAGGAAACCTACAAGGACGAACCACCCGTCTCCGAGGGGTAGAGTTCCGTTCTCATGACTCCGACGATTCAGATCATCGGCACCAGGAAATGCCGGGATACCCGTAAAGCTGACCGGTTCTTCCGCGAACGGGGAATTCAGGCCTACTTTGTCGACCTGAACGAGCGAGCTCTTAGCGAGGGAGAGCTTGAGAACATCTGCCGAAAACTGGACCCGGATGCGCTGCTGGACAAAGATTCTCAAAGCTATTCTAAGGCGGGTTTGGCTTACATGATTTATGACCCTCTCCAGAAGGTCTTGAAGAATCCTTCCCTCCTGAAAACACCGATCGTACGCTTCGGCAAAGAGGTCACCATCGGCCTTCAGCCGGAGATCTGGAAGAGCTGGCTTGACATGTAGATGATCCGCCCTTCTTCCACGAGAGCCCGGCCGCGGCGGCAAAACCGAACAGCACGGGCAGTACCGTGGCCAGGGCCAACCCATTGCGCTGATCCAAAGCGGGTAGAAGTTTCAACAGCAAATACGCTGCGGCCAGACCGGCCAGGGCGAAGCAGAGCAACTGCAGCAAGCGCCGCCCGCGTTTTCCTCCCCTGACCGCGGCAATCAGACCAAAGGGGACGGCCAGAAACGTCAGAGGATTGGCCAAAAAGAGGTTTTCATTCGCGTAGGTTACCGTATGATCGGTGAAGGTGCTCATGAAGAAAAGCGCGATTCCGGGAAAACCAAGAACAATACCCAAGACAGAGCTGTAGATCCCGTACAGAGTCCAAGCTCGTTTTCCCCCCAGTCTCACCCTGTACCCCAACAGGATCGCCGCCGCAGCCGGAATCAGGCCCAGAAGCAGGGCCCGGGGCCAGTTGCCGGGGACGTCCTCTGAGATGATCCGTTGCTCCCGGCCCTGGTGGTAGATATCCGTCTTACTGACCAGATCTTTCTCCTCACCTCTGTCATCCCGGTAGCGCAGAGCGGCCACATTCCTCTCCAATTCGCTGGGCAGGAACATCTCCTGCCAACGAGTGACAGGATGATCGATCACATCGGACATGAGAAACATGAGCAGCCAGTCCATGAAAAAACTGTGGGCCGTAAAGAGGTGCGTATGCTCCCGCAGGGTCATCCTGCCCGGAGCAGCCGCCGCCTTAGAGAGCTGTCCGTCTACCGTAGCGTCGATGAGGTCCCTCACCCGGGTGGCACAGTTGTCGTTGTAGTGGTCGTACAGATAGGTACGGTTCTGCGGGAGAATGTTGTTCTCCAGAAATTGCGCCATCTCCAGCCGCTTTTGGGGCGCCAGATTCAAGGTCTGGATACAGATGGAGCGACCGAGATACCGGTAGTAGGCCAGCTCTCTTTCAGCGTCGCTGGCACCGACCTGAAACCAGAGTCTGCCCATGACGAAATTCAGAATAAAGTTTTCCTGATCAAACGAAAAAAGTCCGTAGTTGTAGAAGCGGGAGATATTGAACCGAACGTCCTCGACGATCAGGGCGGAGTGGCCCCACCACGTATAGATGGGATCCGCCGGTCCGATGGTTACCAGCTTGACCACAAGATCCTCGGCCCGGCTGGCTCCCATCGCCCACGGGGGAGGGCTCTGCGGCCATACCGGCGAAGGTAGACAGCAGAGGAAGAGGAGCGACAGGGCGAACAGGAGGATCGCCGGCTTTCGCATGATGCGCTTCAAATCTCGCCGACCACCTGCCCCCTCTTCCGGTCCTCCGCAAGGGCCGACCGTATTCGGGCCCGCAGCACGAAGAAGGCACCGACGATCAGGGGGATGATTCCGAGGGAGGGTAAGGTACCGAGGAACGGTACGGCAAAGAGCAGGAAGTCGTAGGTACCGTGAATGAAGATAGCCGTCCGCAGGCCCTTGTTTATCAGCGCTCGCTCCGCCTGAGGAGAGGGGGCGAATTTGGCGCGTCCGATGTAGTAGCCCATGAGTCCGGAAGCGGTGGCGTGAAGGGGTATGGCGGTTAAGGCTCTGGTCAACGCGGTCCAGAGGGTGCCTCCCATAACGTAAAGAATGTTCTCCATACAGGCGAAGCCCATACCGGCCACAACCGCGTAGACCACGCCGTCCATGACCTCGTCGAAATTCGGGTTCCTGTAGGCGAACAGACGGACGATGGTCAACTTTAGATATTCTTCGACGAGGGCTGCAACCACGAAAGCCTTGAACAGAACATACAGGAGCGGAAAGCTGACGAAAAGCTGCTGGAACACACTCATCAGCATTTCCAGGGGAATGGCAACGAAGGTAGCAACGATACCGAGCAGGAAGATCCGTGCGATCAAGCCCTTTGGCTCCGGACGCTCCCGATCCTGGCGGTAGTAGTAGCGAAGCAGCAGCAGGGCCGGAGCGGCGGCCAAGATAAAGGATATAACCAGATTCACCCAACTTCGTTCCATCACTTCAACTCCCGTCGATCTCCACGTATACCGGATCCCGGGCCGACGGGCTCTGCCCATCAGAACCGGAAGGCTTGAATGTCGCGGTGATCTTGCCGCCTCGGACCTGTTGAACCGTGCCTTCAGCTATGGTGAGCTCCCTGTCGAGATCCGAAATCCTCCGAATCTGAATAACCGATCCTGCCGACACATCTACATCAACCATCGCCTCGACTACGACCCGCCCGGAGGATACCGAAGAGACAATTCCGAGAAACAGAAACGGTGAGGTCGGCGCCCCGGAAGAGCCGCCGGCGATCAAGATCTGTATCTCCCGGGTTGCGGCCCGGTACAGAGGATCTTGGCGCGCCAATGCGAGCAGTTGTTTCTTGACCTCGCTGCGGTTCTCCGTGGGGCCGGATAGAAAGTTCAGAAAGGACATGACGTCCCGCAACCCATCATCCCGCCCCTGCTCGAAGGTGTCCTGCTGTCCGCTCTGAGCGCCCTGCAGAGACCGCACTTCGGCGTTAAGGTCGTTCGCTTTCGCCTCGCTGGTCCGAAGTTGGGCGCTCATGCTGTCTACCCGGCTCGGCAGTTGGCTCAGGAGCACTCCATCTTGAACGATGGCTCGTAACTGACTCCGGAGTTCTTCGGTCTCCTCTGTTTTTATCGCCAGCTCCGCTTCGAGTTCCGCCGTGGCTTCAGAAGTTTCTGTATCGTGCATCCGGGCACTTCTCTTGCTCTCCTCCTGCCTCAGCTCGGCCAACAGCAGCTCCCGTTCCCGATTTGCCTGATCAAGAGCTTGCCGGGGAAACGCTTGAGACTGAAGCAACTCCTGTTCCTTCTCACGGAGCTGAGCGTCCAGCTGCCGCCTGTACTGCTCGATTTCCCGATCGATCGACAGCTCCTGACGGCGTTCAAGCGCTCGAAGCTGATCAGCGACTCCCGCATCGGATGTACCGAGGGAGAGCAGACGCTGTTTTTCAGATTCCAGCTCCGCTTCCATCCGGCGGCGCAACTCCTGCTCCTTTGCAGCAAAACCCGCTTCCAGGCTCCGTTTAAAGGCCTGCAGCTTGTTCTCCGTTTCTTGCCTCAATGTTTGGATCACTTTTCCTTCCGCAGAAAGGTAGGAACTGCGTCGCAGGGTAATGCTGTCTCTACGAAGCTCGAAATACCGGGTTAGCAGAAATACCCCGGCGGCAATCAGGAGGAAAGCGGCCAGATTGATCAGCAGAGGAAAGAGCCACCCTCGCTTTTCAGCCCGTAATGTGTATAGATCTACGGTCTCCGGTTTACGGCTCTCGTCGATCGCGGTTTCTATCTCTCTGAGGACTTGTTCCCGCTCCTCAGGGGAGATCTCCATCTCCAGCTGCTTGTTGTCCATCGCTGGGGGATTATACAAAGTATGACAGAGATGAGCCAGAGGCCGGATAGACATGTAGGCGAGCCTGTGCCAAACTCCCATAAGTGAGCGTCCGCCTGAAAATCATCCTGATTGTCCTGCCCCTGCTGATCATTACCCTGGTTCTCAGCAGCATCGCTTCCTCCCTCTCCGCCCGAAACGGGATCACCAGAGTTGCTGTAGAACTGTTGGCCTTCAAAGCTCAAGATATGAAAAGCTATCTCGAGAATCAGTGGAATCTCCTGGTCGAAAACCAGCTCGACAGGCAGAGCGAGTACATCCCGACGGTGCAGCGGGGCGCCCTTACCTACGCACATAGCCTCATCAGCAGTGATACGGAGTTACTATTCGCTCTCGATCGCAACGACCAAATGGTCCTGACAACCAGAGACATTTCGCTCACCGGCAAGGACCGGCAGGAGCTGGCCGACCTGCGGGTCGAACAGACAGAGGGCTGGGTCGAGCTGTCAATCGCAGGAGCGCAGCGGGTGGGACACGCCTTCACCTTTGAGCCCTTCGGCTGGTTCTTTCTGGTAACCGAGGAACGACGGACTTTTTTTCGGGAGGTCACTCAAATCACCACGCAGAATGCTGTCATCCTGGCCGCGGCCGGCGCGGTCTCTGTTCTTCTGCTTTTGCTGTTCTCCGGCTACCTGACCGGTCCGATTACCCGCATGGTCTCCGCCATGCAGGAGATCATTCACCACCACAACTTTTCAGAACGGGTTCGGGTGGAGTACAAGGACGAGATAGGCACCCTTGCTCACACCTTCAACATCACGATCACCGAATTGGAGAAGGCCTACAATCAGATCAAGAACTTCGCCTTCAAGGCGGTTCTGGCCAAGAAACACGAACAGGAGATACGAAGTATTTTCCAAAAGTATGTTCCCGCAGAGGTAATCGATCGTTTCTTCAAGAATCCTGAAAGCCTTTTGATAGGGGAGGACCGGGTCCTGGCGGTTCTCTTTGCAGATATTCGAGGATTTACAACGATCGCGGAGATGATGCGGGCGGACCGGATGGTTCAGTCTCTCAACAACTACTTCTCCTTGATGGTCGACACGATCATGAATCGCAACGGGATTGTGGATAAATACATCGGGGATGCAATCATGGCCTTCTTTGGAGCTCCGGTCCAGCATACCGATGATGCGCTTCAGGCTGTCCTCACGGCCTTGGAGATGCAGGAGGCTCTTGTTGAGTTCAACGGACGGCAAGCGACGGATGGCAAGCCCGAGTTTCGCATCGGTATCGGCATCAATTTCGGCGTGGTCACGGTTGGGAACATCGGCTCGGACAAAAAGATGGACTACACGGTGATCGGGGACATGGTGAATCTTGCCTCACGACTTGAAAGCCTCACCAAGATCTACAAACAGGATGTGATTATTTCGGAAAGTGTGTACCGGGAGGTCCACCGCACCCTACCCTGCCGCTTGATCGACAAAGTGGTGGTTCTCGGCAGGAACAAATTCCAACGAATATTCACCGTGGAAAAAGAGCTGAACGAAGAGGAAAAGCGGGCTTGGAGGCATCACCACGAAGGATTGAAGCGTTACTATCACAGACAGTTTGATGAGGCGGCAAAACATTTCCGCCAGGCAAGCAAGCTTGTGCCCGGAGACGTGGTTTCGGCCGTGTATTTTGACCGCTGCAGGTCCTACCTGAAGCAACCACCTCCGGCGACGTGGAACGGTGTTCATGTGCTGACGGAAAAATAGACGCTTAGCGAAAAAGAGATACCGACACTCCCGCACCGGCGACCCCAACCGCCGCACTGACCAGGCTACCGATGGTAAAGACTTGAAAGAACCGGCGATGGACAATCGCCTCGTCGATCGTGGCTGCTTGAAAATACATCTGATCCTGCATCTCTCCGAGCCCCTAAAAGGTAAAGGCCAAAGCGAAGGAAGCCACTGTAGTTGCGAGGGAAAACCTGAGAACCTGTTCGCAGGAAGTGCTTCTCTCCAGGAGCATCTGGTCAAAACGAATCTGCTTCCCTTCCATCTCCCGGCGGATCCGCACCTGCTCCTGGGCCAGCAGAAGCAACAGATCGCTGCGATCGATCAGGTCTCCGTAAAGAGATCCCCGTACCTGCCGGTTCAAGGTGGTCAGTGCTTCAATCTCTTCGGCACTCACCGCGACTCCGTCCTGGAGCACGGTCGCAGCCACCCGTTGTTCGGCACGATCGAGACCGGCGGCAAGCTCATTGTACAGCTCATCCTGGCTGAATCCGATACCTGTACCCACCACAACAAGCAGGGAGGCAACAACTAGTCTCTTATTCACTCTTCCACCCCCAGGGAGCGCCGCAGGTCTCGCAGTTTCTGCCCAAGATCTTCATCGACCCCCGCCGGATCTATCGGAATCAGGAGTTCCAGCGCCTCTGCCTCACGGTCCCCAAGATACAGATAGTAGGCAGCTTTGTAGCGATACAGGTCTATACTCTCCGAATCGGGATACCGCATCACCAAGGCCTTGTAGGCATCGACTACCTCACTCACCTTTGTCGGATCTTCGGCGAACCAGGGTTCTAGGATCTCCGCCTTGAGAAGCTCAATCTCCTCTTCGGCGTACAAAGGATCGGCAAATACCATCGCCTGCAGCTCTTCGATACTCTCTCGGTAGGCTTTCCGGCGCAGCAGTATATCCGCCAAACCCATCTGAGCCTTATCGTAGAGGTCGGGCTGGGGATAGTGATCCGCAATCAGGCTGAACTCGATCGTGGCCAGGGAATCCTCCCCGGTCAAGAAATGGATACGAGCAGTCTTGAATAGAGCAGACCACTCGTCATATGCCAGCTCAAGATCCTTGGTCCGAACGTCTACGAAGTAGTCGGGTATCTCTATGCCGAGGGTAAACACAGCCTGGAAATCCGGAAACAGGGGTATACGACGGCGCGCCGTGAGATCGAACTAACGTCGGTGCTGGGCGATATCTCTCATACACCGGCGATCTCCAGCCGCCTTTATTACTCTATCCGTGGTGCGTCCAGGATTATTACAATCTGAAAGGCAGGACTTTCTAATTCAAGTTCATATAGTGCTGGTGTGATACCCCCCTACTACAAAAAGATCAAGAATTTAATGCGATGCTGCTGAGCTGAGTTTTTCTTTTATTTAATTGGGTCAAAATGACACCATCTACAGGAAAAGGAGGGGCATGTTCATTGTGGTTTCGTGGAATATTATCCGTTCAGGTTCTAATTTTCCAGGAAAGCACAATGCAACCAAACGATCAGGCATCTGCTCGCGCGGCCACCCCGGACTCCCGTACCGGACAACTTGTGCTATCCCGATCGGGCGCATATAATTCCAAAACGGTTCAGGTATACGAGCACAAGGAGTCGCCTGCGGATGAGACAGAAGCTGTCCCGGCTCACAAAACTGCTGTACGGATCGGGGGATCTGGGATTCAGCCTGACCACAACCCTGATCGGCGCCTATCTCGCAATCTTCCTGACCGACGTGGTTGGAGTTAATCCCGCCATCGCCGCAGCGGCATTCTTCATAGGCAGGAGCTGGGATTATGTGAATGATCCCATTGTCGGCTACATTTCCGATCGCACCAGAACCCGGTGGGGCCGCAGACGACCCTTCCTCTTGTTCGGGGCTCTTCCCTTCGGGTTGGCCTTTGTTATGCTGTGGTGGCGCCCCCCCCTGCAGCGGGACCTGTTCCTCGCCGTCTACTACGCCGCTGCCTTTGTTCTGTTCGATACGGCCGCCACTTTGGTCTACATGCCCTATTTCGCCCTCACACCGGAGCTTGCCTCGGAATACGACGATCGGACATCGATCACGACCTACAGGATGTTCTTTTCCATCCTCGGCAGCCTGATCGCCTTCACCATCCCTCTGCTCATGATCGGGACCTTCCGGCCCGAGAACGCGGGCAAGGTTCTAACCATGGGTTTCGTCTTCGGCCTGGTCAGTGCCGGCCCCCTGTTCCTGACGTTTCTCGGCACACGGGAACGGCAGGAGTTCATGGCCCAGGAGCCGCCGAAACTACTCGAGTCTCTAAAGGCGGTTTTAAAGAATCCTCCTTTTCTGCTCGGACTCGGTATCTTTCTCGGCACGTGGATTTCTGTGGACATCGCCCAGGCCATTTTACTCTACTTCATCAAGTACTGCGTGCTCCGTGAGACCCAAAGCGATCTGATCATGGGGACCATTTTCGTCACGGCTATCTTCGCGCTGCCACTGTGGAATTGGGCAGCCAGGCACTGGGACAAACGCATAACCTATATCCTCGGGATCGCCTTCTGGGCGGCGGTACAGTTGGTGATCATCACCCTGGGACCTTCCACCCCGCTGGCCGTACTCCTGACCCTCTGCGCATTGGCCGGTATCGGTGTGGCCGCCGCTCACGTGCTGCCCTGGTCGATCCTGCCCGATGCGATCGAGTGGGACGAATGGAAAACCGGAGAGCGCCACGAGGGGATGTTCTACAGCATCGTTACTCTCTCTCACAAAGTGGCTACCTCGATCGCCATCCCCCTCGTCCTGCTCCTGCTCAACACCTTCGGGTACCAGGCAAATGTAGCCATTCAGCAGCCCCGCGCGGAACTGGCGATCCGGTTGATCACGGGGCCGATTCCGGCGGTTCTCCTCTGCTTGGGAATCCTCTGCGCCGTGTTCTACCCTCTGTCACGAGAACGCTACAACCAAATCGTCAACGAGTTGGAAAAGAGAAGGGGGGGGGGAAAGCCCGGCTAAGTCATGACCCGCATAGAAGTAAGGGTAGTCAGAACGCGCAGGGACAAACGACGTTTCCTCACCTTTCCCTGGAGGATCTACCAAAACGATCCGCTGTGGGTTCCACCTCTGCTTCCCGAACGGGCCAAGACGATCGATCCCGAGCGTGGAGCCTTCTTCAAACGGGGCGAAGCGGAGTTCTTCATCGCCTGGCGAGGCACGCGGCCCGTGGGAACGATCTGCGCGGCAGAGGATAAGGTGGGTAATGCCGAAGGAAAGCGTCGGGAGTGTATCTTCGGCTTTTTCGAATACTTCGAGGAGTTGGAAACCGCCGAAGCTCTCCTGGAGCGGGTCGGGCTGTGGGCGAAACAACGGAATCTGGAAACTCTGACCGGCCCCTTCAATCTGGACTACGAGGACGGCTACGGCGTGTTGGTGGAGGGCCGGGACCGCCCTCCGGCCATTCTCTGCGGCCACACCCCTCCGTACTACCAGGAGTTCATGGAACGCCTTGGCTTTCAGCCTGCCAGGGGAGACAATCTGGCCTTTGCCGCCGACTTCGATGACAGCAGCATGCAGAGGCAGCGGCTGGCGCGGCTGGCCGAGCGACTTCGAGGCAAAGGCTGGGTACAGATCCGCACTCCTGACCTGAGCCGTCTTGATGAGGAGGTGGATACGATCCATCGGCTGTTGAATGAGTCGTTAGCCCATCTTCCCGACTACCGTCCCTGGGCCCGCTCCGCCGTGGAAGCCCTGATCAAGCCCTTCACCAAGATTGCGGATCCGGATCTGATCCTCTTCGCGGAGATCGACGGCAAGACAGTGGGCTGGTTTCCCGGTGTTCCCAATCTGAACGAAGCGTTCATCCATGCCAACGGTTTGCGCTATCCATGGAACTACCTCAAGTTGCTCATGTATTTGCGCCGACAGCCGAAATGCCTTGCCATCAAGAGTGTGCTCATCCTTCCGCAGTACTGGGGCGGAGGCGTCGCGCTTCTGCTCTTCGACGAGATGGCCAAGAGAGCCCGTGCAAAGGGCTACACCTGGGCAGATCTGTCCCTTACCTCCGCGGACAATCCCTACACACCGACCTTGGCGGAACGTCTGGGCGCCCGGATCTATAAACGATACCGGGTGTATCGGAAAAATATTTCCGCCTGACCTCCTGACCTCCACATCCCTTGACTGATATGCATATATTCAACACAGTGGCCGGGAGGAGTTACATCGTATGGAACGACGTTTGACCATCTTCGAGAAATATCTGACCCTGTGGGTCGCCCTGTGCATCGGCGCTGGGATCCTTCTCGGCCGGACCGCACCGAGTGTGGCAACAGCCCTGGATTCCCTTTCCGTATACCAAGTCTCGATACCCATTGCTGTCTGCCTCTTCTTCATGATGTATCCGATCATGGTTAAGATCGATTTCAAAGACGTGGTTCGAGCCGGAAAAACACCTAAACCGGTGCTCATGACCCTGGGTATCAACTGGCTGATCAAACCGTTCACTATGTACCTGATCGCCAGCCTGTTCCTCGGTGTCCTCTTTCGGCGATTTCTGCCGGGAACGGAGATCATCAAAACCGGGCAGGAGGTGGAACTGTGGCGCAGCTACATTTCCGGGACCATCCTTCTCGGCATCGCACCCTGTACCGCGATGGTGCTGATGTGGGGCTACCTTGCCCGCGGCAACGACGGCCTGACCCTGGTGATGGTGGCGATCAACTCTCTGACCATGCTCGTTCTGTACGCTCCCCTTGGAGGATTCCTGCTCGGTGTGAACGCCATGCCCATTCCCTGGCAGACGATCCTGCTTTCCGTGGCTATCTACGTGGCGCTGCCCCTGATCGCCGGCTATTTTTCCCGCCGGATCATCATCCGGCGAAAAGGGTTCCAGTGGTTTCAGGAAAAATTCCTCCACGTGCTGACTCCGGTCAGCATCATCGCACTTCTGGTGACCCTGGTGCTGCTATTCTCCCTCAAGGGGGGTGTCATTTTAGGGAATCCGCTGACAATTCTCTGGATCGCCGTGCCGCTGTTTATCCAGACCATCCTGATCTTCACCCTGGGCTACTTCCTCATGTCCAGATTGCTGAAACTCTCCTACCACGACGCCGCTCCCGCATCGATGATCGGCGCTTCCAATCACTTCGAGGTTGCCATCGCCACATCCACGATGCTCTACGGCCTGTCCTCCGGGGCCTCTCTGGCCACGGTTGTCGGGGTGCTGATAGAGGTACCGGTGATGCTGCTGCTCGTTTCGATCTGCAAACGAACCTGTCATCTGTTCCGGGAATGCAATCTCGATCTACCCCAGTGCAGCAGGGCGAAAAAAAAGCTGCTGCGGAGTGAGGTGTAGATGTCTTCGCCAGGCGAATGCTGTGAAAATGTCGAGCTGATCGACCTTCGCTTTGTCGATACCACCGCCGGAAGAGTTCCGGTTGTCCCTGCAGACTGGTCCCGCCGGGACAGGTTGGGCAGACTGAAGTGCCGGCTGTTCAACTCCTATCGCATGAGCTACACGGTGGAACCGGGAATCTACGCCCTCGGATCACCGGATGGCCGGTCTCCCGTTTTGGTCACGGCCAACTACAAGCTCAGTTTCGATCTTCTGCGCAGGGAGCTCGCCGGATTCGATGCCTGGATCGTGGTGCTGGACACCCGGGGCATCAATGTCTGGTGCGCGGCGGGCAAGGGAACCTTCGGAACGGATGAACTGATCCGCCGGATTTGCAGCACCCATCTATCCGAGATTGTGGAGCACAGGCGAATCATCCTTCCCCAGTTGGGGGCGCCGGGAGTGCGGGCCCACAAGGTCAGGGAACAAACGGAATTCTCGGTTTCCTATGGACCTGTGTATGCCCGCGATCTTCCCGCCTACCTGGATTCGGGCTGCATCGCAACGGCAAAGATGCGCAGAACCCAATTTGGTTTCAAGGAGCGTCTGGAGCTCACCCCCATGGAGATATTTCCTGCATTGAAGGGCTTCCTGATTTTCCTCGCCGCGGTGTTCGTCGTGTTCGGGCTTCAGCCTGAGGGGATTCTGTTCCGAAGCGCCTGGGGCAGCGGACTCCCCATTGCGGTCCTTGGACTGGCCGCGCTGTTGACAGGTACGCTGCTGACGCCTCTCCTCCTGCCCTGGATCCCCTTTCGCTCCTTCGCCCTCAAGGGTTTCCTTCTTGGTGAACTGGCGACGGCTCTGCTCACTTTTCCGGCAGGAACAGAGGCTGCGCGAAGCATCTACCTGATTGCTTTCAGTCTGATCTTCTTTCCGGCGGCCGGCTCCTATCTGGCCCTGCAGTTCACGGGGAGCACTTCCTTCACCGGCATTTCCGGGGTCAAGAAGGAGCTCAAGATCGCCCTTCCACTGTACATCGCGGCGGCCGCTGCGTCGTTGATACTCCTGATCCTCTACAAACTGCAGGAATGGGGGATCCTATGAAATATCTGACAAACGTGGTCACTCTGGAGCTCATTCCCGAGCGCTGCACCGGGTGCGGTCGCTGTCTCGAGGTCTGTCCTCGAGAGGTGTTTGGGAAAAACGGCAAAACCGTAAGAATCGTGGATCGGGATCTGTGCATCGAGTGCGGCGCCTGTATGATGAATTGTTCCTTCAATGCGATCCGGGTCAACGCAGGGGTGGGCTGTGCGGCAGCTATCATCAACGGCTTGATCAAGGGGGGAGAGCCGGAGTGCGGCTGCGGCGGGAACGATGCATCCGATGCATCCTGCTGCTAGAGAATCATCTCCACCACCACCCCGCCCCCGGCGCGATTGCGGATGCTCAGGCTTCCACCGTGAAGCTCGGCGATGCGTTTGGCGATGGTCAGACCCAGGCCGGAGCCGGGGGAGCTGCGGGCGTACTCTCCCCGGTACAGGCGATCGAAGACCTTCTCCAGGTCTGCCGCCGGGATCGGATCTCCCGAGTTCGCCAGGACGATCGACGTTTTTCCCTCAGCGGCGGGTTCAACCGACATTTCGATGGTTCCATTCGGCGGAGTATGACGGAGGGCGTTGGCCAAGAAGTTGGTGACTGCCCGCTGGAGCAGCACCGGATCCGCCCGAAATCGATCGATCCCGTGATGAGATTCGAAACGGATCTGTTTTTTTCTCAGAGCCGCGGCAAAGCGTTCTGCGATCTCTTCGATAACAGCCGGAGCATCGACCTCTTCGAGCGATACGGTCATCTCCGGTGATTCCAGGCGCATCAGCTCTTCCAGGTCGACGACCAGGGTTTCAATCCGGGAAACCTCCTTCAGATTTTTTACGACCCGGTCGCTGGAGATATCCAGCACCCCGTCCCGCATCCCTTCGAACTGGGCCCTCATGGCCGCAATCGGTGTGCGCAGATCGTGGGCGATGTCCTGCACCCACTGCCGGCGGATATCTCTCTCCCGAAGCAGCTGTTCGCCCAGTCGATTGGCCGAGCGGGCAATCAGGGCGATCTCCTCGGCTCCCCGTTCAGGTATGCGGACGGATAGATCCCCGTGGGTGATCCGGTCCAGGCCGCGGGACAGGACAACCGCCGGTCTGCTGAGACTGCGGGAGAAAAGCAGGGCAAAGGGAACGGCGATTACCAGAGCCAGGGCAAGGCCTAGCCAGATCGTCAGGCGTAGGGATTTGAGAAAACGGTTGTTGGCCGCATCATTTTCGAACTGCATCTTTCCAGTGTGGTAGTATCCGAGCAGATCCCCCTTTTCCTCGAGAGCTACCAGATCCCCCTGCACGCCCTGGTCTGCGGCACTCGAGCTACTCCGTCTCCGCCCGCCTTCACCCCGATTCGAGAAGATCAGCTCCTTCCTGGCATTGTAGACAAACAGGGGTACATCCTCAGGCACCGAGGTGGTCACCGGATCCGGGAAGCGGAGCAGGATCTCCCGGGCCGCCTCTTCCAGCTGAAGTGTTTTGGCCTGGGTCCATTCATCCAGGGAGCGCCTGAATCCTACTGTCGCTACCACGGCCATTACCACCACAAGGATCACCAAAGCGGAGAGCACCGTAACCAGGGTGCGCACGAAGAGGTGTTTCACTGCGGTGTTCCCGAGAAGCGATAGCCAAACCCCCGCACCGTTTCGATCCATCCGGAGTCGCCCAGCTTGGCCCGCAGGTTCTTGATGTGGGTATCCACGGTCCGCTCCGATCCTTCAGCCACCAGGTAGTCCAGGCTCTCTCCCAGCAGCCGTTCCCTGCTGACCACCGCTCCTGAATGGGTCGCCAGATGCGAGAGGATCTTCCACTCCGCCACGGTCAGATTGATCTTCTTCCCTGCCAGCGATGCCCTATGGGCCGCTTCGTCGAGCTCGAGCACCTGCTTGCCGAGCTTCCAGCTCAACGGCGCAGTAGGCTGGGGCTGCCCCTGCCCGCTGCGGCGCAGAACCGCTTCGACCCGCAGGGAAAGCTCTCTCGGAGAGAAGGGCTTGACCACGTAGTCGTCGGCGCCGAGCTCGAAACCGGTGATCCTGTCGGATTCGGAGGTCTTGGCGGTTAAGAAAATGATCGGCAGGACCTGAGTTTTGCGGATCTTCCTGGCCAGGAGGAACCCGTCTCCGTCGGGAAGCATGACATCCAATACGATGAGATGAGGCGGTTTGGTCTCCACCGCTTCCAGCAGGCCGCCGGCTCGGGGAAACTCGACGATCTCATGATCGTTCAAGCGCAGGTAGGAGCATACCGCCTCTCTCAGGGCTTCATTGTCCTCAACAACAAAAATTCTTGCCATAATCTTGTCCAATAATAGTACTCACATGGGAATCCTCGTACAAGTTCCTTCACACAATCTTCACATATCCTCCACGCCGGCTCTACACGGCGCCTGTACTATTACTCTCGAAGAAACGAAAAACCACGAGGAGGTTTTCAAATGAAACGACTAAGCACAAAAATAACGGTTCTGGTCGTTGCCCTGAGTTTGGCTGCGGCCCTGGTTTCCTTCGCGGATACCGCAGACTTCGGCGCCAAGGGAGCGGAAGGCAAGACCGACCTGAGCGTCGAGCAGATGCTGACCTACGCGATCCAGGATGAGTACCTGGCCCGGGCGGAGTACGAGCTGATCATCGAAGAGTACGGGAGCATCCGACCCTTCACCAATATCATGGCTGCCGAGGAGCGGCACATCGAGTGGGTGACCGAGTCGTTCGACGACTACGGATACCGCCTGCCGAAGGACACGGCCGATATGTACGTGGTGCTGCCAAAGGACCTGGAGTCATCCTTTGAGACGGGAGTCCAGGCGGAGATCGACAACATCGCCATGTACGAGTCCTTTCTGCAGACGGATCTTCC
>CAZBXU010000062.1:0-19636 GCA_964495755.1 uncultured Spirochaetaceae bacterium | reverse complement strand
GGATTTGAACCAGTGACTTCTACCGTGTGAAGGTAGCACTCTCCCACTGAGTTAATCGCCCGCGTTGCCGGACGCCCGACCTGCGGTCAAGCTCCCGCTGCGCACAAGTTTTATACCTCGCTTTTTTCTTCCTGTCAATGATCCGGTTTTAAAAAAACATCACTGAACCGAATACCTGAAGGGCTGCGGGTAAGAGCGCAGCCGAACAGTCGCGGCAATCAGGCCACGGCGTTTAGGATCAAGTCCAGTGCCGTTGCCTCCGGATATGCTCCAATCATGGGCTGGGGACTGTCCCCAATCACCGTATGGGGCACACCGGATACCTGATACTTGTTGGCCAGATGGGGAAACTCCGTCGCCTCGACCATCGAAGCGGTCACATCTGAGGACTCCACGGCCATGCGGAAAGCCTGTACAACGGCCCGGGGACAGTACGGGCAGGTCGGGGTGACAAACACCTGCAGATGCACCGGTTTGTTTAATCCCTTGATCTTTTCCTTGCCCGCTGCCGAAAGGCCGGATTCACCCTTGGATACGATTTCAATGCTCTCCAGAAGAGACATGAACTCGTAGCCGGCGGGAATTCCGTAGAACCGAATCCCGTAATCCTTGTCCCCTTCACCGAACACACCGATGGCGGGGATCTTGTCGATACCGAGCTTCTTGGCTTCGGCCTCTTGCTTCACGAAGTCCCGAATCTCGACGGAGATCTTATCGGAGAGGGCGGCAACTTCCTCCGCCAACTCCCTGGTCTCTTTACAGAACTGGCACTCCATCTCCTGAGTGAACACCACCAGTTTGACCGCGCCGGACAGCTTGGAAAGCCTGTCACCCACGGTCTTCTTGTCCTTGTCGCCGATCATTCCCATAATCACTCCTCCTCATGTATGTTCTCTATTAATATTGTAGATTCTATATATAGAAATCTTATTAAATATACAAAAAAACAACACAAAAACAAAACCCTGCTCCAGGGCATGAATCTAATATAGCAAAATCAGTTGTTTTCGTTTATTATTTCAGGCGTACAAATCATGGAAACGGCTCTCTATATCGGTACCGCGATCCTGACAATTGCCTGGTCGGTATGGACCTATCTGACCTGGTCGGATCGCTCTCGCCTCGAAGATTACACGGGAAAACGCTTCTATCTGATCGCCTCCCCAAGCGGCTATTTTCTCCTGCTTGCCCTGGCGGGCTGGCAGCGGATTCAACTGATTCGTCTGGACCTGATCGGTCTGGCCGTTTATGACTGCCTGATCATTCTCTGCTGGATCGTGCTTCTCATCGCGAGAGGCCTGAAGGTGGGCCAGTTCAAGAAGATCTACACACGAATCCTTGTGTTCTTTAACGTGGTAGCCATAGTACTCGTGGCCGGCATTTTTCTGATACGCCTGTTTCCGCCGCTGCTCATACGTCTGTCCGACTTCATCAACCAGGGAATACACCTCGAGATCTTCAAATTCGCCTGGATCGGTCTGGATCCGGAGACTCACGAACAGGACTTCATCTCCATGGCCAACAAGATCCTTATCGCTGTTTTCTCCTACATCCCGATTACTGTACTTCGTACGCTCTACATCAGCAGGCAGATGAGCCGACAGCGCAGGTGGATTACCCAGGAAATCAGCAAGCTTAAGCGGAAGATCGAAGAACTGGAAAAGAGACCGAAGACATAGATCCTTACCGATGGCTTCGGGGCCGTCCAATCCGTCCACAGGCCTTGACAGGGCTGGCAAATCTGTCCTAAATTTACATAGGCTATCTATGCAATGATCCTCCTTCTTTCTTCCAGAATCGTATTCCTCCTTCATCTTTTGGCCGCGGCCGGTACCCTCTGCATCCTCCTTCTTTCCCTGGCCAACATCCTCTGGTTGCGATCCAGCTCCTACAGACCGTCAACCACAGACATGGGTAAGGTGTCGGTGCTCATACCGGCTCGAAACGAGGAATCAAACATCCGTCGTTGCTTGGAATCACTGCTGCATCAAAGCTATACGAACTATGAAATCGTCGTGCTGGACGACCTGTCTACGGATCGGACCTGGGAAATCATTTCCGAATACGCTCGTCGCTACCCAAAACTCCTGCGGGCCGTGAAAGGAGCACCACTGCCCAGAGGTTGGTGCGGGAAAACCCACGCTATGCAGCTCCTCTCTCAACACGCACAGGGGGACTATCTGCTGTTCACCGACGCGGACACCGTACATACCCACGAGAGCATCGCCTGGGCGGTTACAAATATCAACAAACACCGTTCCGATTTTCTATCCGGATATGTCCGTCAGGAGCTCCAATCTTTCGGTGAAACCTTGATTGTTCCGACGACCTATATCATGAGCACCATGGTCCTACCTCTCTGGTTGATTCCGAGGTCCAACACCTCTATGCTCAGCTTTGCTGTAGGACAACTGGTCATGTTTCGGCGTCGGGCCTTCGAAGCCATCGACGGCTACTCCTCCGTATCGGATCAGATCAGCGAGGATGTTTTCGTTGCCCGGGCCGTGAAAAAGGCCGGGTTTCGGGTGGTATTCCTCGATATCCAACGTTATGTGTCCTGCCGGATGTACAAAGGATATCAGGAATCCTTTAACGGTATCGCAAAAAATATCTACGACTTCTTTAAAAACCAGCCCGCCTTCTTCGCCTCCGTTTGTTCGATCCTGGTCACCTTCATCGTGCTGCCGCTGGTTTTGGTTCCGATTGAATTTAATACGGGAAGCTCGATGCTCCGCTTCTCCCTTTTCAGTGTGGCGACGTTTCTCCTGGCCTGGTCTTTGTCGCTGTACGACCGCGGGCAAAAGTGGTGGGTTCCCCTCCTCTATCCCCTGACGTTCCTTCACCTGCTCTACATGGCCTGGAAGAGCTTCGGCAGGGTGGCGACGGGTTTGGGAATCGTATGGAAAGGTCGGGTTTTCAAATAGCAATTCTACAGGGCTTGAGTCATGGCCTACAGACGGGGTGATAAAATCGCAGCCTTCACCGCCTCCTTTCTACCCTCACGGGTGGTTTTCCAGATCACCCTCCTGTTGGTGCGGCTGGTGGACTGGCTGGTCTTTCGGCTGCGGATCGAAGGAAGAGAAAACCTGGCCGCGGTTGAGTCCGCCCTGTTGGTAAGCAATCACACCCTAATCCTGGACCCCGGAATCATCGCCCACGTCATACGGCCGTGGCGGACCTATTTCACGATGCTCGAGGAGACCGCCTGCATTCCCTGGCTCGGGACGTTCGTCCGGTTGCTCGGTGCCGTTCCCATTCCAGCCAAAGCCGCAGCCATGCGCATACTGGAAAAGGCGATTCGGAACGAATTGGCGGACCTGCCCTTCGTGCATGTCTTTCCCGAAGGGGAGTGTTACCTCTGGAACCAGCAGATCCAACCCTTTCAACTGGGGGCGTTCTACCTGGCCTGCCGGCTGGGGCTGCCGGTCGTGCCCGCCACCACGGTGCTGCATGAGCGGCGCTGGTTCGGGAGACAATCCTTTCACCTGGCCGGGCTGACTCTCCGCATTCCACCGCAGGTGACCGTCGTGATCGGGCAGCCGGTATACCCACGGATCAAAGAGAACGCATCCTTGAAGCATGAGTCTATAGAATTGAGCCGGAGCGTTCGTTCGATCATGCAGCAGACGATCGACCGCAGGGTAGGCAGCAAGAGCCTGTCCAGAGGCCTGATGCCTAGAATTGCGCTTCAAAACGGTTGAAGGCTGTTCAAGCTCGAAGCAGCGTCACTTGAATTACAGGGAATCCAGCGTCGCCTTGGCTTTTCTCCCCGTATCCGAGGAAGGATCGAGGTCGTAGGCCTTCCGGAGCTTAGCCGCCGCTTCAGCCCTTAAACCGAGCTGGTTGCTGCAGAAAGCGGAGAGAAAATACACGCTCTGGGTGTTTTCATGATCCGGAAACCGGGTAAGGAAGGGGTCAAACAGATCCAACGCGGCTCGGTAGGACCGCCCTTCGAGCAGAAACTGGCCCTTGAGCAGAACGTAGTCACCGTAATGAGCCATGAGCCGGGAAGGATCCGTTTCGTTCAGATAGCGCATGGCCAGACCGCTTTTTCCGGCCATGGCGTAGGCATAGCCGATGTAGAAGAGGTACACACTGCGGCTCTGAACATCGGCCATCTCGAGGGCTTCCTCGAAGTAGCCCACCGCCTCTTCGTAGCGCTCCGCCGCGAGAAGGGATTTCCCCTCCTCTACCGCGTCTTCTTCCTCGTCCATCCAGTCGAAGCCGGGATCGTCCTCAATTTCCTCAGCCCTAACCCCCATGGCGGTGCTCTCGTTTTCCGGCCGCCGCTGGAAGAGGTTGCGAATTTTACCGCGCACCATCTGCACGATGCCCCAGGAGGAAACCTGGCGGGAGTTTTTCATCAGCTCCGATATGAAATAGGTACCCGGCTCGCTGAGTGTGATCCGCCAACTTCCCGCCGATAACTCTGCCACCGATCTCCGACCGATTCGGAGTAGATTCTGTTCGGAAACAACGGTTCCGATCTCCGCAGGATGCCAGCCTTGGTCCGCCTGCACCTCGACGGTTCCGAATACATAGTCCACGGTGCAGCCCCCCGCGAAAAGTACCGCCGGGATAGTGACTATGAGAAACAGCACAAGAGGGATGAGTATCCTACGATTCATCGAAGTACCTTCCTGCCCTGATTATAACCGATCTGCCCCACGGTTTGCCACCCGCACCATCCATAGACCCTAGTGGCGAATGCTTTGACCTCGGCTCAAGACAAGGAACACGGAGACACAGATGATCACCAAAGTCAGGAACCCGGCTACCAGAAAAATGACGCTGTCGATCCCGTAGGCTCGCTCCACAGCACCGACGATCTTCACGGCAAAAGCGCCGGCGCCGAACGTCAGGGTAAACTTGATTCCATAGCTCATCGACCGCCAGCGCGCCGGGGTCAGATAGGCGAGCAGGCTGTTTTCAATGGGCTGTATCCCCAACGTGAAGAGAACAAAAAAACCGGCCGCCGGGATCAGCAGGGCATTGGAGAGGAACCCGGCAGCAAGGATGAAGGGCAACGCGGCACAGAAGGAGATGAAGTAGGCCCATTTGAGGCTGTGGCGATCCGCCACTCTTCCCCCGACAATCTGGCCGAAGATTCCTAAAAGATAGACCCCGGTGGCGATGAGGTTGGCCACCAAGGTCTGAAAGGCTGGAACATCCCGTACCGATGAGAAGCGGCGAGTAATCAGGTTTTGGAAGTCCCGGCTCACATTGCCGAGGTGGGATTCGACGAACGTAGGAAGGATGACGGTAAAGCTTCTGTACATCAACCCCGCAAAAAGCACGCCCGCACAGAAAACGACAAACAGCTTCAGGGCGATCCGGGATTCCAGTTTCTCCACGTACTTCACCTCCGAACCTCTTTCAACCGAGAACGGCGTCAACAGCCCGGCAATACCTACGGCCAGCCCCACCACCCCCAGGATCACGACACCCCGGCGCCAACCGATCAGATAGTTCAGCAACCCCATAACGAAGGGCACGATGGCGATGCCCATGTTCCCCCATATACCGTTTATACCCATGGCCCTGCCCCGCTCCCGGATCCCCTGCGAAACCAGGGCCAGTCCGGAGGGGTGGTAAGCCGAAGATCCGATACCCACCAGGGCGAAGGAAGCGGATATCAACGGCAGAGAGCGCACAACCCCGGCCAGGACAAAACCCGTGGCGGCCAGAATGATCCCGGCGGTCATGGCCCATTTATGCCCCCAGTGATCGCTGATCCACCCCCAGGCGAGGGCCAGGAGACCGTAGAGCAGATACATCCAAAAACTGATGTTCAGGACCGTGGCCACGGGTAGACCGAGGTCCCGGCTCATCGGCATGACCAGGGCGGGGAAGACCAGTACGTAGAAATGGGTGAGAAAATGAATGGACGAGGAGAAGAAGAGTATCTTCCGTTCTTGTGAGTTCATGGGTCCTCCCGCTGTGCTGCCAAAGCTGAGCTGCCAATTATAGACCGAATCGGCGGAACTGCAGAAGAGGACATTTGTTCATGGATCGCAATCCTGATTGCCGTGGAGAGGGAGAGACCTCGATGTCCCTCGTTGCGGGTTTGATAGTGCTCGTTACTGATGCTCGCCGGGAGGACCGAGAATTTCCGCCCAAATCACGGCTCGCTTGAGGGGCGGCAGTCTCTCCAACCTCGTCACCACCGAGGGAGGCCTGGCCGCGGCTTCCTCGGTGGTGATCGATCCGAACCGGGACTTCATTCGCTCCCGGAGGTCCGGTTTTCGTATCTCCGGTGCCGGCGAAGGTTGCGGCGGAGTCCCTGCCGACGGTGTCTTGAAGTTGTTGAGAGGCAGCGGCGGAGGATAGGTGTGGCCCTCCCTATAGGCTGCCTTAGGCCGTACGGGCTGTTGAGGCATAAACGGAGCCGGCGCTCTCGGTTTCCCCGGGAGCGCCTCCGTGGGTTCCCTCTTCTGCTCGGGCCGGGTTGAGGCCGTTGCCCGGGTTGGGGCCGCAGTCTCGTCCCTCTGCTTTCGCTTCTTTACTGCCCGGGCCCGCACCAGAACCGAAACTACGGCGATGAGCAGGATCGGGAGAAGTGCGAATATACCTTCAAACATTTGGGCTCGAAACACGCCCTATTCCTCCTCCGGCTTCACCTTTCCCTCATCGCCGATGCTCTCCCGCATCTGAGTGTCCGCCTGGATGTTCCGAAGTCTGTAGTAGTCCATGATGCCCATGTTGCCGCTGCGGAAGGCCTCGGCAATGGCCTTGGGAATCTCGGCTTCCGCCAGCACGACCTTGGCCCGGTTTTCCCGCACCAGTGCGGACATCTCCTGTTCCCGGGCTCGGGCTGCGGCCCGGCGCTGCTCGGCGACGGCCTGAAAACGCCGCTTGTCCGCTTCGGCCTGATCGGCCTGCAGCTTGGCGCCGATATTTTCGCCGACATCCACGTCGGCGATGTCGATCGACAGGATCTCGAAGGCGGTTCCTGCATCGAGCCCCTTCTGAAGAACGGTTTTGCTGATCTTGTCGGGATTCTCCAGCACACTCTTGTAGGATTCCGCAGAGCCGATGGTTGTCACGATCCCTTCTCCGACCCGCGCGATGATCGTCTCTTCGGTAGCACCGCCGACCAGCCGTTCGATGTTGGCACGCACCGTAACCCGAGCCTTGGCCCGCAGCTGGATTCCATCCTTGGCCACCGCGTCGATCGTCCCCCTGCTCTTCTCCGGATTGGGACAGTCGATGACCTTCGGGTTGACGCTGGTCTTGACCGCGTCGAGTACATCCCGGCCGGCCAGATCGATGGCGGTGGCCCGCTGGAAGGTTAGGGGAATGTTAGCCTTGCTGGCCGCGATCAGGGCCTTGCTTACCCGGATGACATCGCCGCCGGCCAGGTAGTGGGTCTCCAGCTGATCCGAGTCAACCCCGATCCCGGCTTTGGTAAGCATGATCTTGCTGTCCACAATCAAACGGCCCTTGACCCTCCGGATCCACATTCCGATGAGCTGGCCTATATTGATATGGGCACCGGACAAGAGAGCCCGGAACCAGAGGCCGAAAAATTTCATGAAAATCGCGATAAAGGCGATCGCAACAATAGCAACCAGAACGTACAGTATGATCATGTTATCTTATCCTCCTTGCCGCACCACAATGCGGCTTCCTTCCACCTTGATTACTCTGATCGGCTGACTCTTCTCGATGAACTCACCCCCCGTCACGGCGCTGTACTTCTGTCCGTCGATCCGGACCATGCCGACCGGACGCAGGACGGTCAGGCTTGTGCCCTCTTTTCCCGCCAGATCGCTGTATTTTTCCGGCGTAAAGGAGGCGTAGCCTTTTTCGGGGTCCTGCCGGTCCTCGCTGATCAACCAGCGGCCGATCGGCGAACGGGGGAAAAATTTGAAGTACAGGACGATGAACACGGGAACCAGAACCAGGACGCCGGCCAGATAGATCGAGCCTATCAGATTGCCCAGCCTCTGGAATACGATCACGATGCTGGCAATGATGGCTCCCAGGCCGGCGATCCCGATGATCCCGGCAGAGGGTACGAACAGCTCGATGATCACAGCCAGAACCCCGGCTGCTGCCAGGCCTATTGCCAACCACATAGCGCTACTCAAACCCTCCGGACCAGGATCCGGTTGCCGCTGATTTCGAAGACTTCCACGAGGCTTCCCGGTTCGATGAACTCTCCGTCGGTCTCCACAACCAGCACCTCTCCATCGAAATCCGCCTTTCCCGCCGGGTGCAGCGCCGTCACCGCCGTCCCTCGCTTTCCCGTAAGCAGCGCTGAAGCTTCCAGGCTCTGCACCGTGTACCCGGCGGTGGTCTCCTGGCTGCTCTCCAGGATCAGCCGCTTCAGCCCCGGTGCGCGGGGAAAGATCCTCAGCAGGAGGACAAGCAGTACCAGAGAGCCGGCAAAGCCAAAGCCGATATTGCGCAGATTGCGCAGGAAGATATCCCACTGCCAGGGGACACTGGGAATGACAAACTCCTGCCGGGACAGTATCAGGGCGAAAATCATCAGGATAATTCCTGAGACGCCCGTCACTCCGAAGCCGGGGATGAGAAAAATCTCGATGACAAGGAGGATGATCCCCAGAAGAAAGAGAACGATCTCGAGGGAACCGACGGTGCCGAGCAGGGCCCCGCCGAGAAAGATAGTCAGGAAGGCGATGATGGCAATGGTTCCCGGAACCCCGAAACCGGGGCTGGTTATTTCCAGATACAGGGCGGCCAAACCGACCAGCACCAGCAGACTGGTCACCGCAGCCCCCGTGATCACCGAGACGATCCTGTCGGGAACACCCGGTTCGAGCTCGCCGACGGAGGCACTGGGGACTTCGAGGAGCTCGTACAGAGCGTCCATATCGGCAACCGTGGCCGAGGATACGCCGTAACGCTCCGCCTCCCCCGCAGTCAGGGTCAGGAGCTTTCCCTCCGAAGAGATTATCTTTCCCTTCTCCAGGGAGAGGTCCTGCTCCTTGGCCCGCCTTTCCAGATCGGTCAAATCTGAAGCTGTGCTGACCTCCAGCTTCCCGTCCAGGTACACCTCGATCAGCTCTACATCCATATCCACCATGGCCAGAGCGATACCTTTGGGGTATCCGTTTTTCTCGGCCAGGGCAGCCATCTGGGCCCGTACGGCGCTTACAGTTTTCTCCGGCGCCATCTCCATACCCTCAGCGCTCTGGTACACTGGAGCGGCAGCCCCCATCGAGGTGCCCGGCGCCATGTAGATTCTATCGCAGGAGAAGGAGATCAGAGCCCCGGCTGACCAACTAACCCCGGTGCCTTCGGGGGTTGCCGGAACATAAGCAATGGTCTCAATTTCGTCCATAGCGCCGATCAGGGTGGCGATCTGCAGGGCGGAATCGACCCGGCCGCCGAAGGTATCGATTTTAAAGATGATGGTGGCCGCTCCCGCTCTCTCGGCCTCCTGGATGCCCCGGCGTATAAAAATCATCAGAGCCCTGTCGATCTCCCCTTCTATGGGAATGACATAGGCGTCCTTCGTGGGAATGTCCTGCGCCCACACGGGCAACAGGAGAAAAAAAAGAAGCAGAATAAATATGGAGCGCCTCAGGAAGAATTGATTCATCTACCATTAAAATCACCCTCCTGAGGTGAAATGTCAAGACGATAATTCGATGTTAACGAGACGTTAAAACTTGATCCCGGCGAACAGTTTCGGATAGACCTCCACCGGCGCGTTCCACAGATCCATGGTAAAGGAGGAACCCTGGTGCAGCCCGGTTTCTACGGTGTGTCCGGGAAGCTTTGAGTCCAGCATCACCCCTCCGAAGAGGCTGAAGATCCTCAGGACCCGCACCCCGAGCATGACCCTGGCCGAGGGCCAGATCGGAGACATGTCGGTCATATCAAAGGCCTCAGAAAGTTCGCCCTCGCTCCACCCTGTCCAGCTCGACTTGGCGCTCAGGTCGCCTTCAACGAAGAAGGAACCTACAGGAATGTGCAGGCCGAATCCGAAGGCCGCTGTGTACAGGGGGGAACGGTCGCCCAAAGCCATTCCACCGTAAAGCAGGGTGTAGAGGTAGCGGCTTCCCATCTCGAATCCAACGTACCCCATGCCGAGCCCGGAAAACCAGCCGGACATCCGGAAGATACCATTCTCAACCACGTTGACCAGTCCGATCGGTATCCCGTGCAGATCCCTCGAGATATTGACGATTCCTATCTGGGTGCCCCGGACCTGACCGCTGGAGATGTTGACGATACCGATCTGGGTGCCGTTGACATCCCCGGAAATGTTGACGACCCCGACCTGTGCACCGGATACCTTGGTAGCGGTGTTGAAAACCCCTGAGATCTGCCCCCCGAGCACCGGTCCCTCGGCCATGTTGAACACTCCCGCGGCCTGAAAACCTGTCAGCTTTTCCCTGCTCATGTTGAACACACCTGCAGCCTGTACACCGGCAAAGGTCGCCCCGGCCATGTTGAACACTCCGGCACCCTGGAGGAAGGAGGCGTCGCCCTCCACCACGTTGAACACCCCTGCCCACTGGACTGCGGTGGTTTCCCGGCCGACGATGTTGAAGACCCCGGCATACTGCAGGCCCAGAAGCTCCCCTTCGATGATGTTGCCTACTCCGGAGGCCTGGATTCCCGTAAGCTTGTCCTCGGTAATGTTCATGACCGTACCCAGTTGGGCGCCCCGGACACCGTAGACGGAACCGACCAGAAGGTTGAGGGAGAGGTTGTACACGGTCCGATCACTCGAGCCCGCAGGCACGCCGGGCAGCACCGAGAAACTGAAAGGGGCGTAGGAAACAGGGGGCATCGGCGCCTCCTCGGGTTGCTCCTCCCCCCTGCGGTAGGTCCTCTCCCGACCGATGGGCTGAAAATCCGCAGGCGCCAGCTCCCTGCGGAGACCGGAGCGCAGTACGACATTCGTTACGGAGCTGCGGCCTTCGGAGTCCAGGGTCAGGGAGTAGCGCCCTTCCGGCAGGGCAAACACCACGACGCCGCCGAAGTCCTTTCGCACCTCCGCCACCAGGTTTCCCATGCTCCCCCGGACGTACAGCCGCCCGGCGATCTGCTCGCTCAGAACGATAGTGGAGGAAGCGATCCGCAGATCCGTCATGGTCAGATCCCCGGTCCCTGTAAGCTGTATATTGTAGGAAGGATGCTGGGCACCGGCTTGAGAGGTTTCGGTTCGGGCCAGTGTCTCCGAAAAGGCGTAGTGATAGGCCTCGTTCAGGGAGATCTGCTCGTCCCGGGTCGAGTCGGCGGCTCCCCGTAAACCCGCGATCATGTAATAGGTGAAATAGGAGCCTTCGATGTGGTCCGACTCTTGGGCCGCCTCGTCTGCGGAGCTGGAGGTGAGGAAGGCGTGGCCCTTCATCTGTATCGACTCATCGATCATGAAGGGCAGCTGCCGCGCTCCCCCTTTGAGACGGGTAAAGGCCCCGGAAAAACAGGAGTCGAGAATGGCGATATTGACATCCGCCTTTATATCTCCAATCGAATCCTTCAGATCGGAATAGGCGACTCTCTCCTCCCCCAGGAGCAACCCCCGTTCGTCCGAATGTCCTGAATAATACAGCAGGAACTCCACCCTGCGGGCGTCGGCATGGCGGATCCGCGTACCCATCATAAGCAGGGCGGTTTCCAGATCGTAGGAGGTCGGCGCCAGCAGCACAAGACTGTCGTTGAACTCAACCCCGCCCAGTTCCTGCATGACCTCGGCCATAGCCCGGGCGTCGCTCTCGGCGTAGCGCAGGCGTACCCGTTCATGTCCTCCGTCGTTGGACCCGACAAACATGGCAAAACGCCGCAACCCTTGAGAGCTCTGGTTGGCGAACAGACAAACACCGGTCAGTAGTATCAGCAACAACAGCGTGGTCCGTTTCATTACATTCTCACCTTCACTTCAAAAGTAGTATCGATGTCTGCTCCAATCCTTTGGGCAGATTTAAGTTTTGACTTTTTGCCGTTTGAGGTTCTTCCGTCAAGTTCCTCGCTGCTTCCAGCACTTCGCTGACAGAGAATGGCTTCTCCGAAATGACGAAAAAAAAGCGTTCGAAATCCGGAGCGTCATCGAGAGCGTAGGAAAAGAACAGGAGAACCTCCCCTCCCCCCTCCAACGACTGGTCGGCAGCAGCGGACACGGGGAAATGAAGGGTAACCGCCCCCCGGCCGTCGATCGATAGAATCGTTCCGTAGCCATTCGTCCCCGCAACATAGCCGATCTGAAGATTGTTCCGCTCGGCCACGGCATCCCCGTTTTCAAGCGCCTGAGCGCCCGTGTCTGTCTGCTTGTACACGGTCAGGTAGGCGCCGCCTCCCTTCAGACGCACCTCTTCAGCCGGGCTCCGGGGAGCGAACACGGAGGGTCCACGGGTGATCAACAGCAGTCCACCCACGAGCACAAGAAGGGCAAATCCGGCCACCGGTACCAGTCGCGGCCAGTTGAGTATGCCCCCATGATCCCCGGCGGATCGGGCGCGTTCGGCCTCAGCCTGCCGTGCTCGCCGCTGGATGGCTTGGGCCATCTCTCCGGGTGGATACTCCTCCAGGATCCTTTGGTTCGCCGCCTTCAGCTCGGCGACCCTGCGCTGAACTTGAGGATCCTTGAGCAGCTCCTCCTGCCTGCGCTTCGGCAGCTCATCGAGGAGAAGCTTTTCGATGAAAAAGTCGGGAATCCTGTTCTCCTTCATGCCGTTTCCACTCCCTCCAGGGCAAGTCCCCGTTTTCTCAAGGCTCCGAGACGCTTGCGGACTCCCGAGACGGACAGCCCCACCTCGGCGGCCGTCTCCTCCAATGTAAGCCTGTCCACGTAATGGAGAACCGCGATCGTCCTGGTGGAAGCCTTCTCCTGACTGAACAGGTCATCGAGAAAGGCTCGAGCCACCGACCGCTCTTCGTGTTCGTCGACACCGGCAATCTCCATCAACAGCTCCTCTTTGCCGCTCACAGGTCTCCGCTTCTCGCTGCGCAGAACATTCAGGCAGATGTTCGTCGCGATTCGGTACAGCAAGCTGGACGGTGCGTCCGCCGTCAACCTTTTCTCGTGCCGCAGGAGCTGCACGAAGGTATCCTGCATGGCATCCAGAGCTTTCTCCTCGTTCTGCAGGAGTTGGCGGCAGCGTCTGAGCACCATGGGCCCATACTTCCTGTAAAGAGCCTCAACGTCGATAGCCAAGAAGGATCCTTTCCAGCGCTATCTAATAGTATAACACTTGGACATCCACATTGTGTTACCATGGGCAAACTACTCTCTTGAAAATGTTTTGTCCGCCAATTATTTTAGACTCCGGAGATTAAAATGGAACGAAAAGAGGCCTCAGCCACATTTTGCACGAGGGCGATGCCTTGCAGCTGTTTCTTCCCATCGGCGGCGGTTGACAGGGGATAAACAGGGAAAATATAGTTACGAACGGGGAAGCTGATGGGATCTGGTGGTCTCCGCGGTCTTCAAAACCGTTGGTCGTCTTGAAAAGGCGACGGCAGGTTCGATTCCTGCCTCTTCCGAAACCTTGAAGATGAAAAAGTCCAGTCAAAGCTCTCTTTCTCAGCTTCCTCAGATCGAGAGGCTTCTCGAAGCCGACGAACTCAAATACTGGTTTCCCCGGCTCAGCCGGCCCCTGGTCGCCCGACTGGCCGCCGAAACGATCGAGGAGGCCAGGGAACGGATTCAAGCGGGAGAGGCCTTTCCGGGAGCCGGGGCGATTGTCCGGGCCGTCCTGAAACGCTGCCGGGAAACGGCAAAGCGCAGGATCCATCATCTGATTAATGCCACGGGTGTGATGCTTCACACCAACCTGGGCCGGGCGCCCATCTCCAGGACAGCCTGGCGCTCCGCCGAGGCGGTCAACACGGGCTTCTCCAACCTGGAATTCGATCTGCAGACGGGCAAACGGGGAAAACGAAAAGGGATCATCCCCGATCTCCTCTCCCTGCTGGTCGGTTCCGAGGGCGCCCTGATGGTGAACAACAACGCCGCCGGGGTTTTCCTGATCCTCTCGGCCTTGGCCAAGGGAAAGGAAGTGATCGTGTCCCGGGGAGAACAGGTGCAGATCGGCGGCGGCTTCCGCATCCCCGAGATCCTGGCCCAATCCGGGGCGCGGATGGTTGAGGTTGGCACCACCAACATCACCCGCCTTGAGGATTACACAGCCGCACTAGGCGCGGATACCGCCATGGTCCTGATGGTGCACAGCTCCAATTTCCGCATCCGAGGTTTCACGGCCCGGCCTTCGATCCGCGAGCTGGCCTCGAGCCTTCCTGAGGACGTGCTCCTGATCGTGGATCAGGGCTCCGGCACGACCACGGAGCGGATTCCCGGCGAACAGTCGGTCCGCTACTATCTGAACTCCGGAGCCCACCTGGTCAGCTTCTCGGGAGATAAGGTGCTGGGCGGTCCCCAGGCCGGCTTCATCGTGGGAAAGGAGGAATTGATACAGACCCTGGCGCGGCACCCGCTGAACAGAGTATTTCGACCGGGAAAAACCATCTTCTCTTTGATGGAAGAGGCTCTGATAGCCAGGCTCAACCGGACGGTACCTCCGCCGGTCGAGGCTGTGTTGAACCTGTCCATGGAAGAACTTCAAGAACGGGGAAAAATCCTACTCTCCGATCTACTCTCCGATCTACCCTCCGGTCGAGCACGCCTGGTCGACTCCGCGGTTACCACCGGAGGGGGAAGCGCCCCGGATGAGCGTTTTCCCTCCCTGTCGGTCGAGCTCGAGTCCGCCGAAAGCCCCCAAACACTCCTGGCGGCTCTGCGGGAACTGGATCCCCCGATAATCGGAATCATCGTCGACGGCAAGGTTCAGCTCAATCTGGCCACCCTGCCCGCCGAAGAGCTGCAGACGGTCAAAGAAGCCCTGAATCGGCTGCTAAGCGGGAAATCCTGAGGCTGGAGGAGGACTGCGTGTACGTTATCGGAACCGCCGGGCATGTGGATCACGGAAAGACTGCCCTGATCGAAGCTCTTACCGGGATCAATACGGACAGATTGCCCGAGGAAAAACGCCGCGGTCTGACCATCGATTTGGGATTCGCCCACTTCTACACGGAACAAGGCGAACCGGTGGGGGTGATCGACGTGCCGGGGCATGAACGCTTTATCCGCAACATGGTGGCAGGAGCCTGGTCTCTGGATCTGGCCCTGCTGACCGTGGCCGCGGATGACGGCTGGATGCAGCAGTCCGCCGATCACACCCGGGTCCTGCATCTGATGGGCGTTCCCCGGTTGATCGCGGTCATAACCAAGACGGACCTTGTTTCCGCTGAGCGGGCCCAGCAGGTCGCCGAGCAGGTTATAACGGAGTGTCGGGCTTCAGGATATGCCGATGTCCCCACGGCTGCCGTGTCCGCACCTTCCGGTCGGGGCATCGAAGCCCTTAAAGCTTTGATCCTCGAGCAACTGGCGGCCCTACCCCCTCCGACTGAAAACTTCGCCCACATCTACGTGGACAGGGTGTTCACTGTGAAAGGCTCCGGGGTGGTGGTGACGGGGAGCCTGAGGGGAGGTGTGCTGCGGCTGGGGGAGGAGCTGCTCTTGCTCCCCCAGAAAAAACGGGTGCGGGCTCGGGGTTTGCAGTCCTACTACAAGGAGTGCGAGCATGCCGAACCGGTCTGCCGGGTGGCGGTGAATCTTTCCGGGATCGACACGGGACAGATCAACAGGGGGGACTGCCTTACCGTAGGGAAATCTCCGTTCCGGGTAGTGGGAGAGTTCATCGCCCGTATCCAGACGGATTCCATCAAGAGGGACACCGAGTTGGAGATCGCCGTGGGTACGGGGCACCAGATAGCCCGGCTGACCCGTTTTTCTTCGGGAGATCTGGTGCGAATCCGCTGCGGCCGGCAGATCCCCCTTCTTTGGAACCAGCCGATCGTGCTGATCCAGCAGGGAGGAAGCGCAATCCTGGGCGGGGGGCGCGTGCTGTGGCTCGGCAAGATCAACAGACAGCAGCGGCTGATTCTCGAGCAGACCGAGCGAGCTCTGCCGGCAGAGCTCGCTCCGGAGCATCTAGGCGCATTGAAGCTGGCTTTGGAGGGAGCGATCGCCCCGGAACAGGCCAAGGGCCTGCATCTGCCCGCCGACCTGCGACAGCGAACCGTGGAACTGGACGGCTGGATCGTGTCGGCGGAGTACCACGGCCGCCTGGACAAGCGGATCAGGGAGTTGGCCGCCGCGCCGGGAGGTGTGCGGATCGACGAGCTGGCCACCAAGATTCGGGCCGAATCGGATGTGCTCCAGCGTCTGGTCGCTCTGAAGTTGGTTGAACGGGGAGATTTAACACTTCGAGGGGGCATCCTCTTTCCCGCCGGTGGACAGTCGCCCCAGGTATCTCCGATGGGCCGCCAGCTGCTCCGGGATCTGCAGGCAGCGGGTACCCGGGGGCTGGAACTGAGCAAACTGAAAAAAGCGGGGGCCAGGAAGGAGCTTCGCAACCTGGTACGGACCGACCTGGCGGTCAGCCTGGATGGGGATATCTACTACGAGAAGGAGATTTATCTCGGTTTGATACGAAGCTGTCTCGCCGATCTGAAACTGGGAAGCACCTTGACCATCGGCCAGGCCAAGACCCGCACCGCCCTGTCCCGCAAATATATCATTCCCCTGCTCAACCGCATGGAGAGGGACGGGTTCGTAAAACGCAGCGGCGATGAGCGTATCGTCACCGGCGGTCCCACCACACCCCAGTCCCGATCAAGGTAAGAAGCTGGCCAAGGATGATGATCCCCACCAGGATGTAGGCCAGACGGATACTGAAGCTCGAGGCCACCACACCGAGAAGCAGGGGGAATACCATACCTCCGAGGGAAACCGATCCGAACAGAACACCGCTTACCGTTCCCGGTTGATCGGGAAACAGGGCGGTGCCCCGGGCCATCAGCAGGGGAAATACCGGGGCGGTGCCCAGTCCGTACAATACGATGGCCAACAATTTCACAGGGATCCACGGTACCGTGAGAAAAACAATCAGGGATGCCAGAGACAGAATCATACCCGACTTGAGAAGGCGAGGCGAGGTGAAGCGCTCGAGCAAACGAGAGGTGGCCAGCCGACCTGTGATCATCCCCACCAGCAATAAGCTGACCACTGCGCTGGATAGGCTTAGGCGTACTCCAAGCTCGGTCTTGAAATGCTCCGCCAGCCAGTAGGAAAAACCCAGATCCGGGGCAACAGAAAAGAAGATGAGCAAGGCGCTGAACAGGACCCTGGGATTGCCCAGAACCTGGGAGAGATTCTTCCAGCTCATTATTCCCCCTGCAGCCCGGGGCAAGGGCACGAACAGGATGAATAGAAACAGCAGAAGGGCCAGTCCCCCGGTTTCGATGAAGGGCCAACGCCAGGACAAGCCCACCGTGAAGTTCAGGGCGACCAGCAGAGGGGCGGTGAAACTGCCCAGGGCGGCGAAAGAGGTCTGCAGGGAGATATACCTCTCCCTCCGGTCGGGAAACATGGCCAACATGATGCTCTGGCCCACCGTTCCGGCTGGACTGCCGAAGAAGCTGTAGGCCAGGATGATCAGAAGGATTGCTGTGTAGGATGCCGGAATCCCCATGCTGACCAGGCCTATCGCCAGGGTCAGCGCAACGACGGTGAACAGGGTTTTGCGATTGAGATAATCCGAGGCGATTCCCCCTAGAGAGGTGCCGAACAGAGAACCGAGGGAGAGCATCGTGAAAAACAGACCCGCCTGGGTGTAGCTGATCCCCAGATCCTCTATGATCGCCGGTATGGAGGGTCCGAGCAGGCCGATCACCATCACCCAGGTGAAGTTGGAGGCGAAGGCCAGGTAGGGCATGAGAGCTTTCGGGATCAGCCGGTCTGACAGTGCTTGAGGGCCTGTTTCACGGTCCAGCCCTCGTGCACCAGGCCGACCATGGCTTCCACCACGGCCCGAGGATTAGCATGCTGCCAGATATTGCGGCCGATGGCAATGCCGGCGCCTCCCGCCTGAATCGAACCGTGCACCTCCGTGAACACCTGCTCCAGATCCTCGGTTTTTTCTCCCCCCAGGATCACCACAGGCGCGGGGCAGCCCTCGACCACGGAATGGAAGCTGTCCGGATCCCCGGTGTAGTAGCTCTTCACGATATCCGCACCGATCTCCTGGGCCGCACGTGCGGCCAGCTTCACTCCCTCCGGATCTGTAGACTTGAGATCTTTGCCCTTGGCCATGGCCTCGATCATCAGGGGCAGGCTCCACTGTTCACAGGAATCGGCTACCAGCGAGGCCTGGCGGATGAAATCCCCCTCCCGCGGATGACCGAACTTTACCGTAACAGCCGCGGCCACGGCCCCGTAGCGCAGAGCCGTCTCCGGGCTGGAGATTTGCTCCTCCTCGAACCTGCCCCCCAAAACGGTGAAGCCGCCGGTCAGCCGCAGGATCAGGGCCGTGGTGGGCGACCACTCTTCGCTGGAGGCTTTGACAAATCCCCGGGTGGTCAGCACCGCATCGGCGCCGCCCTGAACACAGGCCCGCATCAGAGGGGCCGGTTTCACGATTCCAGGAATAGGTCCGGCGATACCTCCATGATCGATGGCCACAATTACGGATCTGCCGTTACTGGGCCGGAAGATGGAGTTCATACGCATGCGTTTTCCAGGGTTCATCATTCCTCCTCCAGGGGTATTTTTGCCAGCTCTGAGAATACCTCTTTTAGGCCCCGGTAGGAAGCCCGATAGAGCTCGAACAGCCGATCGTAGAGCCCTCGGTATTCCGGGTTCGGTGTAAAGGTCTTGCTGATCTTTACCAGGCTTTCGGAAGCTTCAGCCAGGGTCGGAAAGTTCTTCAAGGCAAATAGGCCGATACAGGCATCGCCGAGAAGCTCCGAGTCCTGCATAGCGGGCACCAGGATCTTCTTCTGGGTGATGTCGGCCTTGATCTGATTCCATAGCGGGCTCTTGGCCTGCCCGCCGGTAACCCGCAGCTCCCCGATTTCCAGGCCGTTTTCCCCCATTACCTCGATCACATCCCGCACGGCGAACCCCACCGCCTCCACCACGGCCCGGGTCATCTCCTTGCGGCCGTGATTCGCGGTCAAGCCAACAAAGGCCCCCCGGGCAAAGGGGTCCCACAGCGGAGCCCGTTCCCCCGCCAGATAGGGAAGAAACAGCAGCGAGCAGGAACCGGGGGGCACCTGGCAGATATCCTCGAACAGACTCTCGTAATCCAGATCGGCCCTGCCGGTGATCGATTTGAACCAGGAAAGAGCTTTGCCCGAGGTGGAGATGATCCCGGAAATGTTCATATACCCTTCGATTATGTGGGGCAGGCAGAGAAGCCGTTCGTCCTTGATCGGTTGTTCGGAGCAGAGGTTGATTCCCTCGGAGGTCCCGGCCCGGTCGCAGGCTCTGCCGGGCCGTACTGTTGCGGTTCCGAGCAGGGTCATCACGAAATCCGGGCCCCCGGCGAATACCGGTGTACCGGCAGGAATTCCGAGAAGCTCTTCCGCCTCCAGACGGACCTCGCCGACCAACTCTCCCGGCCGTATAAACGGCGGAAACTTAGACGGATCCATACCGAGCGCCTCTATAGTCTCGACGGTCCAGATGTAAGGAGTGAACTGCTCTGAGGGCAGAACCGTATAGGCTTTTCCCGTTAGATACAGATCGATGAACTCCGGGCAGGTACAGAAGTGGCGGGTTCGGCGATACACTTCGGGCTTATTCTTGTAG
>CAZBXU010000061.1:0-19690 GCA_964495755.1 uncultured Spirochaetaceae bacterium | reverse complement strand
CTATGTGGTCACCCAGGCCGTGTTCCTGGTCGGATCCGTGTACTTCCGGAAGCTCGCCTTCATCAAGACCAACCTCTATCTGTGGCTGTTCGGCATCGTTCTCACCATCCTCGTGGCCGTGAGCGCCTGGATCATCTTCCGCAACTACGCGGCGGGAAATCGCATCGACCTGGAACCCTACTTTCAGACACTGGGACGGAGCGCAGAGATGCAAGCGGTCCTTCGCCCCATGGCGGAAAAATTCCTGCAGGGCGCCAAGGTGCTCTTCTGGAGCGCCGCCGCTCCAGTGTGCTGGATCATCAGCTACCTGCGCCTGCGTGAAACAGAGGTATAACCATGGAGTTCCGACAGAATCAAGCGATTTACCTGCAGATCGCCGATCACATCAGCGAGCGGATTCTCTTGGGAACGTGGAAGGAAGGTGAGCGGATTCCCTCGATCCGGGAGATGTCGGAGGCGATCGAGGTCAACCCGAATACGGTGATGCGATCCTACGGCTACCTGCAGGATCTGGGCATCATCTACAATCAGCGGGGAATCGGATACTTCGCTGCCGAGGATGCCTACGCGAAGACCCTGGAACAGAAGAAGAGGAGCTTCATTCGGCGCGAGCTTCCCCGAATCTTCCGGACGATGGATCTGCTCCATCTCACCTGTGAGGATCTGAAGATCCTGTACGAAGAGAATGCCAAGGTTAAATCAGCGCATTCCAACTAAAAGGAGAGAGAGAAATGAGAAACAGCAACAAGGTCCTGCTCATCGCCGTTGGGGCGATACTGGCTTTCGCGTTAGCTTTCGTTCTGGTGATGGGATTGACAATGAAGGGATTGATGGACCGTCGCGGGCGCACAGCCCAGGCGCCCTACTACCGGCCCGCAGTCTTGAGAACCATCGACTTGTCGTCCTGTAGCACCCTGCTCGTCGGAACCTGGGAGAGTGCCTCCTCCAGGACCGACAGCGCATCCTGATAGCGTTCGGCCCGGACCAGGGCCACCACTGAATTGTGGATATAGACTTCATAACTTTTGGTCAGACTCTGGTCCGAGCCCACCTTGTTTATTCCTTCCTGAATCAAGCGGGCAGCCTCGGAAAAATCCCCGCGGGCCCAGCTCTGCGCCTGCAGCTGGTACAGATACACGGTCAGCTCCCTCCACTCCTGCTCTGCCATACGACCGCCTTCAAACTGAAGGTCGAGGAGCTCTTCCGCCTCGACATACTCGCCCTTCTGTACGAGACTTAAGGTCCAGTTGTGTATCAGATCTGCCCTCAACGCATCCAGACGCTCTTCGCTGTATCGAAGCGCTGCCCGATCGAGAAAGGTGAGGGCTTCTTCGAAACGGCCGTTCATCCCATACCAGGAGGCGAGATTGAGCAGGGCGGTGATCATCCTTTCATGAGATTCTGCATCCTGCAGCAGGGCATAGGCGTCCACCGCCGGTGGTACCGCCCGAGCGTAATCTCGCCGCTCACTGGAGAAGGCGCTCCTGTTGAACAGGATCAGGCCGAGAAGCCCCCCCTCCCCAATATCCCGGCGGTCTCTGTAGTTCGAGGGCGGGACATAGGAGTAACCGGTAACCTGTCCGAAGCTGTCGGTAAACTCCTTGCGTGTACCCGGATCAAAACCGTAGGCAGAGGTCGTTTCCACATCGAAGGCCTTATCCCCTGCCTGGACCCGGCAGAAGGCATGGTCCGCTGTTCGCACCCCCCAGACCTTCAGCCCAAAAGCCTTGAGAAAGATGGCGTACAGCACACCGGAGGACACGCAGTTATAGCTTCCCCGGGACAGCAGGACCTCCAGCCGGGTCTGCCTCTCATCGTAGCGCGTCAGTATGGTCTCGTGCATGAACGCCAGGGCAGCCTCGGCCCGTTCCCGTGGATCCGCAATCCCTGCCGACTCCTGTCGCAGTGCTGCCAGATGGACCCGGATCTCGGCTTCGGCCCCGGGCAACTCCTCCCCGGAAACCCCGGAAAAGACAAAGGCGGCTCGAATAAAGGTGTCAAGATCGAGGGGTTCTTCGACCGCAGCCAGCTCTTGTGCTTCAACGATCGGATCCAACCGGACCTCAAGCGAGGTCGTCTGGGCGATGATCAGGGAGGAAATACTCATCAAGAGCGGGAGAAGAAATGCGCTGCGGCCGGGTAAATGTTCCATGTTTCCCGATTTATTGTTATCATACTTAGAGTTAATCTGAAACGGCAAGGGGAAAATATGAAAGCTGACAGAGACGTAATCATCATCGGCGCGGGTGCGGCCGGATTGACCGCAGCCCAGTACGTGGCACGGGCCAATCTCAACGTACTGCTGCTCGAAGAGCTGGCTCCCGGTGGGCAGTGCCTGATCATAGACAATCTGGAGAACTATCCCGGATTTCCCGATCCCCTCCCGGGCTTCGAACTGAGCCAGAAATTCGAGGAACAGGCCGTTCGTTTCGGTGCGGACATTCAGACCTCCAGCGTTCTTTCCGTGTCAAAGAAAAACGGGCTGTTCCAGGTCGACACCGACAACGGACCGATCACCTCTCCCACAGTGATTCTGGCCACGGGGGCAAAGCACAAGAAGCTGGGAATCCCCGGGGAGAAGGAGCTTTCAGGCCGGGGAGTTTCGTACTGCGCCACCTGCGACGGACCGTTCTTCAAAGGCAAGCGCATGCTGGTCGCCGGCGGCGGTGATGCTGCCTGCGATGAAGCCTTGTTTCTTGCAAGGCTGACCGACCAGGTAGTGATGGTCCACAGGCGGGACCGCTTCCGAGCCCAGAAGGCGCTGGCCGAGCGAACCCTGAACAATCCCAACATCGAGGTGCGCTGGAACACCGAGGCCAAAGTGATCAAAGGCAGCGGCAAGGTAGAGGAAGTCGTCCTTTGGAACAACGAGAAGGACGAGACCTACTCGGAGAAGGTAGCCGCCGTGTTTGTCTTTATCGGCTCGATCCCCCAGACACAGGTAGCAAAAGAACTGAAAGTGGAGTTGGATGAGATCGGGTACGTCGTGACCAATCAGCGGATGGAAACCAATATCCCCGGGTTCTACGCTGTCGGCGATGTCCGCTCCACTCCGTTCCGGCAACTTGTTGTTGCGGCCGGGGAAGGAGCCATCGCGGCCCATACAGCCAGCCAGTTCATCGATGAGCTCAAGGGAGAGGCCTACGTTTGAGGTCTTCCGGAACCCTCTTTCGGTTGCTCCTCGATGCTCCCGGCAATGGGCAGGAAAATATGGCCGTGGACGAGGCCCTGCTCGCTTCTGTGGGGGACGGCCATAGCCCGGCCACGGTTCGCCTGTACGGTTTCGCCCCTGCAGCCCTTAGTTTCGGGCGCTTTCAGCGGGTAAAGGACAAGATCGACGGGGAAGCGGTTAGAAGGGCTGGAATCACGCTGGTACGAAGACCTACGGGAGGACAGGCGGTGCTCCACGATCGAGAACTGACCTACGCGGTAGTGCTGAGCAAGGAGCACCTCGAGCCTTTTCACAAGAGGGAAATATACAGATTTATCGCGGAACTGCTCCTGTCGGGATTGGCCCGGCTGGGTGTGCGCGGACAGTCGAACAGAAATCGAATCGGAGATCCGCATAATCCCGATTGCTTTCGCTCCACGGGGGAGTACGAGATTGCATCGCCTTCGACCAGGAAACTTATCGGCAGCGCCCAGGTGGTGAATCGCAACGCCTCTCTTCAGCACGGTTCCATCCCTCTCGATACATCGTACAAACGGATCGGCAGATACTTGGCTCTAGGGAAAACAGAAGGCCACGAGGAACCGGGGTGTCTATCCGAGGAGTTGAGACGGCCGGTGAGCTTCGAGGAGACGGTGAAAGCCTTTGCCGAAGGATTTGACAGCGGTCTGGAGCGCCGCGGGATCAGGCTGCAAACCGGCGAGCTGACGCATTCAGAGAAGGAGCAGGCGGCGGAACTTCTGGGGAGCAAGTATTCGAGGGATGCATGGAATCTGATGTATTGAAGCCCGCCCGCATAGCGATACTCCTCTGCGCGATTTGCACGATGGGTTTGCTTTTTCTCAGCCCCTTCGACGGGTACGGGGAAACCACCGCTCCGTTTCCCTCGTTCTGGGACGATCGTCCCGATGAGGAGCTGGTCGAAGCCATCGTCGCGGAGATGACCGACGAAGAGCTTCTCGGGCAGGTGTTCATGCTCGGATACGTCGGCAAACGTCCCTCAGCGGAGATCCTGGGCTGGATCCGTTCGCGCAACCTGGGAGGGGTAAAAATATTCACCCGCAACGTGGATACCCTCCCGGGATTAACCACGAGCATCGCCGAGATGCAGGAGACCGCCCGAGCCGGTCGGTTTCGAATCCCCCTGTTCATGTCAACGGATCAGGAGGGGGGGTGGGTGCGGCATATCAAGCTGGAGACCTCCCAGACACCCGGAAACATCGCCCTAGGCGCCTCGGGCCTGCCCCAGGATGCCTTCCTGACCGGGTACTACATCGGAGAGGAGCTGAAGGGCCTGGGCATCAATATGAATTTCGCCCCGACCGCAGATGTCTACTCCAATCCGTCGGCCAGCGTCATCGGTCCGCGGGCTTTCTCCTCAGATCCGGTAACCACGGCCATGCTGGCTCTGGCCTACTACCGGGGCATGAGCAAAAGTGGAATCATCTGCACGGCCAAACACTTTCCCGGTCACGGTCATACTGACAAGGACTCCCACGGCACGCTGCCGGTGGTTCGGATATCCTTCGAGCAGATGTGGCAGCGGGAGCTGGTACCCTACCGGATACTCATTCCCGAAGGCATACCCGCCATCATGAGCGCCCACATCGCCTACCCGGACATTCTGGGAAACCTGCTGCCCTCCTCCCGATCCCGCTATCTGATCGAAGAGGTGCTGCGGAAAAAACTCGCCTTCGACGGGCTGCTCATCACCGACGACATGGAGATGAACGGCGCCATCAGCGGTGGTGTGGACACCGCCCAGGCCAGTTTGGAGGCACTGGAAGCGGGCAATGACATGATCCTCGTTTCCCATGCGCCTCGGGTTCAGGACCGCACCTGGCAGAAGCTGAAAACCCAGCTGGGCGAACATCCGGAGTTCAAGGAGCGGATCAAGATTTCAGTCCGGCGTATTCTTCGGCTCAAACTCAAAACTTTCAAGACCGTGGCCCCCGTCGATTCCCCGGATCAGGAGGAGAACTTCGTCCCCAGCCCGGGCGCCCGGGAGTTCTTCCAGCAGAGCGCTCTGCGCAGCGTGACCTTGCTCAGGGACTCAAGTATTCCACTGGAACACAACGGCGGGAATCAACGCATGCTGCTGATCGGGCAATTCGAAGAATTCCTCGAAGAAGGCCGGCGCCGCTATCCCGAAGCGGACGTCCTGCTTTTCCCCTACAGTCCCTTCTACTCCGCCCGGGAACAGGACCTGGAGCGGATTCCCCGCATCGCTTCCCGCTACGACACCGTTGTGTTCTGCTTGGCCAATTACAACAGCCTCGAAGTCCTGGAAACTCTCCGAACCTTCCCAGGAACCTTAGTTGTCATTTCCACCCTGTCTCCCGTGTATCTACGGGATACACCCTGGGTGGAGAACGTCCTGGCAGTGTACGGAACGGGGAAGGAGTCCTTCCGGGCAGGTTTTGCCGCACTGATCGGGGATTTCCGCCCGGAAGGCCGGATCCCGGTTGACTTCATCGACACCGAACCCGCCATCGCGCCATGAAGTGGCGTCACGCCGGTAAACGGGATCTCTCCCAGCTGCTCGCTTTTCTCATCCCCCACGAGTGGCGGGCGGTTCCCTACACCTCCCGGCTGCGCAGGAAGGGAAAGACGGCTTTCCCGACCGCGCAGGAGGCTTCCGTCCTGGTTTACAAAGACGGCTCCGACATTCGAGGGACAATGATGCTCACAGCCACCGGAGTTCTCCTGCCCGTATTCACCCCCGCCCGGGGCGGGTCACAGGCAGTCCCCCCCCGTCCGTTTCCCGGTTGGAAGGACCTGGCCTTGCAGTTGTACTCCGTGATGGGACCCATCGATGAAGTCGCTTGGCTGGAGGGAGTACTGCCGCTTCATGCAGGTGCGAGCATCGACTATCATCTGATGATCCAAAGCAGGGACTCATTTTCGAACGCCCGCAGGGAATCCTTTCCCTACCCGCCGGGCCTGGTGGTCAGAACCGCCTACCCCCCGGATCTTGCCGCCCTTCTTCCACTGCAGATCCGCTACGAGCTCGAGGAAGTGGTGATCACCCGGGGACGGTACAACGAACAGGCCTGCAGGCAAAATCTGAAGCGGTCCCTGCGGCAGCAGCTGGTGCTGATGGCCGAGCTGAACGGAAAGGTCGTAGCCAAGGCGGGCACCAATGCCCGGGGATTCACAGCGGATCAGATCGGCGGGGTATTCACGGTGAAGGATGTGCGCAACAACGGCATCGCATTTCGGGTGATGGAGGAGCTGTTGCGACGGATCTTTGCCCAGAAACCCACGGTCTGTCTGTTTGTCAAAAAAACCAATCTACCCGCTCTGTCGCTGTACGGAAAACTCGGCTTTCGCATTGCCGACGGGTACAGGATCAGCTACTTCAAAGCATAGAGGATCCCCGGCTTACTTTTTTCAAAAGACGCTGCCGGCGATGGGATAGTTCACTACGAAGACGTCGGTCAAGGGGAAGCGCCCAGGACAGGATGGTCCGTACCCATGCCAGGGCCTGCTCGGGGTTCCTCTCCCTGTGCTCGAAATACTTCGCCAGCTCGATCCCGGCGAACAGGCTCTTTCGCTTGGAAGCCATCTGCTTCCACAGATCAACCGCTTCCCGCCAGGCTCCTCTGCGCTTGTAGTACAGACTCAAGGCCCTCCCCGCGCCTTCATCTCCGTCGGCGAAGGAACTTTTCAGAAGCTCCACTCCCCGGCGTTCATCCCTGCTTAAAAAGAAGCTTCCCAGGGCGGTACGGTCCGCCCGCTGAACCGCCGCCTCCGGCGCTTTCTCCCGGGAAACGAGGATCGAGTTGATCGTGATCAGCAGGTCGGCGAGAGTCCGGACATCCTGCAGGTTGTGCTCCAGCACAGCATCGAGGCGACCAGGCTCACCGCTGCGCAAGAAATCCAGATAGATGCCCGGCACCTCGAAGCCGGCTACGTCGACTCCACGGACTATACCGAGGATCTCCCTTTCGATGGTGCCCAAGGAGCAATCGGGAAGGGTCCGCCGCCACAGCCTGCGGGACCAGTACAGGAGGTCGGTCTGCTGCTCCAGAGTCAATTCCATGCGGTTGAGCAGAAAACGGGTGCGAAGCACATGGGCGTCGAAGGCCCGGCCGTTGTAGGATACGAACATCCGATGTTGACTGAGTCGCCGTTCGAGGACCGACAGAAACTCCCCTTCTCCCGGGAAATCCTTCAGGAACAGCTGCTCCGTTGCCAGCATCCGGCCGTCGATCCAGGCCATTCCGACCAGGAAGGCGGAATTCCCCGCCCCTCCGGAAAGACCCGTTGTTTCGGTGTCGAAGAACAACAGGTCCGAAGGGGTGAAGCCGGCAGGCAGGAGGAACTCGGAAATCCCGGCGTCTTGAAGGGGACTGGGGAAGTGCAGCCGCCGGCGCAGGGTGTACTCCCCCGCTGCCTCCCATCCTCGTTCGGAAGACAGCGGATCGCGAATTTCCACCGGCACAGCCCGCTGCTGCCGCAGGGACCGCTCCAGATAGCGCAGGCGCTTTTCCAGGGACACGTCACTTCCTCTTTCCGAGCCAACCGATCAAGAATTCCCGGATCGACTCTTTGGGGTTGAAACCGGGGAGCTCTTCTTCAGGGTCGGAGCCGATCGGACCGATGCAGGACGGACAGCCCTGCGAGCAGGGGCACTCGGCAACCAGCTCTAAAGCTCCCTGCAGAATTTTCGGGGCATTTTCCAAAAAACCCTCGGAGAGTCCGGTTCCCCCGGGATAGTTGTCATACACGTACAGGGCGGGACACTCGAACACGATGTCCTTTAGGCGCTCGGACACCCCCAGGTCCCTTGGATCACAGAGTAGAAAGACAGGGGCGATATTTCGTACCAACGTGCCCAGCCGCTGCATGATGATCGGCTGTTCGAGCTCCGTCCTCCGGCTGAAGGCGCGGCCGGCGACGCTTCCCGGGCAGAACAGCAGCACCACCGAGCGGGTGTGCATCTCTTCGGCGGGAAGGTCGATCTCCCCGTAGCCGATGTTTTCGTGAGTCCCGAACTTCAGCTTCTTGAACTTCGTGGCCTGGGTGCGCACCAGAATATCCCCGATCACCACTTCCATCCCGGCGCTGCTCTCCCGACTGTCCTGCTCCAACACCTTGATATCTGTTTTCACGATGGAATCGGTGTAGTAGTTGTCCCTGGTATCCTCGACATAACAGCGTTGATTTTCCAGATCGAGTTTTTTCACGATGTACTGGTCGCCCCGGTGGATGTAGACCGCCTCGTCGTAAAGCAGGAGCTTGGCAGAAGGTTTGTCCATCTCTCCGATCACCGTCTGCCGGCCCCGGGTAGTGTCCACGATCACGACGTTCCCCGGGGCGGAGCTGCGCAGGGATACCTTCTCCGCCGGATAGGACCGGTCCGACCAGAACCACTTTCCCCCGGTGTAGCGGATGACGCCGTGCTCTTCTAGGTAATCGAGGACCTCTCTGTAATTCCCTGCCAGTTCCTCCCCATCCTCGAAGGGAAGCTCGAATACGGCGCACTTCAACTGATCGCTCAAGATGTAGATATTGTCCGGGTCCACCCATCCGGATTCCGGAGAGCTTCCGAAAAAGTACTCGGGATGCCGGATGATGTACTGATCGATCGGAGATGCCGAGGCCACCAGGATCGACAGGGATACGCCGGCCCGCCTTCCCGCCCTTCCGGCCTGCTGCCAGGTGGAGGCAATGGTGCCGGGAAATCCGGCCAGGATCGAGGCGTCCAGGCCGCCGATGTCGATTCCCAACTCCAACGCATTTGTGGAAACCACCCCCTGGATCTCTCCCTTACGCAGACCCTGTTCGATGCTCCTCCTCTCGTTGGGCAGATAGCCGCCGCGATAGGAGGCGACGGTGATGCGGCTGTCTTCCGTGTACAGGTTCTTCAGGGAATCCCGGATATACCCCGCGATCAGCTCGGACCGAAGCCGGGAGCGGGCGAAGACGATCGTCTTGACCTTCATTTTGAGAAGCTGGGTTGCCAGTCTTTGGGACTCCTTGACCACACCGCGGCGAATGCCCTGGATCGGGTCCACCAACGGAGGATTGTAGAACACGAAGTGCCGCTCTCCCGCCGGGGCTCCGTTCTCCCCGATCAGGGTAACCGGCTCCTCTATGATCTTCTCCGCCAAACTTTTCGGATTCCCGATCGTGGCGGAGCAGCAGATAAACTGAGGTTTGGCGCCGTAGAAGCTGCAGATGCGCTTCAAACGGCGGATCAAATTGGTCATGTGGGACCCGAACACTCCGCGATAGGTGTGGATCTCGTCGATCACGATAAATCGAAGGGCCTGGAAGAACTTGATCCACTTGGTGTGATTGGGAAGCACTCCGGTGTGCAGCATGTCGGGATTGGTGATGACCACCCTACCCTCCTCGCGCACGGAGATCCGGATCGAACGGGGGGTGTCCCCGTCGTAGGTGAAGATGCGAACCGGGATCTCCCCGCCCAGGAGGATCTCGTTCAGCTCGGCCTGCTGGTCTTGGGACAGAGCCTTGGTGGGAAACATGTACATGGCCTTGGCCTGGGGTTCTTCGATCAGGGTCTGGAGCACCGGCAGGTTGTAGGCCAGGGTTTTCCCGGAAGCGGTGGGCGTGACCACCACGATGTTGTTGCCCCTGCGAACTTCGGCGTAGGCCTGATACTGGTGAGCGAACAGGCGCTGAATCCCCTTGTCCCGAACCGCGGCAAGGATCCGCCCGTCTATTTCCGGCGGGAACTCCTCATAGCGTCCTTCCCGTGCCGGGATGACCTGCCAGTGAGCCACCGAGGACATGAACCGCCGGTCGGACCGCAGGGATTGAATGACCTTTTCCAGCTTTCCCCTCCTCTGGTTAACGCTTTTACCCTAACATATTCTTGACAGTTTTTTTAGCCAATGGATAGTATTGAAGGGGAGTCAAATAAAAATGTCAAAGGTTCTTTGCCTTGTTCTGGGCGGCGGTCGGGGAGAACGGCTCTTTCCCTTGACCATGGAACGGGCCAAGCCGGCGGTTCCCTTCGGCGGCAAGTATCGCCTGGTCGATATCCCCATCTCCAGCTGCATCCACTCTGGATTTCGCCGGATCTACATCCTGACCCAGTTCAACTCCGCCTCCCTGCATAACCACATCGCCAACACCTACATCTTCGACAGCTTCTCTCAAGGGTTCATCGAGATCCTGGCCGCGGAGCAGACCTACGAACATTCCGGCTGGTACATGGGCACCGCCGATGCCGTTCGAAAAAACTTCATCCACTTCCGCACCCAGAACCCGGACTACTACATGATCCTCTCCGGCGATCAGCTGTACCGCATGGACCTGGAGGATTTCTTCGACAACCATCTAAAAAGCGGCGCCGAAATCAGCGTCGCGGTGACCCCTGTCAGTGCGGAGAAGTGCCGCCACTTCGGCATCCTCCAGGTTGATGGAGAGGGAAAAATCGTACGCTTCGTCGAGAAACCCCAGACCGAGGAGGAGATCGCCGACCTGAAAATTCCCGATACCTTGCGGGGGCAGCTGGCCGGGATCAGCCCGGACCGGGAGTATCTTGCTTCCATGGGAATCTATATATTCACTAAGGGGATATTAAAAAAAGCCCTGGACAACGAGTACGCGGATTTCGGCAAAGAAATCATCCCCAAGAGCATCGAAAAATTCAAAGTCCAGTCCTACATCTTCACGGGATTCTGGGAGGATATCGGGACGATCAAATCGTTCTACGAAACCACGATCAACCTGACCACTATCACCCCGGATTTCGATTTCTACAAGGAGAGCCAGCCGATCTACACCCGCAGGCGGGATCTGCCCGCCTCGAAGATCAACTCCTGCACCATCACCCAGTGTCTGACCGCGGATGGCTGCATCATCACCAATGGCAACATTATGCACTCCGTGATCGGGATCCGCACGATCATCGAGTCCGGGGCGACCCTCGACGGAGTGGTCTGCATGGGAGCGGATTGGTACGAGACCGTGGAAGAGAAAAAACAGAACCGGGAAGGGGGAATACCCGATATCGGTATCGGCAAAGGAACCCTGATTCGACGCGCCATCATCGATAAGAATGCCAGGATCGGTGAAGTCTGCCGCATCGGCATCGACCATTTGGAGCGTATAGACGGTGACTACGATAACTATCATATTCGGGACGGGATCATCGTGATCCCGAAGAACGCAGTTCTTCCTTCAGGAACGGTGATTTAGCCAATACACCCGAAGCTTCCCGAAGCCCGCCGGCTGCATCGGCGGCTGTAAAAGCGTTTGCCGATGCCCCATCAAATTACTATTTTATACACATACCCGAACCCCCCACGGTCTGAATACCGTGATTCCAAGGTTAAAAAAGGACGAGCTTAATAAATGAACTGGTTATTGATAGAGGAGGATATCATGTGGAATAAACGCCCAGTGATCGCTGTGCTTTCGCTTATGATTTTAGTCTTGTTTCTGGTTTCCTGTTCTAAAGGCTACAGCACCGGGCAGCGGGAGTCTGAATCCGGGACCCTGCTGACCAGCCAGCCAGTGAAAACCGAACCCCTTGTTCCAACCCTCGAGCAGATTCAATACTCCTTCCGGGAGGTGGCTCAGAAAGCGCTTCCCGTGGTGGTGGAGATCAATACGATCGAAGTGATTACCCAGAGGATTCCTCGAAGCGAATCGCCGTGGGACTTCTTCTTCGGCCCTTCTCCCGAGCAGGGGGGTTCCGAGGAGAGGGAATTCCGGCAGCCGGGGCTTGGCTCCGGGGTGATCGTGCAGAGGACAAACGGAAAGGTTTACGTGCTGACCAACAACCATGTGGCCGGGGAAGCCGAGGAGATCAGCATCAGCCTGCACGACGGACGGGAGTTCAAGGGTAAGCTGGTGGGAACCGACCCGCGGCGGGACCTGGCGGTGGTCATTTTCGAAACTCGGGAGGAGATCCCCGTCGCCAACCTCGGGGATTCGGACACCCTGGAAGTAGGCGACCTGGTCCTGGCCGTGGGCAATCCCTTTGGCTTCCAATCCACGATCACGATGGGGATCGTCAGCGCTGTGGGCAGACAGGCCGATACCGGGACGAGCATCGCCAGCCTGACCGACTACATCCAGACCGATGCGTCGATCAATCCGGGGAACTCCGGAGGCGCTCTGGTCAACCTGAGGGGAGAGGTGATAGGAATCAACACCTGGATCGCCTCCCGCACCGGATCGAGCGCCGGACTGGGCTTCGCCGTTCCCATCAACACGGCCAAAAAGACGGCAGATGAGATCCTCGCAAAAGGCCGGGTCGAATACGGCTGGCTGGGAGTGCAGATCGTGGACGTGGATCCCCAGAGATTTCCCGACTACCGTGAGGATTTCAAACTTGAGGATTCCACGGGTTCCTTCGTCGTGAACATCTTCAAGGGTTCTCCGGCCTACAAGGCGGGTATCCGCCCCGGAGACTACATCACCAGTATCGGCGGTACCAACGTTAAAAACACCAACGAGCTGACCAAAATCGTAGGCAACTTGCCGCCGGGCAACAGATACGACGTATCGGTTATCCGTGACGGCGGGGAGCAGACCTTCGACATCAGGTTGGCGATCCGCGAGGAGGACAAAGAGATCGCCGCCCAGAGTAAGAACCTCTGGCCGGGAATGTATATCGCCTCGATATCTTCCGATCTGCGGGAACAGCTGAGTATCCCCGATCGCCTGGAAGGGGTTCTGGTCACGGTGGTCCAGGAGGGGTCTCCGGCGGCCACGGCCGGGTTCCGTCAGGGCGATGTTGTGCAGGAGGTGGGTGGCCGCCAGATTCAAAGCGCCCACGACTTCTACCAGGCCTTGAACAACGCCTCCGGCCGGACGGTCAATACCAAGGTGTACAGACAGGACAACGAGATCGAGATCGAGCTGGAAACGAAATAGCCGGGCTTCTTATTTTTCGGTCAGGGCCTGATGGGCCACCGCTTCTTTGACGTGAAGATCCACCTGCGGAAAGGGGATCACGATGTTGGCCTTTTTGAAGGCCCGCCAGATCTCCAGATTGGTCCACGACAGAGCTGCCAGCTTATCCGTAGCCTCGGCGATCGATGTCCACAAAGCAAGCTGGATGCCCGAATCCTGGAAGGCGACGATCCGCACACTCGGCGGGGGCTTCTTCAGGGCGTAGGGATTCTTGGCAGCCACACCGAGAAGGACTTTCTGTCCCTGATCCAGGTCCGAACTGTAGGAAACCTGAACGTTGTTCACGATCACGATCCGCTTGTCGTGGTAGGAGTAGTTGTGGATGCTGTTGCCCACCAGCTGACTGTTGGGCACGATGATCGTCTCGTTGGTCAGGGTGTTGATCACGGTTGAGCGCAGCTTGATCTGCACCACATCCCCCTCCATGCCGCTGACCAGGATACGGTCCCCCTCCTTGATCGGTCGCTCGAACAAGATCACCAATCCGGCCACATAGTTGGCCACCACGTTCTGCAGGCCGAAGCCGATGCCGATTCCCAGCGCACCGATCACCACGGCCAGGGAGGAGAGGTTGATGCCAATGATGGACAGTCCGACCAGGATGGCCAGCACCAGCACACCGTAACGTACGAGGCTGGAGATGGTGAAGCGGGAAGCGTCGCTGATGGTCAGCTGCTGGAGAACCGTGGCATCGAGAAACCGCCGGGTCAGCTTGCTGACCCAGGAGGCCAGATACACGATCGGAATGGCCAGAAGGATGGTGATCACCGAGATGCGGGAGGAGCCGGCGCTGGTAAAGGGGGTGCTCAGGGCTCCCCACACCCGGGAGAGGAAGCTCCCGATCTCCGCGCCGAAAAAGCTGAAGAGGATGAACAGCAGGACGATGAAAACAACGATCCGCAGCACCAGACGGACGTGCCTGTAGATCTTGTCTTTGTTCTCCTCGGGGATCTTTATGCGTTTGAGGATAACCCGCCGGATTAACAGCAGAAGGACCCTGGCAACGACGAACAGCAGCACCAGAGGCAGAACAAACCTCAACAACCCATCCAAAGGGGAGAAGAAGAACGAAATCCTCCCAATTTCAAGGGGGGAGAGCAAGAAAGACTTTATCGCATCGATCACATTGTTCTTTTCGGCATCTGCCTATCCGCCGATTAAAGGCTTTTCCAGCTTTTGCGGCCACCTGCGCTTGTGCTGGTCCTACCTTGACAGCGATCAACAGTTTCATTTCATCTGCTCCACAAACTGGCTCGGGAAAACGATCTTCACCGTTTGGGAACTGCGGGGAGCAATGTCTTTTCTTCTCTCTCCGGGACATGGTAGTCTGATTGGGCTGATTTTACAGGTTGGAGCAAACGTGCATTCAGAGCAAAGTGGTTCAGCGGAAGAAGTTGCTATCCGCGAGGGTGCCGGCATTATTCGCTCTTCCCGCCATCTGGTCGCCTTCACCGGGGCCGGGATATCCGTGGAGAGCGGCGTGCCCAACGAGGCTCACCGGGTACTGGCCTGTCTCGAAAAACAGGCCCTGCTCAAGGCACTGATCACTCAGAACATCGATTCTGTGTGATCAGTGTCTAACGTCGGCACCACTTCGCCGTACTCTATTTGCTCTCTTCCTCCTGCAATCGGGAAGGCAGCACTTCTTTGGCAATCGGCGGAATGGTGATCCAGAACATATAGCCTTGTCGTTTGTATCCAGCTTTCTTGGCAAGATGCACCGAGGCTACGTTGGAGACATCCGTCGGGTAGCCAGGTGTAAACCCTGCTTCTATGCACTTTTTTTATTAGCAGCCGCAAACATGAAAGTGCATATCCTTTTCGTCGAGATGCTGGCCGGGAAAAGATAGATATTGGCCCATCTTTTTCGCAATAGCTCATCGAGGCAATCTGGCCGTCTTCGATCACAGCGGCACAATAGGGCTGGCTTTCAAATACAGCGAATGCCCGATTCTTGCTGTTTTGTGCGTTTGTGCTCTCATCGGATGTATACTCTTTATTCCAAACGGCTGGATCCCCCTCCGGGATTACGATGGGACCACCATCGTATCGATATTCTGCAGCCGTGCGCCAGCGAACCACGGGCAGGCTGAAGCCGACAGCCTCGTCCAACCAAGAACTCAAGCGCTCTTGTATGTTTGGATCAAATAACTCTTCTAAAGACAAAGGGGCGACTCTGGATGGGTTAAATAACTGACTATCCTTCAAATCGTTGTTTACAGAAGGTGACCCAATCTGTCCAAACCTCTTCGAAGTCAGGTACTTCCCTCATCAACATCTCCAGTTGTCTCCGCCAGACTCCTTTATTGGTGCTCTTCAACGTTTCGGAAACGAGTAAAGCAGGATCGGGTTCGATCTGCCTCGCCTGGCATTTGTCAGCGAATAGATTATACAAGCTCCCCCAGTCGAACACCTCCCCTTTTTCGGAGAGGATGAACCAGAGGTCGTACAAATCTCGAGGCCGGGGCCACTTGCTCTGCTGCTGTAGCAGGGCCCGCATTTTCTCGGCAAGGATCTCCTCCTTGCTGTAAGCAATCACCATGAAGGAGGAGAGGTCCGAATACATGGGGTTCACGGGTCGGCCCTCCGGTTCGGTGAGGATCGGTTCATCGAAGGTCAAATGAATCTTGACCGCAGGTAGTCCATGCCGGCGAGGACCGCCCCTGCTGTACTCCACAGGGACCTCCAGCTGAAAATCTCCTTCACTCGCCTTCGCCTCTCCCAGAGAAGCTCGTAAAAGGAGTTCGTCTGGACCCATTCCGTGACTTGCTGAAGGAAGCTAACCGTTTTCTCCACGCCGCCGGCTTCTTCACTGCAGCTGAAGTCCAGGTCCTCCGAAAATCGATAGCCAGAGTAATAGCAGTGCCTCAGGCATGTACCCCCTTTGAAGATCCACCCTTCCGGTTTCAGTTCGGACAGGGCACGGAGAATCCAGACAAGGACATAATCCTTTTGGATCTGATCGAACCGGAGCCCTTCGGCTTTCCCTCTGGTGTTGATCTCGTTCTTGTCGATCATTCGATTTCCTCGACATTTACCAGTAATCCCCACCGGCGGCTGTGTTTCCCTTTCGAGGCAACAGTGGATCCAACAGGGGGAACCCTTTCGAGCGCTGCGCTTCCCATTCTGACGGCGTACTGGAATAGCTTCTTCTTGTTCAATTGCTTCCAGGATGTGCGCAGGGCTTTTGCGATCTCTCCCACCCCGCCGACATACTCGGGAAGATCCAGACCGTCGATGATGGTTTTTTCCTTGCCCGTGATGTTGAACGGGCCCTCATCGATCCAATCCTGCACGATTCCGAAAAAGCGCTGAGGCCTCAACGAAACAATCCTGTAAGAGAACCAGATAACCTCTTTAGGCGGGTGGCGAACCAGGTGATTCGTGGCGATGAATACCGTCCTCGGGAGCTGCTCCGTCATTCCGTGATGGTTCAAAGCTGTCCAGTAGGCAATCGCCGCCGGGCTCACCAAATGCATGGCAACATGAAACTCGTGAACCTGCGGATTCGTTTCTTCGCCGGCGGAAAGGGGAACCGTAACGTACAGTCCCCTCTTGATTCGAAGAATCCAGCCTTTTCTCTTCAGTCTCTCCAGGAACTGGCTTGTAGGATCCCCTTTTTTGTGACCAAGGATTTTGCGGGTCTCTTCGATGGTGAAGAAACGCTTTGCACCGATCTGGGAAAGAAACTTCGCCTCTGTTTTCCCAAGGGATGCTCTTGTTATATTTTGTATGTCATTACTCATCTCTACAGCCTATCTTCGTCATACAAAATATAACAAACCTCCAAAACACTCGGTCCCTTACCGCCCGCTACACGAATGGATTTCAAGTACATAGTCTGATGCTCCGGCCTTCCCCAGGGGTCTGGGAGGGGGGACTGCAAGAGGGGTGAGGGAAGGCCGAAGCGTTAAAACCTGATACAAAGAGATCACCCACGAACCTTCGGAGCCGAAGTGGAACAACCTCTTCCTACTCTATTCTGGTCATGGTAGTCTTAACACGGAGAAGCTATGGGAAATACGTGGATTACCGACATGTCGCATTTCGACTACCCTGAGGAGGAAGCGCATACGCTGCCGAAGCAAGCTCTGAAACTGTGGGCGTTTTTTGGATCCATCGTGGATAGTACCGTGGGCAGGCCGCCGTTCAGACGAACTGCCGGTATTCGCTGCTGCAGACGTCCCGAAAGAGTTCCCTGCAGCGCTGTGATCGAGTCCGAGCTGCATCCGGATGGAAACGAGATACGCTGGTGGTGTCCTGTCTGTGGGGACAACGGGCTCATCTCCAATTTGGAGGGGACCCGCTGGGATCCAGCGAAAAAGTACCGATCAATGCCTGGAATCAATTTCACAAAGCTGTTCGACAGGGAAAAGCCGGAAAGCAGCGGCGAGAGGACGAGTTACGAGCACATCGATGGTACGATCGAATGGGATGAAGGGAATCAGGGAACACTGCCCAAGATCGTGACCGTTGAGAAGCAGTTGAGGGTGGCTCGATTTGGGCTGGGAACTGATGACCTACGAAGGCTTCAAGATCAAAATCGAGATTAGCTGATTCTCTACAGTTGGGACTAACGTGCAACCAGTGCAAATCGATTCAGACACTGAATCCGCGATCCAAGAGGCGATGGAGATCATAAAAGAATCCCGCCATCTCGTCGCTTACACCGGAGCCGGAATCTCTGTGGAGAGCGGGGTTCCGCCGTTTCGTGGACCGGATGGCCTGTGGAGCAGCTACGATCCTAAATACCTCGAACTCGCGTATTTTCATCAGCACCCCGAGGATTGCTGGCGGATCCTTAAAGAAATTTTCTACGAGCACTTCGCCAAGGCCGAGCCCAACGACGCTCACCGGGTGCTGGCCCGTCTCGAAAGGCGCGGCCTGCTCAAGGCGGTGATCACCCAGAACATCGACAACCTGCATCAAATCGCCGGATCCCAGAAGGTTATCGAATTTCACGGAAACACACGAGATTTAGTCTGTCTGTCCTGCGGTGCGACAATTGCAGCAGATCCTGACATACTCGGGATTCTGCCGCCGAAATGCACCTGCGGTGGGGTGCTCAAACCGGACTGCGTCTTCTTCGGCGAGGAAATCCCGCAGAGAGCCTGGCTGGAGTCCCGACGAGAAATTGAAGCGGCGGATGTCGTGATCGTCGTCGGATCCACGGGAGAGGTATACCCCGCCGCCTCCCTACCACATCAAGCCGCCGGCAACGGTGCTCGGATCGTCGAGATCAACCCGGAGGACAGCAACTTCACCCACACGATCACCGACGTCTTCATTCCCCTCGCCGCTGGCACGGCTCTGGCCCGGATTGAGGAATTGCTGAAAACCTGAAGGAAGATCATGAGGGGCTTTTACGGCTTTGCCGCCGACTTCATCGTTGTATTTCACCTCTGCTACGTGCTGTTTGCCGTGGGCGGCGAGTTGCTCATCGTGTTGGGCTGGCTGTTTCGATGGCCGTGGATCCGTAATTTCGCCTTCCGCATCGTCCATCTGCTGGCGGTCGTCGTGGTTGCTGTAGAAGCATTGATCGGGGTCTTCTGCCCCTTAACCGAATGGGAGTACCGGCTTCGGTTTCTTGCCGGTCAGATCATCGCGGGGGAAATCCCCTTTATGGCTCGTCTGGTTCGGCGACTCATTTTTTACGATTTTCCAGCCTGGGTGTTCACTCTCACATATATCCTGTTTGCCCTTCTTGTGGCCGCATCCTTTTTCTTTGTACCACCTCGAAGGAAGTCCCGCCCCGAAAAACAGTAGTGCTCATTTATCGGGTACTCCCTTCCACCCAACCCAAATGTAACAAGAATTTAATCGTGAAATTATGGACGTTTTCTGCCGATCTCAGTACATTGCCATTAGACTTCATCTAGAGTTACGCAACCTTATCGGAGGGGGGATGGTCTGATCGAGTATAGGAATAAAGGTATGGCGGAAATGGTTCAAACAGAAGCGATTGTCTTTCCCATAAAAACAAAGCTGAGGGACGGCACTAAGGTGCTGATCCGTCCGCTGCAGCGGTCGGACCGGAACGATTTAATACAGGGATTCGCAAAGCTGTCTATTGGCTCCCGGCGGTTCCGTTTCCTGTCCCCGATTCGAAAGCTTTCCGAATACCATCTAAAATCGCTGATCGAAGTGGATCAGCTAAATCATGTGGCCATCGGTGTGAAAGACATCGGCCGCCCGGGCAAACCTGGAATCGCGATCGGACGCTTCGTCCGTTTGGAGGATGAACCCACTATTGCGGAGTTCGCCATCACCGTCTCCGACGAGTACCAAAACAGAGGCATCGGAACGCTGCTTACCCGGCTGCTCATGAGAGTTGCTTTTGAGAGAGGTATCGAAATCCTGCGGGGATTTCTGCTGGATGACAACCTGGCCATGATGCGGCTGCTCGAAAGTTTCGGGGCTCGCATAAAGAGAGAAACAGGAAACGTACTGCAAGCCGATCTTCCTGTAGTTACGGCCACAGCAGAGGTCGAGACCTCTCATCCCACTTGACAGAGACGTTTCTTTTTACTAATTTTACTCTCGTCATTCCCCTGTAGCTCAGCTGGTAGAGCGGGTGGCTGTTAACCACTAGGTCGGCAGTTCGAGTCTGTCCGGGGG
>CAZBXU010000060.1:0-19786 GCA_964495755.1 uncultured Spirochaetaceae bacterium | reverse complement strand
TGTAGGCTTCAACGTCAACACCGGAGGACCTGTAGTTCAAAGAGTCGTCTTGCATAACGATCTCTATTCGCTCAAGCGAGACGGTCAGGCGACAATGGTTTCTCTTCCCAACCCTAGAAATTTGAAGGAAAATATGTGCTGCTCCGGCAAAGTGACCAGATCCTCATGCTCGAACAGCCGGAGCGCGTGGAGGTAGGAAATGTTGGAGAGAATGAAGACCCGTTTCCGCCCAGAAGCCGCCTGAAGGGCTTCCATCCCCTCCGGATTGAGCTCAAAACCGTCTTTGAACTCGCTCCGAAACTGTTCGTAGGTCCAACCGTGATTGCCCTGAATTCGCTGCTTGATTCTCCGAAAATATTCGCGGGAATCGTATTTGCCCGTCTCGGAATCGTACTCCAAGTCCGAGTCGTAAATTCGCGAACAAATGTCTTCCGGGGAAAGAGGAGAATTTTTTGCCAGGTGCGAACAAATCCGCAGCCGATCGAGCCGAACCAGCACATTGCCAAAATCAAAAACAACCGCCTCAATCGATGTATTCATAACTTAAGTAGGCTAGTATACCATAATCAAAATGCGCATTAAAGGCTATGCGACAAGCCTTTCAAAACGGTGACTCCCTGAAATTCAAAATCTCTACAGATTCGCTCTCCCTGACAAAAGCGCCGGCAAAACGCATCAGCGGGAGGGCATTTGCATGGTGAGCATCCGTCGAGAGCATGACCGAGCCGCCCAACCTGCGTACCTCGTTGATGAGGAAGTTGTTTGCACGGATGGAATCGGGGTAGAAGTTCAGCTCCACAGCCACATTGTGAGCAATCGCCAGGGAAACAGCCTCGGCAATAAACGGTTTGTAGCCTTCGAAGTCCAGCATCCAAAACGGGTGCGCATACCCTTTGACCAAGCTCCAGGAGAAGGCGGACTCCAGTGCACGAAGAACCCTGTCCGAACGTTCCAGTTCGGGATTGTGAGAGCTGATCATCACATAATCTAGCCGGTCCACGATTGCCTCAGGGATGTCCTGCACGCCGGAATCACCCAGATCGGCTTCGACGGCCTGGAGTAGACGGACAGGATAACGCAGAGCTGTTGTCTTCGAAGCCTCTACCCTCTTTCGAAAGCGTTCCACGGTCAGTCGATACGGCTGATTGATACCGGGCGCGTGGTCCGCCAAGCCGATCCAGCGGTACCCCAGGCGGTTTGCCGTCGATACCATTTTTTCTACGGTGTCGATTCCGTCGGAGTGGATAGTGTGAACATGAAAATCCCCCAAAATTCGGGCATCAATGGAAGCAGCACCGCGCCAAAGCGATAGAATCCACTCCGCCAAGCTCGGTGGATTCTCTTCGTTGAGGACACGAGCGCGTCCAACCGAGGATTGCCCATCTACAGCGTCCTCTCCGGGGCTGGGAAGATCGAGCAAGCGCAGGTATCTTTTTAAGGTTTCCAAAGAAATGTGTTCTTCCCGAATTCCGACCTTTTCACCCCGATAGAAATGCGCGCTCCTGCCGGGTCCATTCGCTAAAAAGAACTCCTCAGCTTGGGCCACGTGTCGTGGTAATAAACCTGAGATGGATAGAAAAGCTCTAAGATCTGCTGCATTCACCGGTCTGCCTGAGCGGCTTCTATCGTCGCCTGCCGAAAATCCTCAAGAAGAAGAGGAAGAGGTTGATGAAATCCAGGTACAGCTTCAGGGCACCGAGGATGGAAAGGCGCATGTAATCCGCTTCGGGCAGGCTGTCTCCGTACTGGTCGCTCCAGCGTTTGATGATCTGGGTGTCGTAGGCGGTCAGGCCGATAAACACGGCCACGCCGATGTAGGAAATAATCCAGTACAGGATCTCGCTGCGCAGGAAGAAGTTTACCAGGGAGGCGATGATAATCCCCCACAGCCCCATGAACAGGTAGTGACCGATGCCGGAAAGGTCTCTCCGGGTGGTCACGGCGTACAGGCTCACACCGGCGAAGGTTCCCGCGGTGATGAAAAATACTGTTGAGATGCTCGTTCCCGTGTAGACCAAAAAGACCAGGGAGAGGGTAATCCCGTTCATAGCCGCATAGGCGGCGAATCCCCCGACCGCCGCCCCGGGGCTAAGGGTCATGATCCGCCGGGACAGATAGATGACCAGGATCAGCTCGGCCACGATCAGCCCGAAGAACAGGATCATGTTGGACACGAGAGCCTGAACGATGGTCGGGTTCGACGCCACCCCTAGGGCCACCACACCGGTCAGGGCCAACCCTCCGGTCATCCAGAGGTAAGTGTTTCTCAAGATACTTCGGGTCCTCACCGCCTGGGAGGACAGGGAATAGGTCTTTCTATCGGACATCGGTTGTTCTCCTCTTTTCCTAAGATATCGATTGAAATGAAAAACGGTCAAGGGAAAACCATGGATGAGGCTACCAGACAGTCTCGACATCATAACTCTGGATAATGCGGTCCGAAGTGATCAGTGCGGCTTTCTCAACTCGTGCTTGAGAAATCAGCATCCGATCGAAAGGATCTCGATGAATTCCAGGGAGATTCTCCATTTCAAGAGCATGGGCTATAGTAATCGTCAAAGGTACAAATCCATTTTCCTCTATCACACGGTGGATAAAGACATCCAGATTGTCTTTCTGAAAAACGATTTTACCAATCTTTCTATTTATGACAATTTCCCATACCACAACAGAACTCAACAACAATTCGTTCTGCCCATTCTCGATTATTTGGGCAGCCGGCTGTGACAGTTTTTTTGGTTCTACCATTGCCCAGAGAAAAACATGGGTGTCCAGAATGTAGGTCATGAATAAAACTCTTCAACTATCTGTTCCGGCAATGGTCTATCTATATCCTCAGAAAGAGTTACGGTATCGTGGAAGGCACCCAGCTTACGTTTTTTCGGCGTCCGGAAAGGAACAAGCTTGACGATAGGATTCCCATTTTTTGCGATGATCACTTCTTCTCCGTCAAGGGTTCTGGCAATGAGTTTTGAAAGGTTTGTTTTTGCGTCGTGAATATTGGCGACTATGCTCATGATCCTCCTCCAAATGACCAGCATACCTCTTGGTTAGCTAACAATCAAGCTAACTAATGTTAAATGATTCAAACCATATTTTAAATTTGAACTCGCCTCACAAGTCAACAAAGACCTAAGACCTTTAAAGGGACAGTCAACTAGATTAAACTCCCTCCATGGTCTGGATCCCCGTGATTCTTGTGTTAAACAAATCGCACATCAAACTTTCATCTATCTATTGGAGTTATATTTATTATCCTTACTGCCATCCGGCTGTCCTACCTCTTTCTGGGAGAGGGACTCTTGAGGCTGCAGTATCTTGGGGTCGGGCTTATACTCGTCGGTGGTGCAGCCGTGGTCTTCCCAAGCAAGAAGCAAGTCCTGCACACCAACGGGCTCTTCTGGCTACCCTGGGGTGTAGCTTGAGCCTTCTGCTTCCTACTGGCCTTCGACTGCGGTCCTGTATCGCTGATTTCACCCGCATCCTCGGTGTATCCTGCCCTTCTGGCATTACTTGCCTTTAGATTCCTCAAGGATAAGGTCAACCTGATACAGGGGATCGGAATAGGAATCATCACCGGGGGATTGGTTACCGTAGGATTCAGCGGATTTTAGATAAAGACTGGAGGTTGGATATGGCTATTCGAATCGTACAGATTGGTATCGGTTCACTCGGGCGGAAGATGACTCAGTTCATCGTTGCACGACCGAACATGGAGATAGTCGCGGCAGTAGATATGGATCGCGGACTAAAAGGTCGGGATCTCGGAGAACTCTGTTCTTTGGGAAATTTGGGCATTCAAGTGTCACACTCCGTAAAGAGCGCCCTCGGGGAAGTTGAAGCCGATGTGGCGCTGCTCACTACGGTTTCCGATCTCTCCCGGATCCTGCCACAAATCGAGGAGGTAATCGAACAGGGATTGCCCGTGGTGACCACCTGCGAAGCGCTTACCTATCCCTGGGTGACGGCCCCGGAGCTTTCCGCCCGGCTCGATGAGAGAGCTAGGCAAAAGGGTGTCGCCATCCTAGCAACGGGGGTGAACCCCGGTTTCATGATGGATGCCCTGCCGGTCTGCCTGACCGCCATCAGTCAGAACGTCGAAGCGATCAAAGTATCTCGAATTCAGGACGCTGCGAATCGGCGAGTACCCTTTCAGCGCAAGATTGGAGCGGGCTTGGATCCGGTTGAATTCGAGAAGAAGAAAAATGAGGGAGCTCTGCGGCACGTCGGTTTGACCGAATCGATGCACATGATCGCTTCCCGCCTCGGTTGGAAGCTCGACCGCACCGAAGATGTGATCACATCTGTAATCGCCAACAGAACAATCATCTCGAACACGATGACTATCAAAAGGGGTATAATTTCGGGAGTCCAGCAGATCGGACGTGCTTTCATTGGCATGAAGGAGAAGATCACTCTTGTTTTTCGGGCATCGGTTGGTGAGTCCCATCCGGAAGACACGATAGAGATTTTCGGTGAACCCCATATCATCTCGACGGTGCAAGGGGGAGTTCATGGGGATGTCGCCACCTGCGCTATCACTATCAATGCAATTCCAGTTCTCCTAAACGCGGAACCGGGATTGAAAACCATGATCGACCTGCCTCCGGTAGCGTTTTCGCTGGGCTGACGGCATCCACATACCTGAAACCACTACAGAACTCACGCTGATTTCCGGACCTGGACATACCTGTCTGCAGGGCGGAGTTTCACCTCTCTTCGAACTCCAGAATACCGAAGTGCTCGGGGCAGTGAAAGTTCAGCTCCTCCCCGATCGGCGACCACGAAGCCCAGTGAGGGTGAGAGGTTTCATCACCGCACTTGTAGAAGTTGCCCCGCCAGCGCCCGCCCGCCGGATGATCCGAAGGATCCACCGTTTCCCCGAGATAGGCCTCGAAAATAGACAGGGGGATGCTGTACTCCAGGCGCCACTCGACGGGCCCTTGGATCTCCGGGTCCACCCTTGCCGGCAGAGAATGGTAGATCCGCATCCCCACAACCTTTTCGGCCGCTACGGGGGTGAACCTGGCGAAGCCCTCTTCGGTACGGCGGGGGTCTTCAATATAGTACAGGAGCAGGGTCCCGCCGCAGTTCATCTCAAAGTTGAAATATCCCCCGTCCTCCCGCGGACTGAAGAATGCTTCAACGCAGCTGTCGGCACACACCGGTCCCTGAAAACTGTCGGCAACGGCCCGGATGAAGCGATCGTTGACACGGAAAAACACGTACAGATGGGCGGCATCGTAGAGGATCTTGGCTTCGGTTTTCGGCCTGTGCTCCGAACCGGCCGGATGAAAGTGTTCCACCCGGAGCGGCTCCGCCGCAGCCCAGGCTCCCCCGGACCAGTTTCCGGTGAAGGACGGCGGTTCCTCGGTACGGCGGACTCTGTAGACCATATCACCGGTATTCATGATTCAAGGTTCTCCCATCGGTTTCTGTGTACCCGTTTGGGTTGGAAACGCTCCTCCGGTCCTTTATCCTCCGGTTCTTTATCCTCCGCTGCGTAGCCCAGGGCTACCAGGGCGATCGGGGTGATGTACCGAGGGATATCGAGAAGCCTGCGTATCTCTTCGACGCGCCTTTCCCGCGGGTGGATACCCAGCCAAACCGCACCCAGCCCAAGGTCGTGGGCGGATAGAAGCAGGTTCTGGGTAGCGGCGGAGCAGTTCGAGTTGTTGTATTCGATGCTCTCCTCGATCCGTGTATCCCCACACACCAAGATCGCCGCCGGAGCCTGAAGAAGCATCTTGGCATAGGGATGAAACTCAGGGATGGCGCAAAGAAGCTCCCGCTCGGTGATTACGATGAAGTGCCAGGGTTGGGAGTTGTGGGCCGACGGAGCCTGCATGGCCGCCCGCAGGAGGGTTTCAATCTTCTTCTCCTCCACCGCCTTACCCTTGAAACGGCGGATACTGCGGCGGGTCATGATGGCTTTGATCGCTTCCATGCCTACTCCTTTCAGGTCTGTCCTTACAGTAGCATGAACCATCAGCTGAGGCTACACGAACAGGAGGGGATCAACGAGGGGGAACCGTCTCACCTTCCTTCGCTCCGGCGCTGAGCCCATACACATTCTTGTAGAAATTCGGCTCCCCTGCCTGGAGCAGGGTTTTGATGATCTTGAGCCGCACGATCAGGCTTCCCCCCTCTTCCCGGTAGGAGCGATAGCGGTGCCCGTCGTTTTGCCAGTACCGCAGCGGCGTCTCTCCGGCGAAGGTGGGTTGGATCGTCTGCAACCACTCGAGAGAGGGACCGCCGAGACTGATCTTCGGATTCGCCGGAGTGAATCGAACCCATGAGTCATGCACTCCCCGTTCTTCCGCTGCGGCCCAATCGGTGCACTGGAGGTAGCGGATCAGACCCCGATCGAAATCAACGGACTGGATCACGGCGGAGTGGCGAAACCAGATCCCCCGCCCCGGAACCCCGCCTCGGAAAAGGATCACATCCCCCGGCCGGAGATTATCGATTCGATCATCCACGACTTCGGAGAAGCGGACTTCAGGATCGAAGAACCACAATCCGATGATTCCGGGAAGTTGGTCCGCCTCTGTCCCAAGATCAGCAGCCGCCTTTCGGTCCAGATCCAGCCCGAAGGCCACGGCGATCGCCTTTTGCACATTGTAGATAAACCCGGAGCAGTCCAAGCCCACAGCGCCGATGCAGTAGAGGAAGTTATAAACATCCGTTGAGGATATTCGAGAACCGGTCTTGAGCACGTACACTTTGGTGCGGGTGCCGGGATACGGCCCCTCCCGCAGCAGATCGTTCAATGTCGGGTCGAAGTACACAGAGACCCGCCGCTGCTCCAGATCGAAGATGACGGTCTTGGCTCCCGGCCGTTGGAGTCTGGAGATATGGTCAGCGAAGGCCTCAGAAGCCAGCAATCTGTCGATCTCTGTCCAGATCCTCTCATGATCCCCCTTGCCGCCGAGAAAGATCCGCTGGTGGAATCCGGCGCCCCCCCGACGCTCTCCCGATTGGCCGAAGGGGATCCGGACAACCAGGTCCACCCCCGCCACCGTACGAGTTCCCAGGCAGCTGCGATAGGCCTTGTCGATGATCTGTTCCAGCTCGAGCTCCGCCTGCGTCTTCAGGCGGCAATCAGACAGGGGCGGCTCGTCGGCGTAGAGGGGGGAAAGTCCGGCCTGGGCCGAAAGCAGCATCGCCGCCGCCAATACCCTGACAATCGGAGACCGGCGGGTAATCATCTCTCTCTGTTCCTCAAATTCAAATTTAAACTCTCCACGACATCAATGCCACCCGCCCCGATCTTGACCGCCGCACAGTTCCCTCGTAAGCTTCCTCAGGAACAGGAACGATGAAAAACGTCTTGCCGACCGATCGTTCGGCCACGAGGCAAAGCGGTGGTATCGCCTCGGCTTTGTCGTCACCGCGGTGCTGATGACGGTGAATTTGAAGGGAAGCGATCGGGTGAGCATACGAGTGGAAAGGTTACTTCTTTCTCTTTAAAAACCGAAGGGCGGACCAATCGAGAAGGGACCCCAGTCTGGCCCGTCTGGGTTGCTGGGCTGCCTGATCTGTTACTCCCTGATGTGCTTCCAAACTGGACTTCAAGAACTCCAACACCGATGTTTCCCCTAGGGACCCTACCGCCGCACCGGTTACCGATTCGAACAGTGACAGGGCTTCCTCGCTCTGCCAGACTGCCTCCTTTGGATTCCCGAAGAGACTTCGGAATAACTCCTGCAGACCGATCTTGTCGAGGGAACGAGCCGGTACGAGTAATTCATTCTCTTCTCCGGCAAACAGCAACAATCCCTCCTGGTGAAACAGGTCGGTGAAATAGGAGATATCCGCCATAGAGGCACTGAAGCGCCGGGCGATCTGGGTGGTGCTCGGCGGTGTTTCTCCCCGATAGAAACGGCCGACAATCTGCAGGTAAATCTCCAGGCCGAAGAGAAAGCGCTCCGCCGGACTGATCTGCTCCAGGCGCTTGCCCGGCCATCCGAGTTGACGATGCTGGTGGACAAAGGCGACTTCGAGGGAGAGCAGAACGATGATCCAGGCCACGTACAGCCAGATCAGAAAGATGGGGATCACCGCGAGCGATCCGTACACAATAGACAGTCGGATCACGTAGGTGATCCAGAAGAAGAAGATTCTCCGAGCCGCCTCCCATAATACCGCCCCGACGCCGGCCCCGATCAGGGCACTGACAAAGCGGACCCGTCCCGAGGGAATCAGGACGATCATCAGCAGCAGGGCAAAAAAGATGAAGATCGAGGGTAATATCCCGGTGAGGAAGGAGAGGGTTTTGCTGATCTCCTGAACCGTGTCCCCGCTGACCAGGGAGCGGAGCATCCCGGTAAGGTTGAGCCCGATACTGAACAGGAAGCTGCCCACGATCAAGACCGAAGCGTAGGTCGCCACTCGGCGCAGCGAACCTTGCTGGGTTCTGCTTCCCCACAGCGCGTTGAAGGTGCTCTGAATCGTGTTGAGAAGAAAGATCGCCGTGATCAGGAAGAAGAGCAGGCCGACGACGCCCAGGGCGCGGGTGTTTTCCACGAAGCGTTGGATGTAAGCCATGATCTCGTCCTGGCTGGTGGGAACGAGCTGGGTAAAGAGGAAGCCTTGGATATTCTCCAGCACCTCTGAGAAGGTACCCAGGGCGGAGAACAGGGAGAACAGCAGGGCCGACAGCGGCACCAGTGCCAACAGACTGGCGAAGGCCAGACTGGCGGCACGAATCAAGCACTGATCCCGCTGAAACTCACGAGTCAGTCGGCGTATATACCGGATGAACTTACGTACAACCGGGCTTTGCAGCAGCGCCATATCCTAGTATCGTCCCTCCGCTACTGGTAGTATAGCATCTGGCAAATGATTATCCGGGCTGGAAGCCAATCAAAACGTCGGCAAGATCGTCCTTCCTGTAACGCAACCGACATCAGCCGTCCAACTCCTCAATCTATTGATTTAACAACAGGGACGCATTAGGATTAACCTAAAAGAAAATCGAATCCGTCCAAAGGAGCCAAACGATGAAAGTAAAGGTAATAAACAACGTCCACTGGGTGGGCAAAATCGATTGGGAGCTGCGGAAATTCCACGGGAACGAATACTCGACACACCGGGGCTCGACGTACAACTCATACCTGATCACCGAAGAGAAAACCGCACTGGTAGATACGGTTTGGGCCCCTTTTGCCAAGGAATATGTGAACAATCTGGCCGGAGAGATCGATCTAGAAAAGATAGATTTCGTTGTCGCCAATCATGCCGAGATCGACCACAGTGGGGCCTTGCCTGAGCTGCTGGAGCGTATCCCCGATACTCCCGTATACTGTACTGCCAACGGCGTGAAGTCCTTGACCGGCCACTATCACCGCGACTGGAACTTCCAGGTGGTGAAAACCGGGGATAGATTGAACCTCGGCAGCAAAGAGCTGATCTTTGTAGAAGCGCCGATGTTGCACTGGCCGGACAGCATGTTCTGCTACCTAACCGGTGACAACATCCTGTTCAGCAACGACGCCTTCGGCCAACACTATGCCTCGGAGTATTTGTTCAACGATCTGGTCGATCAAAACGAGCTTTACACCGAGTGCCTGAAATACTACGCCAACATCCTGACGCCCTTCAGCTCACTGGTCGAAAAAAAGATCCAGGAGTTCCTCGGCCTGAACCTTCCGCTGGATATCATCTGCACGAGCCATGGAGTCATATGGCGGAACAACCCAGCTCAGATTGTAGAGCGTTATCTGCAGTGGGCCAAAGGGTACAAGGAAAACCAGATCACCATCGTCTACGACACGATGTGGAACGGTACGCGAGTGATGGCGGAGAATATCGCCAAAGGCATCGTCCGCACAGACCCCGATGTAAATGTTAAGCTGTTCAATATCGCAAGCAGTGACAAAAATGATGTATTGGCGGAGGTGTTCAAATCCAAAGCGGTTGTGTTCGGCTCTCCCACCGTCAATAGAGGCATCCTGACCTCTTTAGCCGGGTTGTTGGAGGAGATCAAGGGTCTGTCTTTCCAAGCGAAGAAAGCCGCCGTATTCGGAAGTTACGGTTGGAGCGGCGAGTCTACTCGTGTACTGGCCGAATCGCTTCAACAGGCGGGCTTCACGGTCGTTGATGACGGATTGAAAGTGCTCTGGAATCCGTCTGAACAAAGCATCGAGGAGTGCGTGTCCTACGGTCGGAAGCTGGCCGGAGATCTTACCTGAATGTAGGATGCAATCGATGCCGTCAGAGGAAAGCGCGCCTGCGGGGATGATCGGCAATCCCTATGTCGATGAAAAAATCCGGGAACTGTCCCTGCTCTTCGAGATCAGCCAGAACCTGGATTCGAGCATGGATCTACGGGACACCCTGGGACCGGTTCTTGAAATCATTGCCAAGCACAAGGGAATCGTGAGGGGAAGTTTGACCCTTCTCAATCGGGAGAGCGGCGAGATATCCATCGAGGCGGCTTATGGCCTTTCCACCAGCCAGCAGAGGCGTGGCAGATACAGGGTCGGTGAGGGAATCATCGGACAGGTCTTCGAGACGGGGAAACCGGCGATCATTCCCAAAGTTGCCGAGGAACCTCGCTACCTCAACCGCACCCGAGCTCTCAGGAAAAAGGACGGCCGAGACCTGTCGTATGTCAGCGTTCCAATCAAACTGAAAAACAGGGTCATCGGTGCTTTGAGCGTAGACAAAATCTACTCGAAGCACGCAGCCCTCGAAGAAGACCTGAGACTGTACGCAATCATCGCCTCAATGATTTCCCAGGCGGTCAAGCTCCGTCAGTCCGCCCAGGAGGATCGCCAAAGACTGATCGAAGAGAATCTCCGACTAACCGAAGAGCTGAAGGATCGTTTCCGACCCTCGAATCTCATTGGAAACTCACATGCCATGCAGGAAGTCTACGATCTGATCGCTCAGGTTTCTGAGAGTGAAGCCACCGTGCTCATACGCGGGGAAAGCGGCACGGGCAAGGAACTGGTGGCCCACGCCATCCACTACAACAGCCTGCGGGCGGCCAAACCCTTCATCAAGGTCAACTGCGCCGCTCTTCCCGAATCTGTGATCGAGAGTGAGCTGTTCGGCCACGAAAAGGGAGCCTTCACAGGCGCGGTGTCGAGCAGGAAAGGCCGCTTCGAACTGGCCCACGGCGGGACCCTGTTTCTCGATGAGGTGGGCGACCTGTCCCCGGCCCTGCAGATCAAGCTCCTGCGCGTACTGCAGGAGAGGGAGTTCGAACGGGTGGGCGGAATCGCCACCATCAAGGTGGACGTGCGGCTGATCGCCGCCACCAACATAGATCTGGAAGGGCGTATCGCGGAGGGGAAGTTTCGTCAAGATCTGTACTATCGCCTCAATGTCTTTCCCATCCACATTCCACCGCTCCGCGAACGAAAGACGGACATCCTTCTCCTTTCTGATTATTTCGTAGAGAAGTACGGCAAGACCAGCCACAAGGACGTACGCCGGATCTCCACGCCGGCGATCGACATGTTGATGGCCTATCACTGGCCGGGTAACGTCAGGGAACTGGAGAACTGTATCGAACGGGCCGTGCTGCTGAGTAGAGACGATGTCATCCACGGCCACCACCTGCCCCCGACCCTGCAGACCGCCGAGGCCAGTGGCACTGCCTTTAAAGGCAGGCTGGAAACCGCCCTGGAAAACGTAGGGCAGGAGCTCATTCTCGATGCCCTCAAGTCATCCCGCGGCAATATGGCCAAGGCAGCCCGCGGGCTCGGAATTTCCGAGCGCATCATGGGACTGCGGGTGAATCGGTACGGGATCGATCCAAAACGTTTCCGGCACTGAGCTCCTCAGATCCTACATTGTCGTAGCATTTTTGACCAAGATCCTACCTATGGGTAGGATTTCATCCATAGGATTGAAAGCAGAAAATAAAGTAACTATCTACTGTATATGCACTTAGTTGTTTTAAATTCATTTGGCACGAAAATTGCTGAATCTATATTAGATCGTAATAGCATCTCGACGCAGTACTACTGGTAAGGAGTAAATAGAATGGCAGACAATGGAAAAGCGAAAGAGGTTATCGATCTCATCGCCAAAGAAAATATTCGGGTCTTAGACCTGCGTTTCATGGATTTCCCCGGTCTTTGGCAGCACTTTACGGTTCCGGCTCGGGAGCTGGACACGGATTCATTTGAGAATGGTTTCGGTTTCGACGGGTCGAGCATCCGGGGCTGGCAGAGCATCAACGAATCAGATATGCTGGTCAAGCCCGTCGCCGAAACGGCCTTCATCGATCCCTTTCTGGCCGAAAAAACACTCGTATTGATCTGCAACATCTGCGATCCGATTACAGGCGAGGATTATACCCGGGATCCCAGGCATATCTCCATTAAAGCGGAGAATTACCTCAAACAGACCAAGCTGGCCGACACCGCCTATTTCGGACCGGAGGCGGAGTTTTTCATCTTCGACGACATCCGTTTCGATCAGAACGAGCATGAGGGCTACTACCATATCGATTCTGTAGAAGGGCGCTGGAATACCGGACGGGTTGAGACGCCGAACCTGGGCTACAAGCCCCGGTACAAAGAAGGGTACTTTCCGGTTCCCCCTACGGACAGCCAGCAGGATCTGCGCACCGAGATGATGCTGATTCTCGAAAGTATCGGAATCGAAGTCGAGGCGCAGCACCATGAGGTAGCCACGGGAGGTCAGGCTGAGATCGACATGCGCTTTTCGAGCCTAGTGGCCATGGCGGACAAGCTGCTTAAGTACAAGTACGTGATCAAGAACACCGCTCGCAGGCACAACAAGACGGTTACTTTCATGCCCAAACCGATTTTCAACGACAACGGCAGCGGCATGCACGTTCACGTTTCTCTGTGGAAGGGGGACACCAACACCTTTTCCGGCGAGGGATATGCCGGGCTATCCGATGCCGGTCTGTATGCAATCGGCGGGATTCTCAAGCACGCCCCGTCGATACTGGCGTTTACCAATTCCACGACCAACAGCTACAAGCGTCTCGTGCCTGGCTTCGAGGCTCCGGTAAACCTGGCCTATTCGCGTCGAAACCGCAGCGCTGCGGTGAGAATCCCGATGTACTCAACATCGGCCAAATCCAAGCGTATCGAGTTCCGCTGTCCCGACCCGAGCTGCAATCCCTATCTGGGCTTCCCCGCGATCCTCATGGCCGTAATCGACGGAATTCTCAACAAGATCGCTCCAGGGGAACCGCTGGACAAGGACATCTACGACCTGCCGCCCGAAGAGCTGGCTAAAGTGCCCCAGACGCCGGGGTCTCTCCACGAAGCGCTGAAAGCCCTGGAGGCCGATCACGAGTACCTGTTGAAGGGGGACGTGTTCACCCTCGATGTGATCGAGACCTGGATCGACTACAAGATGACCAACGAGGTGCAGGCTCTGGCTCTGCGCCCCCATCCATGGGAGTTCGCCCTGTATTACGATATTTAACCGAGGGGTCGAGGCGAGAGATATCGAGAAGGCTGGCAATACGGACTCCTTCCAAATTACCGGGTACTTCCAGCAAAGCATAGGGATAAGTAAAGAAGCTGATCTGTACATTGTCCAACAAGCCCACCAGGGTTCCTCGACTTTGTTGCTGAAGTTTCAGATTTCCCACACTTTGGATCGATTGTATCAATGGCTCTGATTATGAATAAGACTCGTGTTCGGTAAAAAAATCCAAATACAGGGCAGCAGCGCTGCCTCCTGCAAGGTAAAAATCAGGAATTTGGGGCAGCTGGGCTACTTTTTTCAGGATGCGTAATGCTGCTTCGTTGAGGGTATTGATAAACAAGTTATTTCCTCGTTTGAAATATCAAAAATTAAAGCCCATAAAGCAGCTGTATTCGGAGAAATTACTCTGCTGGATTTCACTACTTCCGCGATATCTTTCGGAACCACATTTCTCCTCAGCCATCTAACCGATTCATCGTCTCCGTATTCGAGAATACGTTCAATCACGTACCGCTTGTGGTTTTTCAATTGCACGTCGGAAAAGTCTACTTCCCAGAAGAGGGATCGGAGAAAATCAGGCAGCCTTTGATCTTCGTTCATCATTTAATTCAGTATACAATGTATAATTTGAGGGTTCCAGGGGAGGTTTTATCTTGACCTTTTCACTCAGAATCTCCACTTTTTTTAAAAATATCGGGAACCAGCCTTTTGCGTTGCACGTCCGAAGGAGAGCGATGTGATTATTGAACCCAAAATCCTCCGCAATGTCTGCCTGACAGCCCATCCGCTTGGCTGCAGCTCCCAGGTGCGGGATCAAATTGACCATATAAAGAAACTTGGCTCCCTCGAAGGACCCAAGAGGGCGCTAATCATCGGCTCTTCGAACGGTTACGGCCTGGCGGCGCGCATCCTTGCCGCCTACGCCTGCGGAGCCGGCACGGTTGGGGTTGCCTACGAGCGACCCGGGACGGAATCCAAACCGGGCAGTGCAGGCTGGTACAACGACATCGCCTTCCGCGAAGCTGCGAAAAGTGATGGTCTGGGTGCCTGGAGCATCAATGGGGATGCCTTCTCTCAAGAGATCAAGGATCAGACAATAGCCCGGATCGGGGACAACCTCGGTCCCGTGGACCTGGTAGTGTACAGCATCGCCTCTCCGAGAAGGATGGATCCCAAGACCGGGATTCTGCACTCCTCGGTGATCAAACCGATCGGGCAGCCCTTCGTGTCGAAGATCGTCGATTTTCAAAACGGCGAAGTCTCAGAGATCCGGGCCGAGCCGGTGGGAAGTGAAAAGGAAATCGAGGATACCGTGAAAGTGATGGGAGGCGAGGACTGGGCGCTGTGGATCGAGGCCCTGGAGGCTGCGGGCCTTCTCGCGGACCGGGTGACGGCGCTGGCTTTCTTCTACATCGGCCCGTCCTTCACCGCGCCGATCTACCGGGACGGCACGATCGGGCAAGCCAAGAAACACCTGGAGCAGACCGCCAACATTCTAAATGAGCGCCTGGCAGCCCGCGGTGGCCGCGCCCTGATTTCTGTGAACAAGGCTCTGGTAACCCGGGCCAGTGCGGTGATTCCGGCTGTTCCTCTGTACATCGCCCTTCTCTACAGGGTCATGAAGGAGAAGGGACTCCACGAGGTCTGCATCGAGCAGATCGATCGTCTGTTCCGGGACTATCTGTACAGCGATCATCCCCTGCCGCTGGACGAGGAAGGACGAGCCCGTCTGGACGACCTGGAGATGCGCCCGGAGGTGCAGGGGGAAGTAACCAAGCTGTGGCAGCAGGTCACCACGGAAAACATCGAACACCTGAGCGACATCGCAGGTTTCAGAGATGAATACCTACGCTATCACGGGTTCGGTGTGGAAGGAATTGATTACCGGGCCGAGGTATCTCCCTGAGCGTCAACACCCTGGGTCAATGAGTCAGAATGACCCGAAGGGACAATTTGACCCACTCGGGAATGCAGACTATGCTTGCCCATTGGAAAAGTGGAAAATTATCCGTTCGGGTTCTAATTTTCTAGTTTTCCAATGGTACAAATGGTACAAAGATCCGCCCCGGTATCCAACCTGTCGCACCTAAACCTTGACATTTTTTCCTATAATGCATATAAATACACAACTATAATAATTTATGCATAAGACAGGAACAGGATGGAACAAGGCTCACTGTACGATCCCCGGAACGAACACGATGCCTGCGGCGTAGGATTTATCGCCCAGATCAATGGCAGAAAATCCCACAAAATTGTCCGAGAGGCAATTCAAGCTCTCTGCAACCTGGAGCACCGCGGAGCGATCGGCGGCGATATGAAGACAGGAGACGGAGCGGGGATTCTGTTTCAGATACCCCACCGTTTCTTCACCCGCGTGTTGGAGTTCAATCTGCCCCCGGCGGGAAGCTACGCGGTCGGTTTCCTGTTTCTGCCCCAGGGGGAGGATGAATCGGCCCGGGCCCGCGAGTTGACAGAGAAGAGCCTCCGGAGTGAAGGGGCAACCCTGCTGGGCTGGCGACAGGTGGCGGTAAAGCCGGAGTGCCTCGGAGAACAGGCCCGGCGGGAGATGCCCTCCTTCTGGCAGGTGTTCCTGACCTACCCCGCCGAGGGGGAGGCTCTGGAACGCCGTTTGTACGTGCTTCGTAAGTGTTTGGAAAATGCCGCGGTGAAAGCCGGATGGGATGTGGACCGGTTCTACGTTCCCTCCCTGTCCAGCCGAACCATCGTATACAAGGGGATGTTCGTCTCCACCCAATTCGAGAGCTTTTATCCGGATCTGAAGGATCGGGACCTGACCAGCGCGGTGGCGGTGTTTCACCAGCGCTACAGCACCAACACTTTCCCCTCCTGGTACCTGGCCCAGCCGTTCCGTTACCTCGCCCATAACGGGGAAATCAATACGCTCAGGCGCAACGTGAACAACATGCGTGCCCGGGAATCCAGCCTTTCCTCCGAGCTGTTCGGAGAAGAGATAGCCAAGCTCGGGCCGATCGCCAACCCCTCCTTGAGTGATTCCGCCATTTTCGACAATGTGCTGGAGCTGCTGACCCAGGGGGGTCGATCGATCGAACACGGGATGATCATGATGATTCCCGAAGCCTTCGGCACCCGATATCACATCTCACAGGACAAGCGGGCCTTCTACGAATACCATGCGGCGGTTATGGAGCCCTGGGACGGCCCGGCGGCGATCGCTTTCTGCGACGGTGTCCGGGTTGGGGCGATCCTGGACCGCAATGGGCTGCGGCCCGCCCGCTACGTCATTACCAAAAAAGGTAAGGCCATTCTTTCCTCGGAAGTGGGTGTTCTGGAGATCCCCCCCGAAGACGTGCTGGAAAAGGGACGCCTGGCTCCGGGCAAGATGATCGTGGTAGACACCGACCGTGGGCGGGTGATCAAGGACAATGAAATTAAATCCGCGATTTCCCGCCGCAAGCCGTACCGACACTGGCTGGAGCTAAACCGCATCCAGCTGCGGGGGCTCCTCGGTGCACCCAGGCCTGTAGCCATCGACAGAGACCAGGTGGCGGCGGCGCAGAAAGCCTTCGGCTACACCCGGGAGGATATGCAGAGGATCATTGCACCGATGGTAGACAACTCCCAGGAACCGGTGGGCTCCATGGGAAACGACACACCTCCGGCTGTGTTGTCCGAAAGGCCGCAGCTTCTGTTCAACTACTTCAAACAGCTGTTCGCCCAGGTGACGAATCCTCCCATCGATCCCTACCGGGAAAACCTCGTGATGTCCTTGATGAGTTTCGTAGGGAAGGAACGAAATCTCCTCGCTGAGACGCCGGAGCACTGCCATCAGCTCAAGCTTTCCCACCCGATCCTGACCAACGACGACATTGATATGCTGCGGACCTCCCCGATCAAGGAGTTCCGGGTCTGCACGGTACCCATTCTCTTCGATGCTTTCGCCGGGGCAGGGACGCTGGAGCGGGCTTTGGAAGAGGTTTGCGGGCAGGTCGAGAAGCGAATCGACGAAGGGTACTCCCTCGTCATTCTGAGCGACCGGGGCATCAGCCGGGAACGGGCCGCCATTCCCTCGCTACTGGCCATCTCCGGGGTGCATCATCACCTGGTGCGCCGGGGGAAACGTCACCTAAGCGGCCTGGTGATTGAAACCGGGGAGGCTCGAGAGGTGCATCACTTCGCCACCCTGGTGGGCTACGGTGCCAGCGGCATCAACCCCTATCTTGTTTTCGAGTCTCTCGGCGACCTCCAGGAGCTCGGCTACATCTCCGCTGAACTGACCATCCAGGAAGCGATCGAGCACTACATCACCGCTGTGAAGAAGGGGCTGTTAAAGGTGATGTCCAAGATGGGCATTTCCACGATCCGCAGCTACCGGGGAGCTCAGATCTTTGAGGCTGTAGGTCTTGGACAGGAGCTGGTGGACCGCTGCTTCACCGGCACGCCTTCCCTGATCGGGGGGATCGGGATCGACGCCATCGAAGCGGACCGCCTGGCCATCCATGCTCAGGCCTTCGAGGCGCCGGCGACCGGGTCAGCCGGCTACAACCTGCCCTCCGGCGGTCTGTACAGCCAGCGGAAACTTTCAGAAAAGCACCTGTTCTCCCCCGAGGCCATCGCTTTGCTGCAGAAGGCGACTCGGGAAGGGGACTACCAGGTCTTCAAGCAGTATACCCGGGTTGTGAACGACACCGGCCGCAACCTCTGCACGCTGCGCAGCCTCTTCGGTTTCAAACCCGCCGAGCCCGTGCCCATCGAGGATGTAGAACCGGTGGAGACAATCGTCAAACGCTTCGTCTCTTCGGCCATGTCCTTCGGCTCGATCAGTAAGGAGGCCCACGAGACTTTGGCCCGTGCAATGAACCGGCTGGGGAGCAAGAGCAACTCCGGAGAGGGCGGAGAGGACGAGTACCGCTTCAAGGGGGAAGTGGACGGGGACAGCATCAACAGCCGCATCAAGCAGGTGGCTTCCGCCCGCTTCGGTGTGACCTCCAGCTACCTGATCAGCGCAGAGGAGCTGCAGATCAAGATGGCCCAGGGAGCCAAACCGGGAGAGGGGGGACAGCTCCCCGGACACAAGGTAAACGAGATCATCGCCAAGGTGCGCCACTCAACCCCCGGGGTGATGCTGATCTCTCCCCCACCCCATCACGACATCTATTCGATCGAGGACCTGGCCCAGTTAATTTTCGACCTGAAACACGCAAATCCGAAGGCCAGGGTCTCGGTCAAGCTGGTCTCCGAAGTCGGCGTCGGCACCGTGGCCGCCGGTGTGGCCAAAGGAAGGGCGGATACGGTGCTGATCTCCGGCGGCGACGGCGGCACCGGCGCTTCCCCCATCTCCTCGATTATGCACACCGGAACACCCTGGGAGATCGGTCTGGCGGAAACTCAAGCGGTTTTAGTCCGGAGCAACCTTAGGACTCAGATCCGGGTACAGACCGACGGCCAGATCAAGACCGGGCGGGACGTGGTCATCGCGGCACTGCTGGGCGCCGAGGAGTTCGGCTTTGCCACCACCACTCTGGTTGCGATGGGCTGCGTAATGATGCGCAAGTGCCATCTCAATACCTGCCCCGTGGGAGTGGCTACCCAGGACCCGGAGTTGCGGGGCCGCTTCCGGGGCAAGCCTGAGCACGTGGTAAACTTCATGCGCTTCCTGGCCCAGGAGGTGCGGGAGTATATGGCCAAGCTGGGATTTCGACGCTTCGAAGAGATGATCGGCCGGGTCGAGCGACTCGAAGTGGCTGCGGCAACGGCCCACTACAAGGCTCGTGGACTGGATTTCTCCAGGGTTCTCCATGTCCCGGAAGTTCCCAAGGGCGGCTCTCTGCACTGTCTGCACCCGCCTGCGGAGTTCGAGCCCTCTTTAGACGAGAGCCTGATCGCCAAGGCCGCTCCGGCACTGGAGCAGAGAAAGTGCGTTCAACTGGAGATGCCCATCCGCAACTGCAATCGCGCCGTCGGCGCCACCCTGAGTGCCGAGGTCTCCAGGCGCTACGGTGCCAAAGGACTGGGCCAGGACACGATCCGGGTGAAATTCACCGGTTCCGCCGGACAGAGCTTCGGGGCCTTTCTGGCCCCCGGGATCACCTTTCAGCTGGAGGGGGATGCCAACGACTATCTGGGCAAGGGTCTGTCCGGTGGAAGAATCATCATCTATCCGCCGAAAGGATCCACCTTCATACCCGAACGCAACATCATCACAGGAAACGTCAATCTCTTCGGAGCCACCTCCGGGGAGGTGTATATCAACGGCATGAGCGGGGAGCGCTTCGCAGTACGGAACAGCGGAGCCATCGCCGTTGTGGAAGGAGTCGGGGACCACGGCTGCGAGTACATGACCGGAGGCAGGGTGATCGTCATCGTGGAAACG
>CAZBXU010000059.1:16465-19809 GCA_964495755.1 uncultured Spirochaetaceae bacterium | reverse complement strand
ATTGCGGTAGAAGATTCCGATATAAATTCTGTACCATGTTTCATTCGGAAAACAAGCTCAGAACCTCGTGGGATTCCCTTGTATTGGCGGTTACGGTGTTCGCTGTCATCGAAATCCCTCTCTCGATGGTTTTTGACCTCTCCTCCACCTTGGTGGCCGCTGCTGTCTGGATCATCCTGGGTGTGTTCGTTGCGGATATCCTGGTTCATTTCAACACGGGGTTCTATCGTCTCGGGAAAACGGTCGTCAAACGCAGCGCCGTTGCCCTCAGGTACCTTAAGGGCTGGTTCTGGCTTGACCTGCTGGCCGCCCTGCCCATAGGGCTTGCCCTTAAATATTTCGTCCCATCTGCAGCCACCCTGCTTTTCCTGCTCAGTCTCAACCCGCTTCTCAAGCTGATCCATTCGGGAACGACCCTCTACCGCATCGGCGGCGCCCGGGTCAATCCGGCGATCCTGCGCCTCGTCCTTCTGGTCTTTTGGATCCTGCTGGTCGCCCACCTTGTCTCCTGCGGCTGGATCCTGATCTCGGGAAATCCTGAAGGGCTCACCTCGGTACCGCTCTATATCCGGGCGTTCTACTGGACCATCACCACCCTGACCACCATCGGGTACGGAGACATCACCCCGCAGGGGGAATTCCAAACCGTATTCGTGATTTTCATCGAGCTGCTGGGCGCGGGTATGTACGGTATGATCATCGGTAATATCGCCAACCTGATCGCCAATATCGATATCGCCAAGTCCCAGTACAAAGGCAGGCTCGACAAGATCAACGCCTTTCTCAACTACCGGGATATCCCCCACCCCCTCCAGCGCAAGATCAACGACTACTACAGCTACCTCTGGGAGAGTCGCCGCGGGTATGACGAATCCGCCGTTCTGCAGGATCTACCCATTGCTTTGAAGACCACGGTGGCTCTTCAGATCAACAGGGGGATCATCGAGAAGGTTCCCCTGTTTCAAACAGCCAGTGAGGACTTGATCCGGGAGATCGTTTTGAACCTCAATCCCGTTGTATTCACGCCGGGAGACATGATCGTCACGGCGGGGGAGGTAGGCTTCGAGATGTACTTTATCAGCCAGGGGAGCGTGGACGTGCTTTCCGCGGACGAGCAGACCGCGTACGCCACCCTCACCGCGGGACAGTTCTTCGGCGAGATCGCCCTACTGCTCTCGATGCCCCGCACCGCGACGATCCGGGCCCGGGAGTACTGCGATCTGTACCGACTCGATAAGGACAATTTCGAAAGAGTCATCCAGCGCTATCCTGATTTCGCCGAAAGAATCAACGAGCTGGCTGAGAAGAGAAAAGCCGAGATCGAGGAGATCCAGAAGTCGAAGGAAAGCGAGATACCCGAGAAGATCGAAGACATTCAGGCCGAACACACGGGCAATGCCGTCAACCTGCGCTGGAACTGGGTGCGGGATCTTCGACACTACGAAGTGATCAAGCGGATCCCCACGACGGGCAAGTGGACGTATGTGGAGAAAAACGCCCTCGAACCCAATATAACCGATCCCAACCCTGATCCTGACCGATCGACGATGTACCGTATCCGGGCCATCAAGACAACCGGACCGGGCGCCTGGAGCAAGCCCGTTGTGATCGAAGCGGCACCCGAAGAGTCGGAAACCTAAACGCCGCGTCAGAATATCGAAGAACAGGCTCCGTAAGGACAGTTGGAAATACAGCTCAGGCACTCAACACAGAGATCGCTGTCGTAGATTATCTTCATCGTGGCCCGATCCGGGATGTGCAAGGCTGCCGTCGGGCAGTGGGAGGTGCAGTTACCGCAGCCGGTGCAGGTTGCCTCATCCCAGCGCACACCCTTGTGAGACTCGTCGACCTGCACATTGAAGGTCTTTACAAACTCCATACCGCGGCGAATGTCTTCATCCGTTCCCGTAACATCGAGGACCAGGTATCCGTCCTCTTCCGGGGTGACCTTGGCACGGAAGATGTTTATCACCAGGTTGTAATCTTTGACCAGGTGATAGACGATGGGCTTCTCGGTTTCGCTCTTGGGAAAGTAGAGCATGAGCTTCTTGGTGATCATCGCCTCACCTCCCTGTTGTTCTGATCGACAATTTTCAATCCCAGCATGCCCTGTTTTCGGGGCAGGCTCTGCAGCGGTTGGGAGAGGAGGAAATCTCCCCGTTTTATTTCATCCTTGAGCAGATGAGCGATTTCGAGGGCCTTGGAGTAGGAGGACATCGAACCGGCCTTGATCGTTTTTCCTTTGATCGTAACCTCCCCGGTTTTCAGCTCGGCGTAACTTAATTGGCAAATCACCTTGCCGGTCTTCTTGGGATAATCATGGGAGTAGTCGATGACCGGTGCCAAGATATCCCGATCCCGGACCGTTGTACGTTTGAGGATCTCAGGTGTCAGGATCGGTATGGGGATGCCTACCCCAATAGCCAGGGAAACACCATAGCCGATCAAACTGACACCGCGGACAAACTCAGGTTTCATCTCCTTCATGTTTCCCGTCAGTGCGAGTGTGCCGGCGCCCTCGGTCGGCACATCGCCCGCCCCCCGCTCAGCAGTAGGGCTGTGCTGGGTACCTTCTGAATACACGTGGCCCTGAGCACCGGCCAGCCAAACCTTGGTACCGATCCCTATGGTTTCGTACAGGGGATCGTTGAGCAGCGGCGACAGTTGTCCGGCAGAACAGTAGGTCAGGTTCTGCATGTTCGGTTTGAGCAGTCCGAGATAGGTGTACACCGGGCGATCGGAGCAGTTGATGGCCACATTGTAGTTCTGGTAGCAGTTTCGGGGATTGACCATGATGGCTTGGTTTAGATCGTGGATCGTGAACCAGGTTCGGATCTCTTTGCGGGGATAATCATCGGTTCCGTAGGAGAGACCGAAAAGCTGCACTTTTTCCCCTGCCACCAGCTTCTCGATAACGTGCCCTCCGCCGTAGCGGAACTCTCCCGGATAGTAGAGGTTGGCCGGATCCCCCTGACGCAGCTGGGTGGCGCCGAGAAATACATCCACAGCGGCGATACCGCAGTACACCGACACGTCATCGATCCAGGCTTCAGTGATGCGTATCTTCGGAGTGCTGTGTCCGAAGTTGAGAAAACAGCCGGAGGAGCACATCGGACCGAAGGTGGCCGTTGTAACCACATCCACCTCCTCCGCCGCTGCCGCCAATCCCTTGCGTTCCACGTAGTCGATGATTTCATCGGCGGTGCAAACCACCGCTTTTCCCGTCTCGATCTTGGCGTTGATCTGCTCGTAGGTCTTCATTGCACCCTACAGTAACACCTTTCGACAGGCTGTGCAAAGAGTGCAGGCTACTCTATAGTGACGCCATGAAGACTCAAACCCGA
>CAZBXU010000059.1:0-16365 GCA_964495755.1 uncultured Spirochaetaceae bacterium | reverse complement strand
GCTTCGCTTCGCCTTTGCCTGGTTCCTGTTGATTCTAACCGGGGTTATTGCTTGGTAGAAGGGGGAGAAGCTCCATGAACAGAAAAGAAGATCGCTACCGGATCGACAGATTCAGCGGAGAGAGCCTGAAGGGCAATCCCCTGGGAAGCCCGGTGGAGCGAGGGATCCGCATCTATCTGCCTCCGGGCTACTTCGAGTCCCCCGACGGACGCTATCCCGTCGTGTATCTCCTTCACGGATACGGCGCGGACAGCAGCAACTCGATCGTCGGCTCGCGGAAAGATATACGGAAAAAATACCACATCCTACTGCGGATATTTTTCAGAAAGGTCCTCTCCAGCTTGCTTACCTTCGAAGACCTGGACGAGTTTATCCTCCGCGGCGGGCTTCCTCCCTTTATCCTGGTCCAGCCCGACGGCAGCCTGCATCTGCCGAACAAGTTCGGGGCCAAAGGACTAAACGGAAAAGTAGGCGGCAAGGGGAGCCTGTATACGGATTCACCCTTCACCGGGAAATATAGTACCTACATATTTGAGGACGTGGTGCAGTACGTGGAGGGTCACTACCGCACTATTTTCGAAAAAAACGGGCGCGCCCTGATGGGGGCATCCATGGGAGGCTACGGGGCTCTTCTAGGGGGGATCCTGTATCCAGATCTGTTCGAGGCGGTCGTCGCCTTGAGCCCCAGCATCAGCTGCCTCGACCTCCTCGACGTGCGGTTGGTTGTTCCGTTCAACCGGATCCTCTTCAGTGACGCCAAAGCCGAAAAAATGGGACGGTTGGAGCTGGAGGACATCCTGGACACCTGCGATCTGGTGTATTCCGACGATCGGCGCCTGGTGCCCACCCTGAAGCGGGATGAGAAGGGACGTGTCGTAGAGATGGACTCTTCCGCCCGGAACAATTGGGCCCGTTCCGACCTCGGCCCTCTGGTCGAATCTCATCCTGAAGCATTTCAGGGTGTGCGGCTCCTGTTCAACTGTGAGGAATCGGATGAGTTCGGCTTTGCCGGACCCTGCCGGCGCTTTGAGGCCCTGTTGCAGCGACAGGGGATCGACCACGCCTTCGAGATCTACTCGGATCCGGAGGCCGCCCGCATATCTCCACACTCTCTGGGGATCGCCTGGCACGTCCTCTCCGGCCTGCGCTTCTGCATGCGGATTCCGGAATCCTGACTTCTCCCTTTGCTACAGAGATCCTCTCAGCACGATCTGGCTGGCTTCGTAGAACTGGGGCCCCAGCTCGGTCAACACGACAGCGACCTCCCGCTCATCCCCCTCGATCCCCAGGACGGCAAAACCTCTCTCGCCCCTGCTTCCCAGCTGCAGATCGAGAACATTGACCTTGCGCGAGGCCAGAGCGGAGAGAAGAATCAGCAGGACCCCCGGACGGTTGCTGTGGACAGTAAGCACCATATGACTGGAGATCGGTATGGGCAGGCTGACCCCATCCACCTCGAGCAAGTAGGCCGGCGTGGCTTTCAGCGGGGGAAGCTCCATCTGGGCGTCAGTCTCGATGGCAAAGAAGCGGTCGGAGGCGGTGCCCATAACGAAGTCCACGGCCTCCCGGATGCGCTTCTCCGGTCCGCCGACGGTGAGATAAGCCGTAGCGGTGCCGTCGGACAGGGAGTACAGTTGGGTGGTCTCCACATTGATTGCTTCCGAGGCCAGGGTGTTGAACAGGACCGACAGAGTTCCCGGAGTATCGGTGTGATGAGAGTACAGGCAGGTCAGGTCACCTCTTCCGACTGCATCCGAATACGCCTCCTCTGAGCTGTCACTCAAAGTTATGGAGCGATCATCCCGTCGCACTCGGATCGCGTCGTATTCCCCCAACGACACGGAGCCGTCGAACACCTTCAGCAGGCCCCGAAAGGAACCGCCGAAGGAAAACCGGGGTGTCTTCTGCCGCAGGCGGGGCTCGAAGCGCAGCTTCAGAATCTCCACGCCAAGATTGAGGATCTTGAAATGACCGTCCTCCTCTGCAAAGAGGGGCCTTTTTTCCGTAATGCCCCGGGAGAAGGTCACGTAGTGACGATACCCTGCCGATCGAGCCAGTTCAATGCCCTGCGCATAGTCCCGCCCGATCTCATCAATTTGATGGGAATCACTGCCGATGGCGATGGGAATTTGCAAGCATTTTGCCCGCTTGAGGAACTCCATATCGGGATACAGTCCGCAACCCTTTCTCAAGCCCGACAGATTGACATCCAGGGCCAGGTTCAGATCGCTGATCATCTCCAGCAGGGTGCGCATCCGTCGGGCCAGGAAGTGGGAGGAATTCTCCACATCCTTCATGGCTTCCGGCAGCGGAGCGTAGAGCTTGGGAAGATCCAGATGCCCTACCACATGGATCATCTCCCAGGAGGTGTCGATCATTTCGATCATCTCATCCAGGTAGCCCGCCCAGAAAGGCTCCAGACCTCCCCGCAATTCGATCAAACGTTCGGTATCCTGTCTCGACCCATCGTAGGGGATGCCCTGGTAGGAAAAGTGCACAGACCCGATGACGAAATCGACACCGTAGGCTTGAAACAGCTTGGACCGGTTCCACTGCAAGCCCAGCTCAGGGCCCATCCACTCCAGCTCGATCCCGTAGCGCAGCTGTATCCGATTCCCGTATCGCTGCTTCAGAGCCTCCATAGTGGCGGCATAGTTGAAAAAAGCCGCATCCCCGCGGATGAACTTGACCTCCGTATCCCGTTCATTCTGGTAGCGGAAGGAAGTCAACCTGGGGGAATGAATCACCAAGGACAGGGAGGGAAAACTCCTATCCACAGCTCGATCGACCACACTTTCGATATCGTCGATACCGTGTTTTACATGGTCCTTGCCCGTACCTACGTGGATCCCGTGAGTCTCCCAAATGAATGGGATCTGATTCGACATGATGTGAAACTTTTAAATGTTTTGCCGCAGCCCTGTCAAGGCCGACAGTCGGTGTACCGGCTGCCGTTGCGTCAATGTTGTGCCGGCAGGGTTTTGCTTTTTCTCTGCAAGACAGACTATAGTATTGGTGGGGAGGATGCCATGAGTCGATCGTTCCGATTTGTAATCCTTTTGCTGTGTTTCCTGATGTTCGCTGTCCTGGCCGGCCACACCGTGGGTGTGAGCTTTTCCTACCTCCTGCCCAGAAACGGCTGGTTCTCCCATCCGGTACCGCCCCTGTCTTTGCGGAACATAGACCTCAGCTTCGGTCGCTACCTCGGAGTAGGGGGCTCTGTCTCCCTGTACAACATTCGAGGCATGGGGATCAAAGACAGCGATGACAACCCGATCGACATGACCGATCCACTGGTGGGTCCGTTTCTCTCCGTGTTGGGCTCCGCCGTTGCTAAGGTTTTTCTACCGATCCGAGACCTGGAGCTCCAAGTAAGCGGCGGCCTGTTCGGTTGCTACAACATCGATCCCCCCTTGATGACCGGCAGCCTGGACCGTTATCTGGCTACCGCCACCAGCGACGTCACCTACGAGGCGGTAACCTCGACTGTCAGCTCCGCAGGCCGCTGGGGCTGGGGGTTTGTCTTCGGCGGCAGCACCACCTACTACATCAAGGGACAGATCGGCATCTCTGTGGGAGCCAACTACTACATCGGCGGGGCCGACCTGAAGCTCTCTGGCAGCTACGACGCCTACGACGAAGGGCCCCCAGGAACCCCCCTGGACAACGAACCGCTTCCCGATACCCTGAAAAACGCCCGCCTCGATTTCACCGGGCTGGAGATCGTACTCGGAGTGGATGTGAAACTCTAAAGCCCTACCGGCGATCTGTATCAGGACCGGATGCGCCGGACCGTCGGTGCAGGCGGGACAGCAGAAAGGCAACAATCAGAAACAGGACAGCGGCGTTGATGAACACCGCCTTGAAATCCAGATAGGCTGCCAGGATACCTCCAAGCATCGCTCCCAAAGACCAACCGACCGCACGGGCGCTTCCCGAGAGGCCGAAGGCTGTTCCCCGTCTCTCCACGGGCACCTTTCTCGACAGAAGGATGTTCATAATCGGGTCGATCCCGGCGGAGAAAAAATCAGCGAAAAAGACAAGGGGAATGAGGCTCCAGACGGTGGGCATGAACCCCTGAGGAAGAAGAAACACCCCGGCCAGAACGGAGCAAAACATGCCGATGACAAGGGGCTTTCCCCGGTCCGCCATCCGTCCTACCGCAATGCCCGCCAACACCGCCGCGATTCCGGCGGTGGCGCTGATCAGCCCCGCCTGGGTGGCAACGCCCAAGCCTGCGGCGGCGATCTCCTTGACCAACAACGGATACATCGGTCGGGGAGAGAAGCGGGCCAAGGCGAACAGGGCGAACAGCGCAACGAAGGGGAGGATTCGGTTCTCCCGAATCAAGTGCGCCATATCTCTGAATATGCGGGGTGGTCCCGGAGCCGCTTGGGGAGAGAAATCCTCCTTGACCAAAAACAGGGCGATAAAGAAGGCGAGAAACAGGGTGATAGAGGAGAGGAAGAAAGCTATGCGGAAGCCGAACAGATCGGCGACATATCCCCCCACGAGAGGTCCGATCGCATTGCCTGCGAACACGGCGGAGTTCATGATACCGATGGCAAAGCCGATGCGCTTCTCCGGTGTGTTTGATACGACCAGAGTCAGATTGGCGATCACCGTTCCGGTAAAGGCCCCTTGAACCATCCTCAGGACCAACAACAACTCGGGGGTACGAACCAGACCCATGGCAAATAAGACAACGGCTCCGCCCAGGTTGGCCCTCAAGGTCATGGGTTTTCGTCCCCAGCGGTCGGAAAGAAAACCCCAAATCGGCATCATGATAGCCATGGGCACGCCGGATCCGGCCATGAGCAGACCGCTCCACAGCCTCAAGCTCTCGGGATCGGTGATTCCCATCTCCTGGATATACAGGGGAGTAAAGGGCAACGCGAAGCTGAATCCCATCAGGGACAGAACCTGACAGATCCAGAGCATGAACAGATTCCTGCGCCAGTCAATCATGGCCGCACTCTATGCGCTTCACCGCCCAATCGGCTGCCTTCGCCACCAGCGGATCCCGACTGGAACGATGGTTAACCACAGCCTGCAGGAGGACCGGATCTCTGTGGTTTCCCGCTGCAATCAAGGCGTTGCGAAGAAGGGTCCTGGGCGGAATCCAGAACCTGGCCAGGGCAGTTCCTCGAACAACCTCCTTCAGCTCAGGCAACGAAAGGGAGAGTAGACGCTTCAGGGATAGGCTGGGACCCAATTCGCCGAGATTGGTCTCGGTTTCCAGGCTCAAGGCTCTGTTGTGGGGACAGGCCTCCTGGCAACTTTGACAGCCGTAGAAACGGAAACCCCAGGCGCGGCGGAACGCCTCGGAGAAGGGTACGGTCTCCGTACACAATGCCTGGAGGCAGCGCTTCTCATCCAGTCGGCCCGCTTCGGGAAGGGCGCCTACAGGACAAGCGTCCAGACAGGCCCGGCAGGTGCCGCAAAGGTCAAAACTCACGTTCGGCCCGCCAGAGTCGGTGACCCCGGCCACCGGCAAGGGGAGAAAGAGCCCGGCGATGACAAACAAGGATCCCATCCCGGGAATCAGGATCAGAGTATTCTTCCCGAAAGAACCCAATCCACTCAAGCGGGCCAACGGTTTTTCGGGAAGGCGGGAGTTGCAGAAAATCCTTAGGGCTTGCTTGCTCAGACCGTGATCAGTGCAGAGGGTGCGCACAACGGTTTTCAAGCGGGAAACCGCCTCGCCGTAGTAGTTCCTCCTGGCGAATGGGGCGACCAAGGCGTGGGGATCCCCGGGAGCGGATGCGTCATCCTGCTCCCGGCGGTAGCAAGACAGAGCGGCGAGCAGGAAGGTCCCCTGTCCGAGGGCGGAAATCTGCGGGTGCCCGGCCAGTCGCCGGGGAAGCCCATTGGTGGATAGAAAAGCGACCCTGTGAAAACCTTGATCACGGAACAGAGCTTCGAGCTCCTCGGCGTGGAGCTCTGTGTTGGAGGGTACCACTAAATGCCGATCCTCGGCACCGGCTGTGGAAATCCACCGCTACGATCTTCACGAATGTATCCGCCGGACAGGCCGGGGAGTTCGACGCCGAGCAGGAGAAAGGGCTGTCCTTCCAGGGTCATACCATAACCGGCATACAGATCCAGGGGAAAACCCTCGTCTCGGGCGCCGGTTTTCAGCTCGAGATGAAAGGTGCCGCCGTAGGCCAGCTGCAGCTCCCCTTCCTGATTGAAGGCCAGGTTGAGGAAGGGGACGACGAATATGTCCCCGAAGTACAATCCTGGATTCCACAATCCCCCCCGCAACTGCAGCAGAGGAATGGATAGGCTGCTAAAAACAAGTCCCCCCCAGCCGGCCTCCAGATTCGTCGGGTACCCTGGTACTGCCGGGAAGTTCCAATTTGCAAGGCCCTGCAGGTCGTACAGCCCCGTAGCCTGCAGGGAAAACTCGGCGCCAAGGAAGGCAACCGAAGCATAGAACCCCGGAATCAGGGCATATTGGGTCCGAGAGCCGGCCCAGTCCACGATATGCGCCCAGGGGAAACTGATCTGGAGGGCAAGGAACGAACTTGCCCCCTGAAATCCGAGCACGGTGAACGGGGTCAGACCCCGGGTTTCGGCCGGTCCCCACTCCAGGCTTCCGGTCAGGCCGAGAGCAAGGAGGGACAAGCCCTTTCGCAGGCTGCGGTACAGGGGCCATTCCAGGGTTGCCGACAGCTCATACAGGTCTGAAACTGAGAAGGAGAGAGTTGCCGTCAGCGGAGCGAGGACGCTGCTCTGCAAGGTAGCCTCCAGCTCCGGTCGCATGTCGAGGGAATCGTAGTAGCCAAGCAGGATGTAGCTAAAATCCCCCAAGGCGCTCACTACGGCGACGCCGGCTCCCGCCTGATAGGTCATCTGGTAGGGATCCAGGGAAAAAACGGGAAAGAGACTACGGGGCGCCAGGCTGGCCAGATTGTCCCAGTAGCCGCCGCGACGGATCGCCTGTTCGGGGATTGCCAGATCGGTGGTTGTTGGCACGGCAGCGTCGGCGACCTCGGTCGGTACAGAAAACTTACGCTCCAACCGCTTTTCCCGATACAGGTCCTCCCCCCCGGCGTTCAGTCCGATGTAGTAGAGAGTCTGCTTCTCCTGATCCCAGGCCGGCGCCCGGGCGAAGTCGCTGCTCATCGCTCTCATCACGGCACCGGTTCCCAGCTCGTATTCGTAGAGGGTACGCTTTCCTTGGTAGTTGGCGGAATAGAAGAGCCGATCCTCTGCGGCACAGAGCTCTCCTTCCTGGAATGGAGTATCCTGCAGCCTTTCCAGACGGATGTCCGCCGGATTCACCCGGGACAGAGCTTGCCCGCCGCCGGACCAGCCGGGAAGATCGAGCCTGTATAACTGAAAATTGTCCCAATCCGCCCGCGCGCTGATAAAAAGATTCTGGGGCTTGGCTGCGATATCGGAGACGAGCAGATCGGTTGCCAGTACCAGCTCGGAGGACCCCGTAGTCGTGTCGTGCAACCAAATCTCCGATCCGAAGGCGTCCCTGCGGTCTCTGGCGGTCAGGATCGTGCCGTCCTCGAAGATCTCGAAGGTTCGAAACGGCTCTTTCAACAGCTTTCGGCTGCGGCGGGTTTCCAGATCCCTGCTGTACAAGACCGAAGTGAATCCGAAACGGTCGTACACGTGATTGTCGTAGCCGCCCTCGATCTCCCGTACGGCGTAGTACAGTACACCGGAGCGGACCCGCATGGGCCCGGTGAAGGGGGCGGAACTTCGAAACAGCACCTTGGTCCTGCCGCTATCCGGATCGAGTTGCACCAGCTGGTGTTTCCAGTTTGTGGAATAAGGGGCCGGCTTCACAGGAAAGGATCTTTGGTAGTACACCTTGCCCTTCCAGACTACGGGGCTGTCGAGCCACCAGCCGTCGTCGGTGAGAGCTTTTGCGGGTCGCTTGAAAGACACGCTTACCTTCATGACCTCCAGCTGCCACTCCAGCCAGAGCCTGTGGATCGGGTCGCCGAAGATCTTGCGGGCACTGCGGTCCAGACCCACCGCGGGCAGCGCGGGGGAGAAATAGGAGAGAACCGAGGCACTGAAATGCATGAAAAAACGGGCAACCTGCTCCCTGCCGTACTTACGAAGGAGGAACTCGACGAACTCCCCTCCCAATAGATACGGACCGGCACCGCCCGGAAAAACATCCAGGTTGTAGGTGGCCTGGACGATCGAGGGAAGGCTCCCGGTCTGAGCCAGGATCGTGGCGTAGGCGTCGAACAATCCCTCGTTGAGCCTGCCTTCGTACGGGGACATGCCCGATTCAGCAACCACGCTGATCCCTTCCTTGAGCCAGGAGGGGGTATAGTTTCCGGGAGCCATCGCGTTTCCAAACAGGGCTGTGAACAGGGCGGGCAATCCTTCACGAGCACTGAGATGCTGCCAATGGGTGTATTCATGAATCCCAACCAGGCGCCACCAGTTCTGATGAAAGGCGAGCGCTCCGGTAGAGGGAGGAGAGCGGAACAGCAGGATTCGATGGTAGGCCACGTCGGTAAGGCCGTTGCTCTCCACACCGACGTCTTCGAGCACGACCGCGACTCTCCGGGTTTTTCCACCGACCAGATCTTTGGTGTAGCCGCGGTAATACTCCAGCACCTCCAGGATCTCCGCTGCCTGCTGCTCCCGCCCCTCCGGGTAGAAAACAGTAAAAGCTTCGGTCTTCAGCGTCTTCCAGAGGCTGAAGGAGGGCAAAGCGACACACAGCAGGAAGAACAGGAGGAGGAACGGGCGCCGATTCATAGCAAATCATAATAGCGGAATCGCCGGAACGGGGCAACATCCAGAGAATTGACAGTGAATGTGGATTTCTTTACCCTATTGCCATGAGAGGCGATGGCTCAGATCGCTCTGCCCAATCCCAGACTGGATTCATGAAGAATATAGCCGATCTCTTTATGGGGACTTTAGACCCCCAGAAAGAGAAAAAGCGCATGCTCAAATCGGTCGCCAGGACCCTGCGAAAGATCGGCGCCAAATACTACAACACAAAAACCGGGAAGGTTGAACCGGGTTTGGCCAAGGTGTTTATTGAGTTTTACATGACCCTTGCTCCGGCGCAGAAAATACTGAAACACGCCAAATCGTCGAAGGTGTTAAAGACCATCGTTATCGAAAGCGTACTGAACAAAGATCAGCTGTCCCTCAAGGAACGGCTGTCCGAAGAGTCGATCTTCAAACGAGCCCAAAGTGCGGATTATTCACACCTGGTCAATGAAATCAAGAACGAAACGAAGGATTTCTTCGCCTGCTTTGATATCAATCGAACCAGGGAGATCAACGAAACCTATCACTCTCTCGCCATTCTGTTGAACCTGATCCACTTCGACTATCACTACTTCCTCCGAAAGTTCGACCCTCACTTGCCCGAGGGCAAGCCGTCTTACAAACCCCGTTTTGAAAGCACGAATGCCGAGTACGTAAGCGAAGAACTGAAAGAGTTCCTCGAAATCCTTCCCGTTTTCGATCCTGCTGAGAACTGGAACGGACTCTGGGACATGCTCCGGGTGTACAGGAACGCTGAGATCGTTCCCAAAGATGCCTGGCGGAAGCTGTTGACGCTCATACGCAAACTGCGCAGGACCCGAGAGCTGGAATTGCTGGTCCAGCTTGTGGATGACGATCCTTTTTACAAACCAAAACTCAGATCGCACTCGGAGAACATCGTCGATGAGTTCCTGTCGAGAACCCGTTACCAAATCGACACAACCCTGCAGAAAATCTCCAAGCAGCAGCGCACCGGCAAGATTCAGGGTCTGCTGAAATCCTTGTTCGGTACCGGCTCCTACAACAGACTCATCAACTACACGGAAGAGTCCAACGATCTGTTCGCCAAGAGAGGGCTAGGAGGGTACACCCTGACTCTACCCCTCAACTGCCTCCACGCCTTTCTCAAAGATAGTGTCCAGAGCGATCTCCGGCAGCTGATCGAGCTTCTGCTCATTCCGGCGAAGTGGACGGACACCAACCCCTCGAGGCTTCTGTCCGACTCCTTTCACCAACTTCAGGATTTGATCAAAGAAATCGACGGCTTCGATGCAATGTTGAGCGATGAAAATGAAGAGGGCAGACGGCTCCAGAGTATGGTTTCCCGGGCCGACAAGAACTCTCAAGCCCAGCACATGGCCCGGAAGAGCCTAAAAAAGATCAACGACGGAGCACGGAGCATGCTAGTTCGCTCCTGCCAGAGCACGATCACCCTCGGCAAAGTGCTGAAACAGCTGTACGAGGACTATAAAAAGCCAAACCCACAGATGATCCTCAACTGGAGAGAGATTGCCAACCGTTCGAAGCGGGACATGCGTCAGCTGTTTGTGCACAACTATCAGAAACTGTACAACTACGTTCAACTCGTCAAGCTCTATGTCTAATACGGTCCATGCGGTACTCGTAGCCGCGGAAACACATAACGGACAGCGGCTCTGGAGTGCCGAGGATTCTCTGGACGAGCTGGCCCAATTGGCCTGCACCGCCGGCATCGAGGTGGAGGGCAAAGTCGTACAGCGCTTGTCTCGATCAAACCCTGTAACCTACATCGGCAAGGGGAAATTGGAGGAGCTTCGCCAGGAGTTCTCCTTGAATTCCGGGCTCAACAGCGTAGTCTTCGACGACGAGCTGAGCCCGGGACAGCAGCGTACCATTGAGAGAACCTTCGGAGAGCGGATCAAGGTGCTCGATCGCACCGCGCTGATCCTGGATATCTTTGCTCAGCATGCCCATACCCGAGAGGGGCAGATCCAGGTGGAACTGGCCCAGTACGAGTACCTGCAGCCCCGATTAACGGGGATGTGGCGCCATCTCGTTCGCCAGGCCGGGGGGCGGGCCGGCGGTGCGATCGGAGTAGGTCTGCGGGGTCCCGGGGAAACTCAGCTGGAAACCGATCGCCGTCAAATTCGAACACGAATCGCTACCCTGCGTCGGGAGTTGGAGGATGTTCGAACAGCCCGGCATCAGCACTACAGGCAGAGAAAACGAAAAGAACTGAAAACCATAGCCCTGGTCGGCTACACGAATGTCGGCAAGAGCTCTTTGCTCAATGCCCTTTCGTATCCGCAGACCTCTGGCGGGAACGGGCAATCCGGGAGTGGTCCGCCAAAGGCATACGTCGCGGATCAACTATTCGCCACGTTGGATCCAACCACGCGAAAGGTACGGCTGCCCGCCGGCACACAAGTGCTGTTCGCAGATACCGTAGGATTTATCAAAAAGCTGCCCCACAACCTGATCGCCGCTTTTCGAGCGACCATGGAGGGAATCGAGGAAGCCGATCTCATTCTGCACGTCGTGGACATGACCCATCATAAGGCCGATGCTCAAATTAATGCGGTACGATCGATCTTGTCCGAACTCGGCGTTGCGGACAAACCTACTTTACAGGTCTGGAACAAAACCGATGCGGTGCCCAGGTGGATGTCTTTCAGCCCGGGGACTCTTCGAGTCAGCGCCTTAAAGGGAACGGGAATCGAAGATCTACTATCCGCCGTCGAAGGTGTTCTACAGAAGAACCTCATTGCCGTGGAAGTGAATATCCCCTACACCGAAGGAGCCTTGAGAAGCAGAATCTTCAGCCAGGGTTCGGTGCAGTGGTATCAGGATGGACAGGGCGGGACCCGTATGCGGGCTTTCGTTTCTCCCGCCCTTGCGGAGACTCTGAAACCCTACCAAGATCCAACCCTTGACCCCGGGCAGGCATGAAAAAGATCGTAGGGATCAGCTGACCGCTTGCTCCTGAAGAACATCCCCCTGTACACCGACCTCTAACCACTGAATCGGAATCTTTCGCTCCGACTCTGCCGCGGCCTGACGGGCCAACTGAAGAAGTCCCCGACAGCAGGGAACCTCCATGGTCAGTACGGCGAGGGAGCGTATACCGGCGAAGTCGATCAAGGCTTTGAGCTTGTCCAGGTAGATATCCTGGTTGGAATCCAGCTTGGGACAGGCGATTGCCAGACGTTTATCCTGCAGAAATTGCTTGTGAAAATCCCCATACGCATAGGCAACACAGTCCGCCGCGAGCAGCACGTCCGCATCTTTGAAATATGGAGCCGAGGGCGGAACGAGGTGAAGCTGAACAGGCCACTGCCGTAGTTGGGAAGGTGCGGCGGGGAGATCGGTGTTCGCCGCGCTTGGTTTCGCCTGGAACTCCCGTATCTGAGCACCGGGACAACCGCTGACCTGGTGTCCGCCGTGTACGGAGTGCTTCGGCTCTTCCAAAACGACATCTATACTCTTCTCCTCGAGCACGGCCAGAGCCTGCTTTAGATACTCCCGCTCCCCATGCCCGTCCAAATGCGCAAGGTGCGCCCGGATAACTCCCTCCCCCTGGAGAATCACGTTTTCCATAACCTTTCGCTCGTCGTAGGCCTCTGCCTCGCGTTCCTCGATTCTAATGGCCCCCACGGGACATTCGCCGATACAAGCCCCGAGACCGTCACAAAACAGATCGCTGATCAAACGGGCCTTTCCGTCGATCATCTGAAGGGCTCCTTCCGGACAGTTGGGGATGCACTGGCCGCAGCCGTTACACAGCTCATCGTCTATATAAATGATCTTTCTCTTCATTTTGCGCCTCCGCGACATTTGATGATGCAGTAAAGATCGCCTGTTTCGAGGAAATCTTCCTTGATTTGGGTCAAGGAGAATGAATGTTTTTTTCTTGATTATTCAGCTCAAGCTCGTAAATTTGAAAGGAAGAGGTACAGCGGTGGCAATGCAGACCTTCGACGCCCACAAACTGCTGAAAAACGCCGACTTTTTCAGCGGGATCTCCGACAGGAGCATTCGCTTTCTAGCGGCCATCTCCATTCCCAAGAGGGTGGAAAAGCGCAAGCTCATCTTTATGGAAGGGGACGAGGGTCACTCCCTGTACATCCTGGCTAAAGGGGGTGTACAGCTGTACAAAACCACGGCCGACGGTAGGGAGATCGTGATCAAGACGATCAAATCCGGAGAGATCTTCGGCGAAGTGGTGCTGTTCGAGGAGAATGAATATCCGGTCAGCGCCGTTTCCCTGGAGAAGAGCCTGCTCCTGCGACTGCCCAAACAGCAGATCGACTGCCTGCTGATCTCCGACAGCTTTCGCCGGGATTTCATCGGCATGCTCATGCGCAAGCAGCGCTATCTGGCCGACCGCATCCTTTTCCTGACCGGACACGATGTGGAGGAACGCTTCTTCTACTTTCTCGAGGAGCAGTACGGCCGGAAGGGGGAGTACCGCATCTCCATGAGCAAGAAGGACATCGCCGCGGCCATCGGCACGATCCCGGAGACCTTTTCCCGGCTGCTTCTGCGCCTTAAACAGGAGCAGAAGCTTCGGTGGGAGGGAGAGAACCTCTATCTGGCCGAGGACTTCTGGAAAGGCTTCGAAGCAGAAAATCCGGCAGTTCCTTGATGTTGGCGATCCGAGCCAACCCCTCAGGCGGGCTTAGCTTCGGATCCGCTTCGGCCACCCAGAGAATCTTGCCGCCGATTTCTTGAAAGGAAAGCAGGTAGTCGATCCTGTTGTCGATAAACAGGACCTCCGAAGCTTTGCGGTCCAGCTCGCTCAGAACGTGATGGTAGACCTCCTTCGCCGGCTTGCCCCGGAAGTCGTTGGTGCGAATGTCGAAGATCCGCTCGAACAGGTGGGGGATCTCCAGGTATTCGAGGATGCGCAGGGCATGTTCCTGTGGAGCATTCGTCAAGATTGATTTCGGTAGGGCGATGGAGCTAAGGGCCGAGGCCAACTCCGGATCCTTGTGCAGATACCGGCCCACATCGGTGGGATGAGCGAATTCCAGATAGGCTTCAGGATCGGTGAAGCTATGCTCGGTCATCAGACCGGTCAGGGTTGTGCCGTGCTTTTGACTCAACTCACGGCGGAGGAGAGCCGCCCTGTCTTCGTCGAGTTTGAGATACCGGGAAACGTAAGTGGTCATGCGGCGGGATATTTCTTCCACCATTCCGCTTGAGGAGGGGTACAGCGTTTCGTCCAGATCAAAGAGCAGGTAGGTGATGCTGCTGTTCACGAGGGTACTGTACGGGTTTTCTCTTGATTTGTCAAAGACCGGTCGATCGGAAATAATAGCGGGATGGACTCAAAACAATCGAGGAAGCCGGGGAATACGTCCCGGGTCCTGCTCCGGGCTGCGAAGCGGCTCGTTGCCTGCATCGAGAACTTAAATTTCACCGCCCCTGTCGCCTATGTCTACAATCCGTTGGTTTACGCCTGGGCAGCCTATCGCAGATATCTCGAACGCTTCGCCGATACGCCGAAACGAGTGATGCTATTGGGGATGAATCCCGGACCTTGGGGCATGGCTCAGACCGGCGTGCCTTTTGGAGAAATCCTGGCTGTCCGGGAATGGATGGGAATTGAAGAGCAGGTCCGCCGGCCCAAGCGGGAGCATCCCCGTAGACCTGTGATGGGATTTACAGTGACCCGCAGCGAGGTCAGCGGAAAGCGTCTCTGGGGCTTGATGAAGCAGCGCTTTGGAAGCGCTGAGATGTTCTTCCGTGACCATTTCGTCGGCAACTATTGTCCTCTTTTGTTCCTCGATCGGGACGGCAAAAACATCACGCCGGACAAGCTCCGATCCGCCGACAGGGAAGCCCTGTTTCACTGCTGTGACGATCACCTGCGGGCTACGATCGAAGCGCTGGAACCGGACTGGCTGATCGGAATCGGCAAGTTCACCGAAAAGCGCCTGCGGGTTCTTCAAGAGGCCGGCCGTTGGAAAGACATGAAAGTTGCCGGGATTCTCCACCCCAGCCCGGCCAGCCCGCAGGCAAATAGGGGTTGGGCCGCTCTTACTGCGGATCGACTAATTTCTCTGGGCATCTGGAGGTTTACCGGAGCTGAAGACTCCAAAGGGTTCCGATAGTCTTGGGCTTGGTTTTACAACCGTGTCAGCGACTCGGCAATGGCCCAGAGACGGCGGGCTTTCTCGGAATCGAGGGGAACCTTCTTCTCCCGACCCACTCGTTCGAAAAATCTTCCGCTTACCCCTTCCACCCCCGGCGAGCCGGCCAGGTACAGACCCGTGCCCGTCTCCCTGCTCAGGAGAGCCATACCCACAGCTCCCGGAATGCGCAGATACCAGGGTAGATTGCGGACGATCCGGGAGCGAACCAGACCCGGATGGAACGCGTTGGCGGTGACGCCGGTGCCCTCCAATCTCCGAGCCAACTCCAGCGTAAACATCGCCTTTGCCAGCTCCGCCTGAAGCTTGGCCCGTACAGGGTTGTAGCTTCCCTCCAGCTGAAGATCATCGAAGTGAATGCGGGCGAACCGCAACGGACCTGCATTCCCGGTTACCGTAAGAACGCGGGCCGGGGCGCTTCTCTTCAGAACGTCGAGTAGGAGGTTGGTGAGCAGGAAATGCCCCAAGAACTCCACAGCCAGGGTCATCTCCGCCCCCTCGACGCTGACCGTACGTCGCAGGTACAGCACGCCGGCACAGTTCATCAGTACATCCAGGCTGTCGTAACGTTCTTTGAACTGTTCCACGGCGCGGCGGATCGAAGCCCACTCCGATAGATCGGCCTGAAGCAGTTCGATTCCTTCGTTCCCGGTTGAGACGGCCAGCTCCTGCCGTGTCTGTTCGGCCCGCTGCCGGTCTCTGCTGAGCAGAACGATTCTCGCACCCATCCGGGCCAGACCGAGGGCGGCGGCCCTTCCCACTCCGGCACTGCCCCCGGTAATGAGAATCAGCTTGTCTTTCATTTTTCGCTGACCGGCCGTCCCTTGTTCTTCCGGCTGACTTCTTTCATCCGCTCCGCATTGATGATGATCGTCGCGTAGATGGAATCGAGATGGTAATTCAGATCCCGCTGCATATTCTCCGGCAGTCTGGCCAGCTTGTCTCGATTGCTCCTCTTTCCCAGCCACTGAATCAGTCCGAAGCTATCTTCAAAGACCCGGCGCATCGTGCTGCGTATCGAATCGATGGTATCACGGATCTTGGCAATTGATATTGTCTTGATCTTTTTATTGACCTGTGCCGAACGTATAGAATCTCTGACCCGCAGCAGGTGTTTCTCCAGCCGGTTCGCTTCGCCGATCAGGGACTCGAGGGATGCCTCTTTCCTCTCAATGCTCTGCCGGCCGATGATATAGCTGTACTTGATATCTTTCCGTGGAGTCTTTTCCTCCCGACCGGCCATCCTGGCAAAAAAAGCACGCACCCGCGCAAGCAGCGAAGGCTTGGCCTGATAGAGAAAATAGATATTCTCCAGAATCGGCAGCAGGGCGGCTACATCCTTGGTCCGAGCAAGGTAGCGGTGTAAAATTCGCATATATTTCCGGCGGATCGACGGCGAGGCGGTCTGTTTGTCCTCGGCTTCGTACTTTCCGTGGAGCCTCTTCTCCAAGCTTTCATCGGT
>CAZBXU010000058.1:0-19841 GCA_964495755.1 uncultured Spirochaetaceae bacterium | reverse complement strand
GGTTAAAGAACTCATCAACCGGTGTGCGGACCGGATGAGGCTCCTGAATCAAGGCACGAACCGCTTCGAGGAACTCCCGCAGCTCCGGAGGCTCCAGAACGCCGTTGCGGTTGCCGTCGGCCCACTCCTGGAATTCGCTGGCCACCCGGGGCGGCTCTCTGTCTTCAGCCAACCTTTCAGGACGTTCAACGGCACGTTCGCCGACGCGCAGGTCGATCACTTGGTGCATAACCCACCACCGCCCTTCCCGGCGGACAAACTCGAAGTGCTCGATGAAAAACACACCGGGACCTTCCACCTGATAATGGTAGGCTGCCCCGTCTCCATGAAACTCCCGTTCCGGTTCCGAGTAGTGCAGCTCCCGAAACACGTCGGAACGCTCGAAGACTTGCAGTTGCTGCTCCATGATCTGGTCAAGGCCCCGCAAGAGTATTTCCCCGCCGTCCCGCTGAAGGATCACCTTCTCCGCTTCGGGCCAGTACACCTCCATGAAGGCGTCGATGTTCTTGTCCCGCAGGGCGGTGATCCAGTGCTCCATCAAGCCGTCCAGCTCCGGCCGGGCTTCGGGTCCACCCCCCGGAGGAGGCGTAACACAGGCCAGCGGAATGAGGGCCAACAGTAGAAATAGGGCGATCTTTTTCATCATTCTCCTCCCTTTGGATTGGACCGTGGGCTGTTTTGCAACCAATTATACCAGCTCTCCATCTCTTTTCAAGAAAACCCCTCCTGTTTTATCCTTCGTGTTTCCAGGTTGGTCGAATAGGGTTATACTGATTCTGAAGGGAGGTTCGATATGAAGATGACCTGTTTGTGCCTGTTCATCCTTTCACTGTTGGTGCCGGCGATGACCGTCGTCAGCGCCGAGAACCTTCGCGTGGTGACGATCAATGTCTGGGCCGGTCTGGACTACAAGGGGTCGCTGAAGATGGGGGAGTATCAGGATGAGGATACCCGCGCCTTGCGGACCCGGAACCTGGTGGAACAGTTGAAGGAGCTCGATCCGGAGATCATCGCAGTCAATGAAGCTAACAAACTGCCCCGCTACGCCCGTTCCCTGTCCCGGGAGTTGGGTTACGACCGGATATACCACGTCGGATTGGGGGGACTGCGCATCGGCCCGATCGGGCTGCCTGTAAATTTGCGCGAAGGGGATGTCATCCTGGCCAAGAAATCGCTACAGCTGCGGCGCAGTGGCAGGAAGCAGCTGTCCGGAGGACCGGTGGGGAATTTTTTCACCTTCCACTTCGCTGACGCGACCCAGATCGTCGGCGGTCGGATTTTAGTGGCCGGCCGGGAGGTGTACGTGTTCAACACCCACTGGCACGCCTCCCCGTTCCCCACGGAGGACTACTTCAGGCAGCTGGCAGAGCGCCGCGATTCGGGCCGGATCGACGGACAGCGCTACGAAGAGTTGGTAAAAGAATCGGTGGAGGGGCAAAAGTGGCGTCTCGGCGAAGCCCGCAAAACCGTCGCCTTTATCGACAAGGTCGCCGCGAAGCACCCGGTGATCCTGATGGGGGACTTCAACGCCGTCGTCGGCTCGGAGGAGATCGGGGTGCTGAAAGCTTCGGGATTTCAAGACGCCTTCGCCGAGGTGGGGGATCCCCCCGGCTTCACCTGGGACGGAACGGAGAACAGCAACATCCAGCTGCAGAAGCAGGTGTTTCCGGAGGATTTCTGGCTGGAGCCCACGCGAAGACGGATCGACTACGTCTTCTTCCGGGGACCCGGTCTGCAGGTCACGAGGAGTGAAGTGGTGCTCGACCGTCCGCTTCAGGGCATCCACCCTTCAGATCACTTCGGCGTGATGGCGCAGTTCGAGGTGCAGCCACCGTCTCCCTAGGAGCCAAGTTTCCGCAACCCTCAGCCCCGAAAAACAGTCATTTTAGAGCAACAAAGCCGACCACGCGAAAGGATTGAAATGAAACGTAGAGTGCTCCTGGTATCGCCCCGAATTCCCACGACCTACTGGAGCTACAAATATGCCCTCCCCTTTGTAAAAAAGAAGGCCCTTTTACCTCCTCTCGGGCTGCTCACCGTGGCGGCGCTGCTGCCGGAGGACTACGAGCTGCGTCTGGTCGATATGAACGTAGCCGAGCTTCGGAGGGAGGAGGTCGAGTGGGCGGATATGGTCTTCCTGTCGGCGATGCTGGTGCAGCAGCAGTCCTTCGATGAAGCGGTAGCCCTGTGCCGTGAGTGCGGGAAGCCGGTGGTTGCCGGGGGCCCGTATCCCATCTCCTCCTTTGAAAAGATCGAGGGAGTGGATCACTTCGTTCTGGATGAGGCTGAACTGACCCTTCCCGTTTTTCTGCGGGATTTGGAACAGGGACAGGCGAAACACATCTATCGGGACGAAAGAAAGCCGGATCTGAGCCTGACCCCGTTACCGCGTTTCGATCTGGTCGATGTGACTCTGTATGAGAGCATGCCTCTGCAGTTTTCCCGAGGCTGTCCCTTTGACTGTGAGTTTTGCGACATCATCGAAATGTTCGGCAGGAAACCCCGCACCAAGAGTCCGGAACAGTTCTTGCGGGAGGTAGATCATGTGTACAACACCGGATTTCGAGGCTCCCTGTTCATCGTGGATGACAATTTCGTCGGCAACAAGCATAAGGTCAAGCAGCTGTTGCGGTCCCTCGTGTCCTGGCAGAGGGAGCATCGATACCCCTTCACCGTCTCCACGGAAGCGAGTATCACCCTGGCCCAGGATGAGGAGCTCCTCGATCTGATGGTTTCCGCCGGTTTTACCATGGTGTTCATCGGCATAGAGACTCCGGACGCCAAGACGTTGGCCATGACCCACAAGACTCAGAATCTGCGGGAAGATGTCCTGAGCAGTGTCGTCAGGATTCAGAAGAAGGGCATCGAGGTTTCCGGAGGTTTTATCGTCGGCTTCGATGGAGAGGAAGAGGACATATTTGAACGGCAGAAAACCTTCATTCAGAAGGCGGGCATCCCCACGGCCATGGTGGGGCTTCTGATCGCTCTACCGAACACGCAGCTGTACCGCCGTCTCAAGCGGGAGGGGCGAATCCTCGCCGAGACCCGGGGGAACAACACCCACGACTTCGAGCTGAACTTCGTACCCCAAATGCCCCGGGCGAAGCTGCTGGGGGGCTACAAGTGGCTGTTGGCACAGGTGTTTTCGCCGCACAACTATTTCCAGCGTTCCCTTACGTTGATCAGGCGCTTCGCCAAAGGAAAACGGGATCGGAGTATCCCTCGATCAATCCGCTTGCGGGATATCCTTGCCCTGCTGCGTTCTCTGTTTCGACAGAGCTTTTCCTTCTACGGGTATCACTATCTGCGATATCTGATTCAGGTGCTCCGCAACGATACAACTCTCTTCGCTCGTGCCGTGACCCTTGCCGTCCGCGGGCATCACCATATCCGCATAACCCGGGAAATCCTGAAAGCGGACGCTTTCACCTCGATGATCCACGAAACCCTGGCAGCCCTGCGCAGGGAGGTTGAGGTTGCTACCAGCGCCAGGTCAAAGGTTCGCCGGGAGGAGCTGGAAGCCCGAATCCACGCGTTTTTACGGCCGGTCCGCAGAGCCTACAGGGGTTTGAGCAGAGGAGTACAGAGGATCGTGGGCGAAGCTTTCTTTGATTTTGAGAGACGCTGCCAGCTCCTGCTCCAGGGTACCGGCTTGTCCTACAGCTGATTTTATTGCCTCCCCCGTGTACTATTCGCCTATGTCTCTACTCCTAGGAATTGACACCGGGGGTACCTACACAGACGCCGTCATCTTCGAATCCGAATCCGGTGTCGTGGCCTCCGCCAAGGCTCTGACGCGGCGCCACGATTTGTCTCTCGGAATCCGGGAATCGATGCGGCAGGTGCTCGGGTCCTTCAATCGCCAAGATATCGAGCTTGTTTCTCTGTCCACCACGCTGGCGACCAACGCGATCGTGGAAGGGCAGGGCAGTTCGATCTGTTTGATCCTGATCGGCTATCCCGCCGATGCTCTTCAGCAGAGCCGACTCGGCGAAGTGATGGGGCAGGATCCCGTCGTATTTGTCGCCGGCGGGCATGATGCTACCGGAGAGCAGGTACGGGCCCTCGACCTGGCCAAGGCCCGGAAGGCTGTGGACGCCTTCGCCGCTAAGGTCTCCGCTTTCGCGGTCTCCGGCTATTTTTCCGTCCGCAACCCCTCCCATGAGAATGCTGTTCGGGCCATGATCCGGGATCACAGCGGACTGCCCGTTACCTGTGGCCACGAGCTCACCTCCAATCTCCACGCCTCGAGACGGGCGCTCACCGCAGCCCTGAACGCCCGGTTGATTTCCGTGCTTTCCGAGCTCATCCAGGCTGTACAGGAGATGTTGGCGGAGCAGGAAATACAAGCGCCCCTGATGGTTGTCAAGGGCGACGGGTCGCTGGTGGATGCAGCCTTCGCCCTCGAGTATCCGATAGAGACGATCCTGTCCGGTCCGGCCGCCAGTGTTGTCGGCTCGCTCTACCTATCGAGGATGCAGGATGCCTGTGTCGTCGACATGGGTGGCACTACCACCGACATCGCTCTGGTACAGGGGGGCAAACCGATCCTCAACCGTGACGGCGCGACCGTTGGGGGCTGGCAGACCATGGTTCAGGCGGTACAGATCTACACCTATGGACTGGGGGGGGACAGCGAAGTTCGGATAGAAGACTCAGGCCGGATCGATCTGGGCCCGCGGCGGCTGATACCCTTGAGTCTATTGGCCCAAGAGAACCCCGAAATCCTCGACGACCTGAAGCGCCAAATGGACAGACGGACGTTGGGGCCGTATACCGGCCGCTATGTAGTCACCCAACGGGCCTGGAAAGACAGGCAGAGAGAGCTTAGCGAGTCTCAACGGCGGATTCTCCTGCGGCTCAAGGGCGGTCAGCCTGTTTCCCTGTATTCCCTGTTTCAGGGTGTCGATTCACAGTTTCTCATGGAAACCGAGCTTAGACGGTTGACGAATCTGGGCTATGTTGCGATTTCGGGATTTACCCCCACCGACGCGGCCCACGTTCTCGGTTTGCACGATTCCTGGTCCCGAGAGGCGGCCGGCCTCGGGGCAGAGCTGACCCTGCGGTCCTTCATATCCCCTCGGGCTGAAGACCGCTCGGCCGAGCAGTTCTGCGAAGACGTGGTCCGCCGGGTGGCGCTGCAGTCAGGCAGAGCCGTTGTAGCGGCGGTGCTTGCCGAAGGTTTCAACCTGCAACTGGAATCTTTCCCTGCTTTCAGCGAGCTTTTCGTCGATCGGGCGATAGAGAGTCCGGCGGCCGGTTCGGACCTGTTCGGGGTAAGCCTGAATCTGAAGCGGCCGCTGGTGGCGATCGGAGCACCGGTCGCCACCTACTACCCGGATGTTGCCGAGAGCCTTCACACCGAGCTGGTCATACCCTCCCACGCAGAGGTCGCCAACGCAGTCGGCGCGGTGGTGGGCAGCATTATGCAATCGGTGCGGGTGCTGATCTCTCCCCTGGACGGTGGAGAGCTGTTCCGGGTTCATTGCGAAGACGGGGTTCATGATTTTCACGAGCTGGAAGAGGCAGCCTCCTTCGCCGTGGAAGCTGCTAAGACCCGGGTCGAGGAGCTGGCCCGGAGAGCCGGGGCCTCTTCGGTAAAAGTGGTGGCGGACCGGAAGGACCACCACGCCATGGCTGCCGGGGAGGAATTCTTTGTGCAGAGCCTGGTTACGGCCACGGCCACGGGTCGACCGCATCTAGCTCACGTCAAACCTGTGATCTAGCTCAATCCTTCACGATCAGGTTGTCCAGCTCGTCGGTATCGCCCGATTTGATCGGAAAAGCTTTGCGGATCAGATCGCCACAACGCCTGACAGCCCGGCAGATCCCCTGCGCTTGACGGCGCTGCCTGATGCCCTGCACCACCGTCCCCACGATTTCCTGCCAGACTCCCGTATCAACCTTGGCGTTGATTCCCTCATCGGCCAGCACGAAGGCTCTGCGCTCGAAAACGGAGATGAAGATCAGAATGCCGGTGTGGTCCCGCGTGTTGTTTAGTCCGTTGCGATAAAAAGAGGTCAAGGCTGCCTCTTCCACCTCCTCGTTGATCTCCGCTTTGGTGATGAAAATCCGCTTCAGCCAGGAAATACGTTTGATCAGTTCGTGGAAGAGCAGGAAAGACACCGCGAAAACAGCGGGAAACAGCCAGAGGTCAAGCGCCGTGACCCCGCCCCAGGATTTGCGTATGCTGAAAACGAGAGTTAGCACTACTGAGATCAGCAGTCCGAAGATCAGCGCCCCGATCATATTGGACATCGGATAGTGATAGCTCGCGGACACGACCAAAGGCACGATCTCCCCGGAGGTGTTTTTCTCCACCTCCTTCACGCAGGTTTCGATCTCCCTCTTTTCCTCTTCGGTTAGAAACTTTATTGCCAGATTTTTCATTTACAGATCCTTCTCTTACGCACCTACCAGCCACCGGAGGCTCCGCCCCCTCCAAAACCGCCTCCGCCGCCGGAGAATCCACCACCACCGGAAAACCCGCCGCCGAAGAAACCGCCACCGCGCCGGGCCGCAGACATCAGAAACAGACCCGGTATAATCAATCCGGCTCCAAAGCCCAACGGGATGAAGAGAAGGAGCAGCGGAAAGGCCAGGGGCAGAGCGAACCAGGCAACCAGAGGAACGAGGATCGCACCGGCAATGGCTCCGATAACCCGCTTTCGCGAACCGAGCACCGATATGATGACCAGGAGAATGAAGAAGGGAAACAATCCGACCCGAGAGCCGGCACGGGGCCTGGGAGCGGTCTGCTCACTGGCCTCATACTCTCCCCGTACCGTGGAAGCTATCGCCTCCGCCCCACGGACCAGACCTTCGTCGAACTGACCGGCTTTGAAGTAGGGGACGATATCGTGGTCTATGATTCTGCCGGCCTGAAGATCGGTGAATACTCCCTCCAAGCCGTAGCCCACCTCGATCCGTACCCTGCGTTCCGCCTGGGCAACCAGGAGCAGCACACCGTTGTCGTACTCGGCCTGGCCGATGCCCCAGGTCTCGGCAACCCGGAGCGAATACCCTTCCAGATCCTCTTCCTCCAGCGAGGGGATAGTCAGGACAACGACCTGGGTGGAATCCGATTCCTCCAACTCTCGGGTAACGGTCTCGATCCGGCTCTCCGCCGAGGCGGAGAGCATGTTGGCGTAGTCGTTGACCCGTCCCCTAAGTTGGGGTACCTCCAGAGCACCTACGGTGCCGCCAAGGAAAAAGAGAAGTAGGAGTACCGCTGAAGCCAGGAGTGCCTTGCTTCTGCAGAGGTGCCTGTGAAGACCATGTGTTGTCATAGCATCAACTCGATATCTTAAAATTCTACCTTAGGCACTTCGCGGGATGCTGCATCAGCCTCGAAGTAGGTCTTCCGTTCGAGGTGCAGGAGAAGGCTGTTGGTGATCGAGTTGGGGAAGCGACGGATCGAGAAGTTGAAGCGCTCCACCGCTTCATTGTAGCGCTGCCTGGCCACACTGATGCGGTTTTCGGTTCCTTCCAACTGGACCTGGAGGTCGCGGAAGTTCTGATTGGACTTCAGCTCCGGGTAGGCTTCGACCACTACCATGAGCCGGGACAGGGCGGAGGATAGAGAGCCCTGAGCTTCCTGGAACTGGGCAACCGCCTGGGGGTCGCTGAGCATTTCCGGGGTGAGCTGAATCGAGCTCGCCCGGGACCGGGCATTGATCACCGCCTCGAGAGTTTCCCGCTCCTGAGCGGCGAACCCCTTCACCGTTTCTACCAGGTTGGGAATCAAGTCCGCACGGCGCTGGAGCTGCGCATCTAGATCGCCCCAAGCTTTGAACACCGCTTCTTCGTAGCGCTGCATCGTGTTGTAGCCGCAGCTTGAGAGAACAACGGCGGCAACAATCACCACTCCGATCATTAAAGCTTTTTTGACTGCAGTTTTCATACTCACCTCACCTCGTTTACGTGTTTTCTATAATGTACGTTTTCACTATTCTGTTTTCAAGGCTCGCCCGGAAAAAGACGAGCCGCGGGAAAGAGGACCCCTGGCCACGGACAGGACATTTCAATACAATGGCGGTCGATGGAAGATAGGTTGAACCACATAAAAAAACGGCTGAAGCAATCCAAAGTGTACTACAGCCGCTACAGCCCTCGTTCGGATATGATGTACGAGATCGACGAGGCCGACGACGATCTCAGTTGGATGATCTACGAGATCGAACGGCTCAGAGAAGAGAGCAGGGTATTGAGAGAACGCCTGGAGAGCGGGTCCGGCGAGGCTTGAGGAAGGAGCAGAGGATGGGCAAGGTAAAGATGAGTGGTGCGAAAGCTTTGGTACGAGCCCTGGAATCCCAGGGTGTGGAGGTGATCTTCGGATATCCGGGCGGAGCAACTCTTCCCATATACGACGAGGTGGCAAAATCGTCGATCCGTCATTTCCTGGCCCGTCATGAGCAGGGAGCGGCCCATATGGCCGACGGGTATTCCAGGGCAACGGGAAAGACCGGCGTGTGCATGGCCACCAGCGGACCCGGCGCCACCAATCTGGTGACCGGATTGGCAAATGCCTATATGGATTCCTCCCCTCTAGTCGCTATAACCGGTCAGGTCCCTCGACCGATGATCGGAAACGATGCCTTTCAAGAGGTTGACATCACGGGGATCACGATTCCCATCACCAAGCACAACTATCTTCTACAAAAAGCCTCGGATATACCTCATTCGATACAGGAGGCTTTCTACCTGGCCTCGACGGGACGAAAGGGCCCGGTGCTGCTTGACATTCCCAGGGACGTCCAGCTGGAGATCTTCTCGCCTCACCAGGCCAAATATCCCGCGCTGGAAGGATACCGGCCCACTGTGGCGGGGCATCCCGGTCAAATCAAACGAGCGGGGAGCCTCCTGAAATCGGCCCAGAAACCGCTGATCATAGCCGGCGGGGGTGTAAGCCTGGCATCCGCCCGGGATCTGCTCGTCCGGCTGGCGGAGAAGGCCGACATCCCCGTGGTCTACACCTTAATGGGCAAGGCCTCCTTTCCCAATTCCCATCCCCTGTGCTTCGGCATGATGGGATACCACGGCCGGATCGAGGCGAATCACGCCATCTCCAACGCAGATGTCATTCTGGGCGTGGGAACACGCTTCGGCGACCGATCCACCGGGCCGCTGAACACCTTTGCAACTCAGGCCAAGATTATCCATATAGATATCGATCCCGCGGAGATCAGCAAGAATGTGCCGAGCTATATTCCCATCGTCGGAGATGCCGGGCAGGTTTTGGAGCAGCTTGTCGAGCTAGTTCCGGAGAAAAAACACGATCAGTGGACGCTGGAGCTGCGGGAGACGGCGGAACGACATCCGCTGAAGGGCAAGAGCTCCGGAGTCATCATCCCCAATATTCTACGGATTCTAAAAAGTTTGGTGCGGGATCCGATTATCGTTACCGACGTAGGCCGGCATCAGATCTTCACAGCCCACTACTTTCCCGTGGATTCCAGTCATTCCTTTGTGACCTCCGGCGGTCTGGGTACAATGGGATTCGGTGTGCCCGCCGCCATCGGAGCCAAGGTGGGCCGACCGGATCGGCCGGTCATCGATATCGCCGGGGACGGCAGTTTCATGATGACCTGTCAGGAAGTGGCAGCCGCCGTGGCGGAGGACATTCCCATCGTCGTCCTGGTGATGAATGACTACTGTCTGGGAATGATCAAACAGCTTCAGGACGCTTCCTACGGCAGACGCTACGAAGCCTGCAAGTTCGGCAGAAATGTGGATTTCGCCCGTCTGGCCGAAAGCATGGGAGCGGCCGGATTCAAGGTAGCCCGGGAGGATGAAATTGCCCCGGCGATCGAAAAGAGCTTGGCCGCCGGCCGTACTGCAGTGGTGGATTGTATTTTGGATGATCCGGGCAATGTGTACCCCATGGTAACCGGTTCATCCCTGTTGGAGTACGTTGAGTAGGAGGAAGCGATGCGACATACGATTTCTATTCTGTGCGACGATACCCCTGGAGTGATGACTCGTGTTTCCGGACTGTTTTCCCGAAGAGGCTTCAACATCGAGAGCCTCAGCGTGGGTCATACCGAGCTGCCCGGCAAGAGCCGCTTCACCATCGTAACCACGGGAGACGATGCGGTATTGGAGCAGGTGCGCAAGCAGCTGCAGAAGCTGGTCCACGTGATCAAGGCTTGGGATATCAAACAGACCGAAGCGGTAGAGAGGGAGCACGCACTGTTGAAGATCCAAGTGGAGGACAAGCGGCGGGCAGAGCTGCTTCAGATCGTCACCGCCTTACAGGCGCGGATCGTGGATTCCTCCGCATCGATATGGATCTTGGAAGTGACCGGCGATACCAGTTCCGTGGACAACGCTTTCAATCTCTTCAAGGATTATCATATCCTGGAGTCGATCCGGACGGGAAAGATCGCCCTTGAGCGAGGACCCAGCCGGGTGATGAAGAAGTAGCCGATGAACCGGGTACAGGCTCAGTACATCACCAGGAGAAAAAAAGAGGACCTGTCCTTCATGGTGGTTCGATTCATGAAGGTTCATGTACTGTTCTCCGAGATCTATGCCGAGTTCCAAGCCCTTCTGAACGAGGGCGGTGATTTCGGGCATTCGGGATTGTTCGACAAAATCACGAAACTCGAGGAGGGGCTTGTCTTCGACATCAAGGAGAAAGCCCACTTTCTCTTCCGAAGTGAGAAACCAGAGGTCGGGGAAGCCAACGCCGTAGGGGGGAGGTTTACGGATCTGGAGAAAATTCTTAGCGCCGGTCAGGATGAAAAGGCGGACAGAAAGAACGCCCGGGAGATTTTCTCAGCCCTGCGAAAATCTTTGGTCAACAAATCCATCGATTCCTACATCGGCACAGGCTTCCATCTGTTCATGATTCTGCGGGAAAGCGTCTACCAGCTCGAGTACTACGTTCCTGACTATATCAGCGAGTTGGAATATCTGACCCGTATAGAGGGTCTGACGCAGGAAATCGGCTACAAGCTTGACGAGGAGGAGGAGCACGAGCTGGATCACATCAGGCAGGTTGTGAAGCTCTGCCAGAGCATAACTTCGGACACGAAAGAGCTGGCTACGATCGCATTAAAGCGTTGTATGACCCTGTTCCATGAAACTGCGGAAATCCTCCGCCACTCCATCGAAGAATCGGGATCCAATGAGGTGCTGGTGCTCAATCTCCTGAAGGAACGACAGCTGGTCGAGCGGGTGTATGGTCCGGGCTCGTGGGAGGCGCTGTTGGAGCATATGTTTCGCTCCTCCGGGGAAGCCGGGATGAGCGGCGTACAGCAGGCGGAGCGGTTCGTCAGGGAAACCTGCGGAAACGTGGAAGGCTTGGACGGTTAAGGCGTCCTCTGTTTTTCTATCTGTACTTCAAAGATCCCGCCGCGGCCATGGAAAATCGGGTGACATTTCCATTTGAGAAAGTCGATGGTCCGCAGGAGTGCGGGAACACCGCCTGTCGCCATGAAGTTGCGGAAATTGCCGTGATGTTCTTCGCCGGCCATTTTCTCTATCCCCCGGATAAGCAAGGCTGTCCAATTCCTATCGTTGTCCGGCTCGAAATCGAAATCCATAATAAACAGGATTCCACCATCTTTCACTGCCCTCTTCAGCTCGTGGAGAACGGGTATCCTATCGGCGGGGTCCATCTCGTGAAGCACCATGGATATCAAGGCCACATCGAACTCCCCATCTTGAAAGGGAAGATCCAGTGCATCGGCTTGGAAAAATCTCAAAGTCGGCGGCTGTGTCGAAAGGAGGGAGGGGAACAGCTTCTCCGATACATCCACTGCGGTTACACTGATCCCTTTATTGGCAATTAAGGCCCCCTGGACACAGGTCCCGCAGCCGACTTCCAAAACCTGAGTTTTCCCAAGTTCCGCTACCAAGGAGAGCATCCGCCGCTTTGCTGCGGAGAGGAGCGGTTCAATAAACATCAGATAGATCAGGCGGGACAGTCTGTTGTACAATCGCCGGTTGCTCACTACACTCAACAATACAAGGTACGGGTGTGAAGGAAAAGTCGTTTTATTGGATTTACATGCTGCGGCTTGCCAATGGCAGCTATTATACCGGCTACACCAAGGATCTGGAACAGAGATATAGAGCCCACTGCAGCGGCCGTGGAGCAAAGATAACCCGCAGTTTCCCACCGGTCGGCATTGTCGGCTGCTGGAAGCTTTTTTCCGGGAAGGGGGCCGCCATGCAGGTGGAAGCCTGGATAAAGGGCTGTTCCCGGCGGATGAAGCAAACTCTGATCGACAATCCGCAAGAACTGCAAGACCTTATTAGGAGGCAGGCCACGCGGGGAGGGCAGGGAAAACCTCAAGTGTTGATCCTGCCGCAGGATCCTTCTGCGGTTGATCCTATTGACCATATTTAGAACTTCCCTTTAGAGTAAAGCTTCAAAATCCTACAGGAGAAGTGCATGGACGCAGTAGTGTGCAAGTTCGGTGGATCCTCTGTGGCCGACGCCGAGCGAATTCGAAACATTCAAGCGGTAGTTCGTTTGGACCCTCGCAGACGCTTCATCGTGGTCTCGGCCCCCGGTAAGAGGAACAAGACCGACAAGAAGATCACGGATCTGCTCTACCTCTGCCATGAGCTGGCTGATCAGGGCCTCGACATCGACGAACCCTTTCATCTGATTCGGGAGCGCTATATCGAGATTTCCGGAGACCTTGAAGTCAGCCTGGACATAACAAAGTTGCTTGCCGATCTGGACGAGCAGATCAGAGCCGGGGCATCCCAGGATTTTGTTGCCTCCCGAGGCGAGTTTTTATGTGCCCAGATTGTTGCCGCCTTCTTCCAGGGCACATTCATCGAGGCTGCAGATCACATCACGATCAATGGTGAGGGCCTGGTCGAGGAGCGAAGCTACAAGAACCTGTCCTCTGCCCTCAGTGCAGACGGCATCTACGTGATCCCCGGATTCTACGGATCGACCCCGGAGGGGGAGGTCAAGACCTTTTCCCGCGGGGGATCGGATATCACAGGGGCTATCGTGGCCCGGGCTGTGCAGGCCTCGGCCTACGAGAATTGGACCGATGTATCCGGATTTCTCATGAGCGATCCCAATATCGTGGTTAATCCCAAACCGATGCGGACCGTGACCTACCGGGAGATCCGCGAGCTGGCCTATATGGGCGCAAATGTGTTTCACGAGGAAGCCATTTTCCCGGTTTCCCGGGAAAAGATCCCGATCAACATTCGAAACACCCACTACCCGAAAGATCCCGGAACGATGATCGTCGCCGAGCGGGATACCAAGGACAGGGTTGTTGTGGGAATCGCCGGCAAGACCGGTTTTTCAATCATTTTCGTCGAGAAGCTGCTTATGAACAAGCAGGTGGGTTTTGGTAGAAGACTGTTCAGTATCCTTGAAGCCCACGGGATCAGCTTCGAGCACGCCCCTTCCGGGATCGACACCATGTCGATCATTGTGAGTGACGGCCAGCTGAAGGGAAAGACCCAAAGGGTTCTGGAAGACATCCGGAAGCAGCTGGGGCCGGACAGGGTGGATATCTCGCGCGGCTTCGCCTTGATAGCCACCGTGGGGGAGGGGATGGCCTATCATCCCGGCATTGCAGCCAGGCTTTTTACTGCCCTGGCGAACGCAGGAATCAACATTCGCATCATCGATCAGGGTTCTTCGGAAATTAATATCATCGTTGGTGTGGAGACCGCCGACTTCGAAAATGCGGTGCAGGCCATTTATCAGGCCTTCTGCTGATGCAGCCTATGAACGTCGACCTAAGCGGACAGAGTGCCCTGGTGACGGGAGCGGGCCGGGGCATCGGCCGGGCAATCGGCTCAGCCCTCGCCTCCGCAGGGGCACGGGTCTTTCTGGCAGCCCGGACAACCGACCAACTGGAGTCTGCAGCTCGGGAGATACAGCAGGATGGCGGTACAGCTGTTCCGGTCCCCACGGATTTATCAAATGAAGAGGATATTCGGCTCCTGTTTCAGAGAATCAGCGATCGGACGGGAGGACTCGATATCCTGGTGAACAATGCCGGAGTTGGTGTCTTTGGGCCGCTTGCGGAGTTTTCCTCTTCGGATTTTGACAGGGTGATGCGGGTGAACACCAAAGCAACGTTTCTTTGCTGTCAACAGGCGATGCGGCTCATGATCCCGAAACGGAAGGGGTACATCATCAATATTTCCAGCGTGGTCGGTTTCAAAGGTTATCCGAACCAGGCGGCCTACACCGCCAGCAAGCACGCGGTTATGGGTCTGACCAAGTCTCTGGCTGTGGAGGCTCAGGAGCATGGAATTCGGGTTTCCGCGGTTCTTCCCGGGGGAGTCGATACAAAGATGATCGCCGAGGCCCGTCCCGACCTGGACCCGAAGATCCTCCTGCAGCCCGAGGACATCGCCCATACAGTTCTGTATCTGCTGTCGCTGTCCGATCGAGCGGCGGTAGACCAGATCTACATCCGTAGACGCGGCAGCCAACCCTTTTGACGACTTAGGAGAAGAGAAAGGCCGATGAATACTATTCATCTGCGGGCTGAATGACTCTTACATTTCTAGGAACGGGTACCAGCCACGGGGTGCCGATGATTGCCTGTTCCTGTCCAACCTGCACATCGGCGGACCCGCGGGATGTACGCACGAACGCCTCCGTTCTGATTTCCGTGGGGGGAAAAAACATCCTCATTGACTGCGGCAGGGATTTTCACCAGCAGGCCGTCAAACACCGGCTCGACCGGGTGGACCATGTTCTTCTGACCCACACCCATTTCGATCATATCGCGGGTATTGACGACCTGCGGGTGTTCACCTCACGGCGCAGAGAACCGATTCCGGTTTTCGGGATGCAGGATCATCTGACCTACCTGAGGACCTATATCTACCACTATCTTTTCGATCCGAACCTGCAGAAAGGCGGCGGCATCGCAGACATCGATCTTGTGACCGTGAACGGCCGATTCCTCCTGGAAGGAGTCCTGATCGAGCCGCTGCCTGTGTATCACGGATCCATGGAGATCCTGGGATACAAGTTTGGGAACTGTGCCTACCTGAGTGATGTGTCTATGATCCCCAACGCAACGCTGCAAAAGCTGAACGGTCTGGATGTCCTCATTCTTGGCGCTCTCCGCCATACCAAACATCCCACCCATTTCAACATATCCCAAGCTCTTGCGGTCGTTTCAGAGCTGGAGCCCAAACGGAGCTATTTTACCCATATTTGCCACGACGTTCTTCATGAAGAGGTGGAGAAGGATTTCTCGGATCCCGACAGTCCCTACTGTAGTTCCCTCGAGGTTCACCTGGCTTATGACGGTTTGAGACTGGAGCTTTGAGGTCCGCCTGGGGCTGCCGCCCCTAAGCGGTTTCGGCGGCTTCCCGGTCCAGGTACTGCATCTGGTAGAGGTTGTAGTACATCCCCTGCTTGGCTATCAGCTCGTCGTGCGTTCCCGACTCGAAGAGCTGCCCTTTATGGAGGACGATGATGCGATCGGCGTGGCGGATCGTAGACAGGCGGTGGGCAATAACCAGGGAGGTCCTATCCCGCAGCAGCTCGACAAGAGCTTCCTGAATCAGTTTCTCCGTCTCCGTATCGATATTCCCCGTGGCTTCATCTAGAATCAGAACATCGGGATCGTGAGCCAACACCCGGGCGAAGGAGAGCAGCTGTCGTTGCCCCATGGAAAGATTGCTTCCTCGTTCGTGGAGCTTCGTATTCAATCTGTCGGGGAAGCCGTCGATGAACGTATCCGCCCGTACCAGCTTGGTTACCCGCTTGATGGTCTCATCGGAGATATCGCTGCCCAAGCGGATGTTCTCGGCGATGGTGTCGGAGAACAGAAACACGTCTTGAAGCACGGACTGTACGCGCCGCCGAAGCGCATCCGTGGGCACACTTCGGATATCCACTTGGTCCAGTCGAATCGCACCGCTCTGGATATCCCACAGTCGGGTCAGCAGCGAGGTGATGGTTGTTTTCCCCGCACCCGTGTAACCGACAATAGCTACGGTCTCTCCTGGATTGACGGTAAAGGATAGATCTTTCAGAACAGGCTCCCCCTCTTTGTACCAGAAGGTGACCTTGTCGAACTCTATCGCGCCCTTTACCGATGATAGGTTTTGCGCCGAATCGGGCTGTTCTATCTTCTCCTTGCTGTCCAGAAGGTTAAATACCCGTTCTGCCCCAGCCATGGCGGATTGGAGAATGTTGTACTTTTCTGAAAGGTCCATTACGGGCTGGTAGAACATGCGGATCAGATTGAAAAAAGCGATCAGTATGCCAAGAGAGATCAAGTCTTTGAGGAGGAAGGAGGCTCCGAAAAAGAGAATCACAGCCGTGGAAACGCTGGCCAGGAGATCGACGATCGGGCGGAAGGTGGCGAACACGAACATCTCTCCGAGATTCGATTTGAGCAGGCCCTCGTTTCGCTCCCGGAATTCCCGGTGACTCCGCTGTTCCTGAACGAAAAGCTGGACGATCCGCATCCCCGATATATGTTCGGCGATGAAGGCATTGAGCCGGGATACGGCCTGGCGTACCGCCCGGAAGGCGTTCCTCGCCTTCGTACGGAAGATCGCCGTAACCACGAACACCGGCGGTAGGGTCAACAGCATCACTGCCCCAAGACGCGGGCTGAGCAGGAACAGGGCGATCGTGACCCCGATCATCATGCTGAAGTCGCTCAGTAAAGCCGGCAGGACCGTAGTGAACAACTCGTTGATTGTTTCCACATCGTTGGTGATTCGTGAAACCAAACGGCCGATTGGATTTTTGTCGATGAATTTCAGAGACAGGCGCAGGGTGTGATCAAACAGTTGGGTGCGGGCGTCCTTCATGATCATCTGGCCCACGTAGGCCTGCAGATACACCTGGAGAAAGGTAAAGATGAACACTCCGAGAAGAATCACGAACAGGACGCGAACGAGGGAGCCGAGTCCGTCGAGATTGTCCAGACGAACGATCCGGATCTCCTCTCTGGACAGAGAACGAAGGTCCTTTTCGGTTATGGCGGCGATGCTTGTCCCCGTATGGAACAGTTCGGGATGACCCGCGACCACTTGCCGGGCTTCGGGTTTTTCCCCGTACCCTTTCAGAATGAAGAAGTTCTCCTCCAGCAGGGATCCCTGTTCTCTTAGCTCGCGCTTCTGCTGCGCACTCAGTTCGACGAGCTTGGAGGAAGGCAGGAAGTACAGCTGCCCCGCCAGTCGGGTCTCCACCACAGGCTCGAGCTGCTCGCGGATGTCGGGAGATATCTCGTTGATGCGGATCCCCCGATAGTACGGCAGGATGTGGTTATCCGTTGCCCGCTGCAGCAGAAGCGGAACGAACAATTCACCTACCGTGGCCAGAGCGAGAGCGAGAAGCGAAAAAACAAAAACGAGCAGATACGGCTTCATGTAGAGAAGGAGCCGTTTCATGATGCCGGCATCGTAGCTTTTTAGGATGTCTTCCGGTTCGAAATAGTCGCTCATTTTCTTCGAAGGGCCTCTTCCAGTTGCTGCAGGCGGTAGATGTCGGCGTAGAAACCCTTCTGCCCCAGGAGCTCTGCGTGAGTGCCGAGCTGGGCGATCCGCCCGTCCTCCAACACCACGATCCGAGCCGCCGTTTTCAGCGTGGAGATCCGGTGGGAAATGACGATCAGCGTTTTTCCCTTCAGAAAGGGCAGCAGATCCCTGAGGATCGCATCCTCGGTTTCCGTATCCACGGAAGACAGGGAGTCGTCGAAGATGTAGATCGCGGCGTCGCTGGCCAGGGCGCGGGAGATGGCGACCCGCTGTTTCTGCCCTCCGGACAGCGTTATCCCCCGCTCCCCCACGACGGTTTCCGATCCGTCGGGAAAGGTGCTGAAATCCCGCTCTATTGTGGATATCGCCGCTACCTCCCGGACCAATTCATCATCACGATTGCGGCTGCCGAAGGCGATGTTGTCTCTGATACTGGTTGAGAATAGGAAGGTTTCCTGGGGTACCGTGCTGACGAGGTTGCGCAGGACAGTCAGGTCGTAGGAACGGACATCCAGGTCATCCACAAACACCGTTCCGGGGGGTGGATCGAGAATCCGCGGGAGAAGCTGCACCAAGGTGCTCTTCCCGGATCCGGTCTTGCCCAGAATCCCGAGAATGCTGCCCGGCGGGATGTCGATGCTGAAATCTTTCAGGACTTCCTTTTCCGTCCCGGGATAGGAATAGCTCAGATTTCGTATGCTGATTTCACCCCGTGTCGGTTTTCGCACCGCCTGCTCGGCCGGAGGACTCTGGATATCCGGCTCCTCCTCCAGGATCCTGTTGATTCGTCCGAGGGAAGCACCGGCCCGTTGAATTAGATTGATCGTAAATCCCGCCCCCAACATGGGCCAGATGAGCATCTGGAGGTAGGCGAGGAAAGCCGTGAACTCCCCTGGAGACAAGGTTCCTTCGATGACCGCTCTGCCGCCGAGCAGGATCATAATCAGGGATGTGATCCCGGCCAGTAAACCCACCGCCGGGAATAGTACCCCCCAGGTTCGAATCAGGACCATGTTGCGGTTTGAATAATCTACGTTTTTTTCCAGGAATCGCTTCCCAAAGGTCGATTCTTTGACGAAGGTCTTCAGGACCCGTATCCCGGTTAAGGATTCCTGGGTCATATCACTCAGCGTAGAAAATCCCTCCTGAACCAGGCGGAACTGCTCCCCGATAAGGCGGCCGAAAAAGATCACTCCGATCGTAATGACCGGCAACGGCGAGATCGCCAACAGGGTCAGGCGTGGATTTCTGCTCAACATGATAATCAGAATCGCGATGGTCATGAAAAACCCGTCGACAAAGGAGACCAGGGCGAATCCCGAAGCCTGTCGGACCGCTCGCATGTCATTGGTCATCCGGGCCATCAGATCCCCGGTCTTGACCTTACCGTAGAAGGTCGAGGAGAGGGCCTGGAGGTGGACAAACAGTCGCTCCCGCAGCTCCGCCTCGATGCGTCGTGATGCACCGCCTAGAAAGTAGCGCCAGAAGTAGCGGCCTATTGCGATCAGCACGGCAATCCCCATCATCAACAGCACGATCGGCAGCATGTCGTTGAGCGTAAAAGACCCCGAGGCTATCGTGTCGATGGCCCGGCGCAGAAGCTGGGGAAGGTAGAGCTGGCCCCCGTTGGTTATCAGTAGAAAGAACAACCCGGCCAGGTATTGGGGAATTCGCTTTCTTATATATGGAATGAGGGTCCTAAACTCTTTGAGCACCCGTTTAAAGTACAGATTATTTAGGATTTAATCAAAAACTTTTTCTGTTGTGTTGGTTTAGTCGACTTCCTTGACTCCGCCGTCGAGGTTCAAGCCCTCCAGGTACCAGTAGACCCCCGAACGGGCAAAATAGAACTCGATCGGTTGAGGACCGCCGAAAACATCCGGTCCGTCTACGGTGCCTTCGAGAGGATTCCCGAATACAGAATCGAGGGTAATCGTGTAGGTGCCGGCGCCCGGGAAATCCGGGGGAAACCAGTCATCCCAGGTGTAAGCGGTATCGCTGTCGCGGATCGTCGCGAAATCCACGGTTTCAGCCTCGAGAAAGTTCTGGTACACATACTCCCGCGAGCCGTTCAGGTCTGCTTCGAAGCGCAGCACCCGCTCCCGCTTCGACGTCCCGAACGGACTGCAGGAGGTGACGATTGCACTAAAAGATACTACAAAAGTGAAGAATAGAAGTACTCGCAACAATCCCGTCGATCTTTTCATTTTACTATTGGACTAGGCACATATGATTCCATGCTTAGTTCTTCGATCATCCAGTCGAGACCATTCTGGGACATAGTTAGATATAGCTCCCACGGACCAGCGAAACCTCCGCCGGCTGCGTCAATGATGGCAACGACGTCAACAATGTCACCGCTCGGTGTTTCTTGATCAATCGTAATC
>CAZBXU010000057.1:12490-19993 GCA_964495755.1 uncultured Spirochaetaceae bacterium | reverse complement strand
TTCTAGCTGCCTTCTCGGTTAAACTGGTGAAGGTCTTCAAAGAGAAGGGCCCCCATGCCCGTCCCCCTCTTGATCCCCAAGGTGGATAGCTGCTGCCCTGCGGATGCCGTTGGCGGCTGCAGCGTACCATGAATCACGGTCTGGAAAACGTGCCGGTGGCACTCCGAGCCGCGATAAACCAGATTCCCTCCCGATGAAACCGTCGGCGCCTCTGCACCGACCGCCGCCGAGGCGCCGACGACCCATCATGCGTCAGAGCTGGACTGCCATCTATATCCTTGTTTTTTCGTAATTATTATGCAGCGATTCCGGATGAGCTACTTGAAGCCGCGAAGATCGACGGGGCGGCGTTTTTCAAGATCTTTGGTAGGATCATGTTGCCGATCTCAGGACCGATCTTCGTAGTTGCTATTATCTGGCAAACAACTCAAATCTGGAACGACTTCCTCTTCGGTGTGTGTTTTTCAGGAAGCGACAGTCAGCCCGTCACGGTGGCCCTGAACAACCTTGTGAATACAAGTACAGGGGTAAAGGAATACAGCGTGGATATGGCGGCAGCAATTATCGCTGGTATACCCACTCTCATTGTGTATATCGTATCTGGAAAATACTTTGTGCGTGGGCTGACCGCAGGTTCGATTAAAAGATAAAAAAATCTCCGTTCCACGATCCTCTTATCGTGGGAGCGGCTCCATCTTCCCGCCCAACCGGTCAGGTTTACAGGTCATGGACAACTGATATATGCTATCCTCCATGATTATCACGAAAATAACCGGTTCCAGGTGGGGTCGAATCTTACGAGTTATAACCGTCCTCCTGGTGCTGGCAAGTGCTTCCTCCGTATCCGCCGTGGATATCGACGGCACCATTGCCGAAGGGGAGTACGGGAACCGGCTCTCCTTGGCCGCCGGGGATTATCTCCTGTACTGGGAGGTTGATCAGGATACCGCCCATTTCGGCATCCAGGCCCGGACCGAGGGCTGGGTATGCCTGGGGATCGATCCGACTCAAGTCATGGCAGAAGCGGACATGGTCTTCGGCTGGGTCGAGGCCGGCGGGAGTGCGGGAGCACTGGACTGCTACTCAACAGGGTTGTTCGGCCCTCATCCTCCGGACGAGGAGTTGGGAGGCCAGCAGAATCTCCTCTCCTTCGCCGCGGACGAGCAGGGGGGCGTTACTACCTTCGAGTTCACCCGTCCGCGCGACTCAGGGGATGCCTACGACAAAGCCCTGTCCCAAGACGGGGAGATCAAGATCATCTGGGCTTACAGCGGCTCCGATGACTACCGGGACCTGCACAGCAGGAAGGGCGGAGCTACGATGCGCTTGTCAGGGGGGCAAACATCGGTCCAGTCGGAGACCGTAGGGCAGCGTGATCTCTATGCCCTGCTGTATCCGGTGCATGCGGTCTTGATGGCAACCGCCTTCGTTCTGCTCTTCTTGGGAATGTTCTTTCCCCGCTACCTCAAGCGAAAGAAATGGTGGCTCAAAATGCACCGCCGGATCGGAATAGCCGGAGGAACGATCGGGGTGATCGGCGTGGCCATGGCCGTATACATGATCTCCCAAATTACCCAGGTCCATCTGCAGGTCCTTCACTCCTACATCGGATTGATCACCATCATCCTTATTGTTTTCACTCCCTTTTTAGGACATTTCATGCTCAAGATCCGAAAAGTACCGAGCAGGGCCAAGAAAGTACGGGCCATCCACCGCTGGATCGGCCGGGTCACCCTGCTGTCCATGGCAGCCACGATCGTGCTGGGACTGTTTCAGGCAGGTATACTGTAGAAAATAATTAAGGCGCCTCGTCGAGGCCATCAAGACAAATGGTCGACAATCAGCGGTCGGGCACGTGAAGAATCTCGCGGGGCTTGCTGCCTTGGGCGGGTCCGACGATACCCATGCGTTCCATCTCTTCGACCATCCTAGCTGCCCGATTGTAGCCAACCTTTAATCGGCGTTGGATATAAGAGGCGGAGGCCTTCCCGGCGGCCAAGACAATGTCGATCGCCTTGTCCATCAACGGATCTTCGGAGCCGGATCCCTCATACTCCTCCTCTTCCTCATCGAAGAACATCTCCTCGTCTAGATACTCCGGCTCGCCAAGGCTCCGGGCGTGATCTGTGATGGCTTCCACTTCCTCTTCGGAGAGATACGTTCCTTGGATGCGTACGGGGATCGGGTCCCAAGCCGGTGTGAAGAGCATATCTCCCTGGCCGAGGAGCTTCTCGGCGCCGACGGAATCGATGATGATTCGTGAATCAAACTTGCTGGCCACCATGAAGGCGATCCGGGAGGGAATGTTGGCTTTAATCAGACCCGTGATCACGTCGATCGACGGTCTCTGGGTTGCCAGGACCAGATGAATGCCAACCGCCCGGGCCATGGCGGCCAGCCTGGCCAGTACCGCCTCCATCTCCTTGCCGGTGGTGGCCATAAGATCGGCGAACTCGTCGATCAGAATCACCCAGTAGGGGATCTTCTGGATGGTCAGCTTGTGCTTGGCCGCCTTCTTGTTGTAGGAGCGAATATCCCGGGCTCCGATGTAGTCCAACATGGAGTAGCGCCGCTCCATCTCGTCGATGCAGTACTGCAGCGCTTGAAAGGCCCTTTTTGGTTCGGTAACCACAGGGGTCAACAAATGAGGAATGCCGTTATAGGCTTTCAGCTCTACGATCTTCGGATCGATGAGCAGGATGCGAACATCTTCCGGTGTCTTCCTGAACAGGATCGAACAGATGATGGAGTTGACGCAGACGGACTTTCCGCTGCCCGTTGCCCCGGCAATGAGGAGATGAGGGGTCTGTGTCAGATCGATCAGCTGAGCCTCTCCGGAGATGCCTTTACCCAGCGCGATGGGAATCTCCATCCGGGCATCCTGAAAATCCTTCAGGCTGACAATCTCTTTGAACGAGACAATGGCTCGTCTCTTGTTGGGCACTTCAATCCCCACGGCGTGTTTCCCCGGGATGGGCGCCACGATTCTGACCCTGGAGGCGGCCAAACGCAGGGCGATATTGTCGGCCAGATTGACGATCTTGGAGATCTTCACTCCGGGTGAGGGAAGGATCTCGAACATTGTGATCACCGGGCCCTTGCGGATTCCCGTGACCTCGGCATTGATCTTGAACTCCTTCAGAGTCTCCATCAGCACCTCGGAGGAGCGGCGGGTATCGGCGTCGATCTCCCAGTACTCCCCGTCCGGATAGTCCTTGAGCAGTCCTTTGATGGGAAAGGAGTAAACTCCCCCCGCGGATCCTGTCTTACCTCCGGAATCGCGGCTGCTGCGCGGGCTCACCTTCTGTCGAGAGAGGATTTGCTGCCTGGCTTCAGCCTCCGGGGCGGGTCGCGGCTTCACCACCGGGGTGCCTTCCTCCAACACTATCTCCAGCTCCGGCACCTCGGCGGAAGCGCTCGCCGCTGCCGCAGTGCGTTTCCGTTTTGGTTTACGGGGCCGCGCTCTTCCGGCAGGTGTTTCTGTCCCCGCCTCGCGTGACCCGGCTCGTGTTCTCAGAACACCGCGCAGGGTGAAGATCAGAAAGAGCTCGAACAAAACGATGAGAAAGAGAAAAATAGCCGACAGGGTGCGACCGAAGGTGTCGACCATCAGATCAGGGAGAAACGAACCGGGTATGGTCCCGTGCAGCACCACCTTGTGAAAGACGCTGGCCGTGATAAAGGGCAGGATAAACAGATTCAAGACAAACAGTCCCCTGCCGGAGAACCGCCGGGAGAGCAGAAACAAGGCCAGGAAAATCAAGTACACGGGAATGAAAAAGGAAGCCCACAGAAAGGTGACGAAGAGAAACTCCCCCGGTACCGATAACAGACCTTGCTGAGCGTTGATGACCCGCAGCAGAGAGACAAGGATCCCGGCGGCAACAACTGTCAGGAGCAAGGCCAGGATATAGGAAATGCTTGAAATACTACGCTTCAAAGTTCCCTCTACGTCTGTTATCGGAACAAAAGTAAGAAGAGTGAAAGGGCCCCTATCTCAGAGCAGGATGAAAGTGACCACCGCCAGCGGCACAAGATAGATACTGAACAGAGCCAGCCTACCCTTCCGTACAACTCTCAACAGCAGAAGCAGCGCGATCAGTCCAACAGCGAAGGAAGCGGCAAAACCAGCCACGAGGGCTGCCGGATCGACCACTTCGAGGAGCGAGCCGGCTTCGCGCAGCTGCAGGAGCAGGGCGCCGAGAATCGCAGGAATCGCGATTAAAAAGGAAAACTCCCCCGCTCTCTGTCTGTCCAAGCCCCACAGAAGGGCGACGGAGATCGTGATCCCCGCTCGTGAGATTCCGGGAAGCACCCCGATTCCCTGGGCCAGTCCTACGATCAATGCTCCAAAGAATCCCATCTGCAGATAATCCCGCCGGCCTCGGCCAAAGAGGGTTGAGATCAAAATCAGGGCCGTGATGAGAAAGAGAAAGGAAACGAGTCGGGGCTGCCGGAAAAAGACCTCTTCAAAGCCCGAAAGAACCAGGCCAACGCCGCCTGTCACTACGGTTGCAACGAGGATATAGAGGGTTAGATTCAGATTCTCCCGATCCTCGGGCGTCGAAGCTCTTCTCAAGTATCTCCAGATCGAAAACAGGATCGAAAGGATTTTCTTTCGAAAAACGATTACCACCACGATCAACGTGGAGACATGAAGAAGCACGTCGTACAGCAGTGGAATATCCTCCAAGTTCATCACATTTCTCAGCAACATCAGATGACCTGAGCTGGAAATCGGCAGGAACTCGGCAACTCCCTGAAGTGCGCCGAGCAGCAAGGATTGAACGGTGCTCACGGCCTTCCCTCCCTATTTTCACTTCAGCCCCGGGAAGAAGAGAAACACCGTTTCTTCGAGGGACTGATCGTAGTACAAACCACCGTAGTATACAGCAGAAACAAGGATCTTGCGCACATAGTTGCGGGTTTCCGGGAAGGGGATAGCCTCGGCAAGCAGATCCGTTGGCAAACCGGCGAAGTTCCGCTCCCAGCTCCTCAGCCGGGACAACCCGGCGTTGTAGGCCATCAGTGCTTTAGGTATGTCTTCAAGCCGGGATAGCAGCCTGGAAAAATGACGAGCCCCCAGGCGTAGATTCTGTTCAGGATCCCGGAGGTCATATTCCTCCATGCGGAGCCTGCGAGCGGAATCCCCGGCCGTCTCCGGCATCAACTGGGTAAGGCCGATCGCCCCGGAGCGGGATACGATCTGTGGATCAAAGTAGCTCTCCTCCCGCACCAGAGCAAAAAACACTGAAGCCGGGATATCCTCGCCCTTCGCCAGCCCACCGATATGCTCGCCGAAGGCTTGCGGGTACAGAAGCTCAAGATCCCCCCGCTCCGCCGCCATAGGCTTCCGCAGAACGTACAGATTCATGAGGCGAACTGAAGACAGATACTCCCCGCGGTCCTGAAGAATAAGCGCACTATCAAGAATCAATCCCGGGGGGAGGGTGCGCCAATGCGATCGAAGGAGTTCCATTCCACGCTCGTAGAGTCCATACTCGAAGTATCCCCGGATCAAAATTTCCAGTGAATCGTCGTACCCGGTTTGCTCCTCCGCCCCGTTGTAGGGGGAGGAGCTGTCGGGCTGATCCGCTGCCCCGATGCTCCACTGAAGGGGAAACCCCATATCGGTCAAGGCCGCTTCGGAAAGGTACCTGTAATAGCCCTCACCTACACTGCGGGCCTCCAAAAACAGAGACTGGGGGGACAGGGAAACTTTGGAACCGGAAGAATCCAGCATGCCCAAACTAACTGCCCGTGCGTTGATATAGGCCAGTCTGGCCATTGTTTCCGGCGGGCCGTACCCTTGGAGCAAGCGGTAGAGAAGGTGCAGATCCTCCCAATTCCTCTGAGCGACCAGCCGAGAAATTTCCGGCTCGAGGATAGCTTTGAAAAAAACCGGGTCGTGCCATTCGGATGCCAGCTCCTCGACCTGGCCGAGAAATTCTCCAGGGGAGAGACTTCTGGCCATATCCAGGGCAAACCAGATGGCTCTGTCCCTCTGCTCCGGGGAGTCGGTTTCCCGAACCACTTCGGCGAGCAGTCGCCTCGCTTCCGGGAAGTTTCCCTCCTTTCGATACAACCTGCCCGCCATCTCTATGGCGGCGAGGCGCTGCGAGGGGGAAAATCTATCGGAGAGATCCAACAGCACTGCGGCGCCCCTGTTGTGTTCCGCCACGGCAAAATAGGCGGCCCCCATCTCCTCTATCAGGATATCCGGGTCCAGCTGCTCGATCTCGAGCCCCGGCAGGGACTTCTCGATCAGATCGATCGCTTCAGAGTTACGGCCTCGGTAGAGCAGGTCCTTGCTCTGGAAAAACAGCGAGGCGCCTTGAGGAAAAGAATCCAGCACGCCCTCCTGCTCCAGATACGCATAGGCACGGGAGTGAAGAATCGAGGTGCGCTTGCTGTAAAACAGATCGATAAAAAGCTGCTTCCATCCCTGCCTCTCGAGCCTTTGACTGGACACGGCGGTGAAAAGATCCAACTCGTCGTCCCAGGGTGCGTCGCTGTTTCTCATCTCCTCGAGGAGGGTCAACACCTCCTCGTCCTGCTCCTGCCAGTAGACGGCCTCCACCAACTTCCTCTTCGCCGGGAATGTATAACGCTGCTCCCGTGCGCGTCGAAGGATCTGTTTAGCCAGAATCTCGGCTTCTTCGTAGCGACGGTTATCCATCTGGATACTCAAGTGCAGGAGGGCCGCCTCCTCCCGCCAGGGCGAGTCTCCTCGCTGCCACTGAAGTGTCAGCAATTTCTCCGCCGTCTGTTCCCGTTCCAATGAGATGAGAATGATAGCCAGGTAGTAGGGCGCTCCCGGTCCAAGACGAAAAGCCTCCGCCAGATTCCCATCTTCGATTTGAAGATCCGCTAGAAACGCGTTTTCCTGTCTGGCCAGCCGCTCCAGGAAGGTGGACTGGGATATGCCCCACACGGTATCCGCCTTGCACTGGGTCAGTGAGAGGAGAAGGAATAAAAGAGATATGCTTATACTAATTCTCTGGAATGAAGAGTTTTGTACCTGCAAAAATAACGTCCGGATTGGTGATGCTGTTCTCTTTAGCAATTTTCGGGTACAGCCAAGGATTGCGGTAGTAGGTAGCGGAGATGTCCCAAAGTGTGTCCCCCCACTTAATCTCATACCATAGGCCACCTGCGGCACTATCAGTCTCTGATTCGGTCCCGCCGCCCGCCGTGGCTTGACCAACCTGCTGTCCCGCTGCCGCCGCTTCCGTATCCTGGGGTCCCGCTTCATCCACATGTCCCGCTTCTTCGCTTTCTACAGCTTCGCTCTTTCCTCCGAACAGAGCCGGAATCGGTTGCCCGTCTAGGGCCCTGAAAATAACAAAAGCAAGGCCTCCGATAAGGATCAGGCTCAGCAAAATGAAACCTATGAGAAGAAATGGATTTCTACGCTTTTTATGCAGATGCTCCCTGCGGCGATCCGTATCCGCCAAAGGATAGGTCTCTCCAGTAAGAAGGGACTCCTCGAATTCATCGCTC
>CAZBXU010000057.1:0-12390 GCA_964495755.1 uncultured Spirochaetaceae bacterium | reverse complement strand
ATCCGCCAAAGGATAGGTCTCTCCAGTAAGAAGGGACTCCTCGAATTCATCGCTCTGCCCTTCTTTCTCCAGCTCAAACTCCGGAGCGGCGGCCGGGCCTTCGGATAGAGATTGCAGACTAACCGAAAGGCTTTGGCTCTCCCCGGTAAGAGCATCACTGGCAGTGGCCTCCAGATTGCCCTGTTCATCCACTCCAAGAACCACTTCCACCTCCGGTTCTTCCACTGGAGCGCGTTGGATGTTTTCGATCATCAAACTGCCAACATATTGGGTTTCCTCTGCGTATTCACCCTCGCCCATGTACAGGTCGATTTGTACTGTTTCCTGATTGTCCCGAACCGTGGTAAGGACCAGCTTCTTCTTGCCCCGCCCTCCCTCCGGCAACACCGGATAGAAAGAGCCATCTGCCAGCTTGATTCCTATCTGTTGTCCGTTCAAATCTCCTCCTCATCCCTCCCAAAACAAATCGTAGCCCTCCGCACCCCGTTTGTCAACGCACGATGTACGGGCCCAAGGCGCCCAACAACTGCACCCTGTTTATAGAGTCGGCTGCTGAGCGGTCAAAACTTGACAACCCTATTGTTCTTCAGGACAATACAAAAAGCATGGACTTGCTTTTTTACATCCTGATAGCGCTGGCCGCTGTGGGACTTTTGGGAATCGCCGTCATACTGTTTATCAAACGAGACCACGGAAAAGACACACGGAGGCATAAACGGGTTCAACGTAGAGACAGAAATGTTGTGATTCGAGAGGCGAGCCGCCGCCTCGCTCAAGACCCGCGAGACGTTCAGGCTCTTCAAGATTTGGCTGAAATAGCCTTTGAAGAACAGGACTTCCCAAATTCCTACAAGTACTATCGATCCCTCGTCTCAATGTGCGGGGTAAATCCTGATATCGATGAGTTCGAGGTGAACTTGCGGCTTGGACAGTCGGCTTTCAAAATAAAGAAAGCCGAGGAAGCCTACAAACGCCTCATGGTCGCACGCACTCTCCGACAGGACGAATTCGAAGTCAATTTCAACCTGGGTGTCATGGAATACACGCAGAAAAACTATCAGAAGGCATCCGGCTACCTCGGCATAGCCCGCAGCCAGCGTCCGGACGACGTAGCTACGAACCGATATTTAGGCCACGGCCTGTACGCCCTGAAAAACTACAAAGAGGCGATCGAGGTCCTGCAGCGGGTGTTGGACTTTGAGCCTGAAGACAAAAAGACACAATTCGTACTGGCCAAGTCATACTATTCGTTGAAAAACAACGATCAGGCCCTACAGATTTTTTCACGCCTGCGCACCGATCCTAAAATCGGAGCCATATCGGCGCTGCACTCGGGAACTCTGAACATCAATGCCAAGAAATACGACACAGCTCTCGAGGATTTTAACATCGGCATACGTCACGAAAACGTTCCTCAGGCAGTCTTCGTCGAGCTGAAGTACAGAATGGCCGAGGCCAACCTCAAACTGGGGGAGCTTTCCAATGCTCTCAGGTTGTGGAAAGAGATCAACACCCTCCAGCCGGATTACAAAAATGTGCTTGAGAAGATAGGCCAATACCAGGAAGTCAACACCAACAGATTCTTACAGACCTTCCTCATGGCGGCAAGCTCGGAGTTCATTGCTCTGTGCCGCCGGATCGCCACGCGCTACTTTGTCAGCTCCAACACCAAGTTGGTCAACATCTCTCTGCCAAAGGAAGAGTACACAGATATCCTGGCTCATGTACGAACCGCTCAGTGGGAAGATCAGGTGCTATTTCGCTTCGTTCGCTCTCAAGGGACGATCGGCGAGCTGCTGCTCCGGGATCTCCACGCCCGCACAAAGGAGGTCCGGGCGCCCCGCGCTGTATGTGTTGCCGCCGGGACATTCAGCGAACAAGCTCATGGCTTTGTAGAAGCCCGCATGATCGATCTGGTGGACAAAGAAAACCTGATCAAGATTTTGAAGAAGATGTAGAAAGAATCACCAGGTGACGTTCCTCCGACAGAAAGGGTACCTCTACGGCCTCTACCAGGACCTGCTCCAGGCTGATACCTGCCTCATCTATTTCTTCAAGGATGCGAGCTCTTTTTCCTTTGTAGGCGATAATTACACCGTTAGATTTAAGGATCCGCCATAAAGCGTCAATTTCCCTGCGAAGGGGGGTAAAAGCGCGGAATACGACCAGGTCGAAGCGGCGTTCCACATCTTCGAGGCGAGTCTCCTCCACCTCGACATTATCCAGATGTGCAAGGATTGCGACATTGCGAAGGAAGGCTGCCTTTTTCGCTGATGGTTCTAAAAGAGTGAAACGTGAGTCTGCCAGGAAAACCGCCAGCGGGATACCGGGAAATCCTGCTCCACTTCCCACATCCACGACCTGCGCTCTCCGGGTAAGCGCGGAGATCTTCCGCCAGGCCGAAAGAGAATCGAGGACGTGCCGGATGATCAGCTGCTGCCCCGCAGCCTTCACGAAACCATATGCCTTGTTCCAGCGTTCGAGCTCCTGAAGAAAAACATGAAGCTTGGCGAGCTGGTCGACGTTGAAGGGGATGTCCAGCTGTGCGAGGCCTTCCTCAAGAACAGGGGGCACGTTCCCGGTCATCAGATCCCCTCGGCATCTTTCCCATTGCCTTGGGTACCCCGGCCGCGGCGCAGATAAATCAGCAGCACCGCGATGTCGGAGGAGCGGACCCCGGAAACGCGGGATGCCTGTCCGACCGACAGCGGGCGGATCTCCTTGAACTTGAGACGGCTCTCCGTAGAGAGCCCCGTGGCGGTGTCGTAATCAAAATCTCGAGGGATCTTTAGATCTTCCATCTTGCGGAATCGCTCGACCTGATTCTCCTGCCGTTTTCTATATCCTTCGTATTTCACGTCCAGCTCGCTCAGGTGAAGCCACTCTGAGTTCTTGTCCTTTAATCCCTCCTCGAAGGACAGCAGATCTTCTATGTGGACCTCCGGATCTTTGAGTACATGTTCCAAAGTGTGGCCGAGGTGTTTTTTGAACACAGGGAATTTTTTACAGTCCCGCTCGTTGAGGTTTCTCCGGCGAAGAAGCGCGCGAATCTCATCGATACCCCTACGTTTCGCCTCTAGGGCCTCTACCGCATCGCTGTTCTGCAAACCGATTTGATGTCCCTTCTCCAGCAGGCGCAGATCCGCCGTATCGTGGCGAAGGGAGAGGCGATACTCGGCTCGGGAGGTGAACAGGCGGTACGGTTCCTCGGTTCCCAGGGTGACCAGATCGTCAATCAGCACCCCGATGTAGGCTTCCGCACGCGACAGGATCACCGGCGGTTTTCCCTGCAGATAGCAGGCTGCATTGATTCCCGCCATCAATCCTTGAGCCGCCGCCTCTTCATACCCGGAGGTTCCGTTGGTCTGTCCGGCTACAAACAGTCCTCGGATCCGTTTTGTCTCCAAAGAAGGATACAACTGCGTAGGATTGATGAAATCGTACTCCACGGCGTAGCCGGGGCGCAGGATTTCAAGTTTTTCAAGCCCGGGCACGGTACGAAGGAACTGCTCCTGGACCTCTTCGGGCAAGGAAGAGGAGATGCCGTTCAGGTAAACCTCCTCGGTGCTCAAGCCCTCGGGCTCGACGAAGATCTGGTGCCGTTCCCGGTCGGGGAAACGGACCACCTTATCTTCGATAGAGGGGCAGTAGCGCGGCCCGACACCTTTGATCTTGCCTCCGTACAGCGGAGAGCGGTGCAGGTTTTCCCGGATGATGCGGTGCGTTTCCGGGGTTGTATAGGTGACGTAGCAGGAAACCGAGGGCCGATTCAGCACGTCACTCCCGGCGGCGAAGCTGAAGGGCAGCACTTTTAAATCCCCTCTCTGCTCCACCATGCGCTCCAGAATCAAAGAGGAACGCAGTCCCCGGGCTGGGGTACCGGTTTTCAGCCGGCCCACGGCAAAACCCATCTCCCGCAGACGGGTACCCAAGCCGCAGGCCGGGGGTTCTCCCAGCCGTCCCCCCGGGGCGCTGTACTCACCGATATAGATGGTCGCTTCAAGAAAGGTTCCGGTGGTCAGGACAACGGTCCGGGATCGAAAGCGCCTACCCCGCTCGGTGGCAACACCCTGAATCGTCGAATCCGTCCCGTCAAGGAGGAAATCAACTACTGTGTCCTGAAAGAGGGTGAGATTGGCGGTCTGTTCCAGGGTCTGTTTCGCCAACAGACTGTAGTGGGCCTTGTCCGCCTGGGCTCGGGGCGCCTGCACCGCCGGCCCCTTGCTGCGGTTGAGGATCCGGAACTGGATCATGGTCTGATCGATCAGGCGGCCCATTCGACCGCCGAGCGCATCGATCTCCCGCACCAGATTCCCCTTGGCCAACCCGCCGATGGCGGGATTGCAGGACATCTTTCCGATGCAGTCCAGGTTCTGAGTGATCAGTACGGTGCTGTAGCCTAAATCAGCGAGAGCACCGGCGGCCTCTATACCGGCATGACCGCCGCCTATTACAATGGCCTCGAAATCCACGATCATTTCCCCACGCAAAACCGGGAGAATATCTGGTTGAGGATATCCTGAGACGTAACTTCACCGGTGATCTCCCCAAGGCCATCTAGTGCCTCTTTGAGATACACAGCCAGCACATCCCAGGGTTGGCCGGCCTGCAACCCGGCGCGAAAATCTTTGATCCCTTGCAGGGCGCGCTCCAATAATCTCTTCTGACGCAGGGAATCGATGATCGGCTCTCCGCTGTCCACCATTCCCACTCCGGTCAGGACCTTGTCGGCAATCGCCCGGGCCAGCTCCTCCAGCCCGTCCCCCTCCTTGGCGCTGATCGGCATAAATCCTGCAGGACAGCGGCTACTCTGCCTATCTATTTTATTCCAGACCGGAATCAGCCGTTTCTCACCGCCGCTGCCGTGCAAGAACTCCTCGTCTCTGGCTGTGAATCCTGATTCGCCGTCCACAAGATAGAGGATAATGTCGGCGTTGCTCACGATGCGGTCGGTGCGGCGCAACCCTTCCGCTTCGACTCCCTCCGCTTGTTCCCTGTACCCTGCCGTATCGTAAAGCTTTATGGGTATCCCCTCTACGGAGAGGACTCCTTCCAGGTAATCCCGGGTGGTTCCATGAATCTCGGAAACGATCGCCCGGTCCTCTCTCAACATCCTGTTAAACAGGGTGGATTTGCCGGAATTGGTGCTGCCGGCGAGCACGACGGAAATTCCCTCCTGATAGATTTTTCCGATTCGGTAGGTAGACAGGAGCCGTTCCAACTCCTTCTGGGCGATCTCAACCTCCCCTGCTATATTGTCGCTCTCCTCGACCTCATCATCGGGATAGTCCAGGCGAAGCTCTACAGCGGCGGATAAACGGACAAGGATCGATTTTATCTGATCGATCTTCTGTTCGATTGCGCCGGACAGGCGATTCAGGGCGATGGCTCGAGCTCTATCCGTCTTGGCTCGAACCACCTCATTGACGGCTTCAGCCTGGGTGAGGTCGAGCTTGCGGTTGAGGAATGCCCGCAGCGTGAACTCTCCCGGTCCTGCAAAACGAAACCCCGCCTCTTCGAGCAGCGCCAGCAGGCGGCGAATGATGATCGGGCTTCCGTGACAGAACAGCTCGGCCCCATCCTCGCCGGTGAAGCTCTTGGGACCCCGGTACACGGCAGCCAGCACCTCATCGACGATCTCTCGCCGGCCATTCTCTCCCGGGGCGGTTATTACCCCACGATGGACCGTATGTCCCGGAACTTCGTCCAGAGTTTTTCCCGTCGCCGAAGCGGGCTCGAACACGGGAGCTAAAAGCCGAAGGCTATCCGGACCGGATACGCGGATGACAGCCAGGGCACTCTCTCCCCACGGAGTGGCTAGGGCTGCAATCGAATCTTGCGGATAGAACAGATCCTCGTCCATCAAAGACAAGATACGGTTTTTACTTCAGCCGTTCAATACAGCTTCAAGCGAGTGATGTCCCTCCGGGGTTGAAAATTTTTTAAGCTTAACAACCCAGCAGTTTATATGTATCTTTTTCCTGGTACTAGGAGTAGGAAATGAGAGATACGGAAATAGATTTCATGGACTTCGAGTCCGCTCGAGAATATGTTTTCGCCTTTATCACCACCCTGAAAAAGACCCAGAGAGACAGAGCCGTGGCTGAAGAAGAACTGACTCACTGGCGAAGCCGGGTCAAGCTGGCGGACAGCCGGGCGGAACCGGTTCTGAAAAGTGGAGCGGAAGATCGGGTGGCGGAGCTCCAGTCCCAGTGTCAACGATTGCTCGAAGAAGAGCTGGATTTGAAGCTCAAGGTGGATGTACTGAAAGAAAAACTGAAAGTGGCGAAAATACGCTCCTCCTTGCAGGTGGATGCCGATGCCCTGCTGGCACAGATGCAGATGCTGGTAGGAGAGCCGGACACATTAAAAGAAAAGCTGCGGGACGTGGAGGCAGCGCAGGCATTGGAAGCCTTGAAGAGGAAGATGGGGCAAGGTGGAAATCAATAATCACAAATCCATTTTTGCACCTGCCTCCGGTGGCGCCGGCTCAACCCATCCATTATACCTTTTCGGGCACAGAGGCTACTCCGCCCTGGCTCCGGAAAACACCTTGGCCGCCTTTACGGTACTCTTGGAGCACAAAATTCCCGGTGTGGAACTGGATGTTCAACTGACCCGGGACGGGCAGGTCGTTGTCATCCACGACGAGAATGTGAAACGGGTAACCGGTCTGGATGCGCTGGTGCAGGATTGTTCCGCGCGGGAGCTGCGGAAACTCGACGCCGGGGTGTGGTTCAACGAAACTTTCCGAGGCCAGAGGATCCCGCTGCTAGATGAGGTTTTTGAGCTTCTCGGGGATAAGGTCTACTACGACGTGGAACTGAAATGGGGACAGCGCCGGAGCTGTGGTTTGGAGGAAGCGGTCATTGAGCGAATTCACTCGCATAAACTGGAAGATCGCTGCCTGATCTCCTCGTTCAATCCGTACTGCATCCGCCGGGCCCAAAAGATTGCCCCGGATATTCCTACAGCCCATATATACTCCAGACATTCCAGCATCCCTTTTCTTCTCCGTCACGGAGAAGCAAGGATCGCTATCCCCACCCCCTTCATGAAACCCTGGTCTAATCAGGTGAACCTGTTCAGCTCTTTCCTCATCCGGAGGGTGCTCAAAAGCCAGATCCTTACCTGGACGGTGGACGAGCCGGAAGAAGCCACCCACCTGATACATCTCGGCGTTCGGGGCCTGATTTCCAATCACCCGGGAAAGATCAAATCGGTACTTCCCGCAAAGGAACGGTGATGACCCTATACCTGATTCGGCATGCTCAGTCTGCCAACAACGACCTCTACGAACGAACCGGTTCCTCTCTCGGACGGGTAGAGGATCCGGAGCTCACCCCACTGGGTGTTCGCCAGGCAAGGATTCTGGCGGAGTATCTGGCAGAAGGCAGCGGTCGAGACGGAGAGTATGGCTTCACCCATCTCTATACCTCGTTGATGGTCCGCTCCGTAGCCACGGCTACGGCTGTTTCCCTGACGTGTGATCTCCAGGCGGCGGCTTGGCCGCAGATCCACGAACGAATGGGCATCTACCTGGCCGATGAGCAGACAGGGCAGCTCATCGGCTGTCCCGGCAAGACCCGCTCCTACTTTCAGCAGCACTATCCGGGTCTCCTCCTGCCCGATTCCCTGAACGAGCACGGCTGGTGGAACCGTCCGGCGGAAACCGAGGAGCAGTGGGGGCAGCGGGCCAAAGATTTTATAGCCGAGCTGAGCAAGCGACATGGGAACGGAGAAGACCGGGTGGCCATCGTGACTCACGGCGGTTTCTACCACGAAGTGCTGATTGCCCTGGCAGGTGGCCCCAAACAGGACGATGGTCCCAAACAGGACGGTATGTGGTTCACTATGCACAACACCGGCATTTCCCGCATCGATTTCCACTCGGATCATGCGTCTTTGATCTATCACAACCGGTTGGAACACCTGCCTCCGGAGCTGGTGAGCTAAGCAGCACGCGTCAGCGCGCTCACTCCATTCAGCGAGGAGATTGCGACCTATTGTACAAATGGAGGAATTCATGAGCAGAGCCTTTATCAGCGAATCGGACAGCGACTTCGATGAGGCAGACGTTCCCCAGTTAAAGATCCCTCTACCACCCGGCTCCAAGAACTACATGACAGCGGAGGGAGCACAGAAGATCGACTCCGAGCTGTACAGGCTCTTGCATGAAGAGAGGCCTAAGCTCGCGGCCGGCCTTTCCCGCCAGGTTGCGGGCAGCGACAGTACTGATCGGGAAACTCAAAGTCGGCAGCGGCGCAGGTTGAGGGAAATAGATCGCCGGATCGAGTATCTCACGGCTATGATGGGCAGAGTAGAAGTCGTGGATTCCCGAGGTCAGGATCACGAGCGGGTTGCCTTCGGGGCTACGGTTACCGTATCGGAGGGTCGCGGTAGAAACAAGGTCTATAGAATAGTCGGAGTCGACGAGAGCGACCTTGAGTCTGGACGGATAAGTTGGATATCGCCCCTGTCTCGTTCTCTGATCGGTGCCCGTGTCGGTGATGTGGTGACTGTCCAACTTCCCGAAGACCAGCTTCGGCTGACGGTTCTCAAGATCGAATATAATTAAGCACTACCTCACATTTTTTCATTTTTTTTATCAGTTTGCTTGATGGATAAAACAAATCTAGAATAAAATAAGAACAAATAATATGTTCTGCTAAGTCTGGAGACAGAAAAGCTTGTCTACTGAAAGCCTGGGTACGTGTGTTATCGGCACTGGAAGAGCAGGGATGATCCACGCCCGCAACCTTGCCAACAATATTCCAAATGCTCGGCTCGTTGCTTTGGCAGATGTACATGGAGATGGGTTGAGGAAGGCCGGCACGGAACTTGGCATCAAAAGGAAATATACAGATTATCGGAAAGCCCTCGATGATAAGGATGTTGAAGCCGTTTTTGTCGTCCACCGCTCGGCCCCCGGGGTAGTAGAAGAAGATCCGGAGCGTGGAAGCCGAAGATGCCGGACAGGATAGAAAGGAGTAGCAATTCATGTTTAATGGAGCGTACCGCGGAAGATTGTTGCGCATCGATCTTAGCTCTCGACGGTCAACGATAGAAACGATTCCCGAGAAGTACATAAAAACACTGCTCGGGGGACGAGGGCTCGCCGCTAAATATTACTACGATGAAATCCAACCGGATTCAGAACCCTTCGACAACACCAACAAATTGTTCTTTTTCACCGGTCCTCTCACCGGGCTACCCCTGCCTTCCACGACCAAGTTTCAGCTGGCCACCAAATCACCTGAAACCCGAATGTACCTGTGCTCAAACTGCGGCGGAGATTTTGGGCCTCAGCTGAAAGCTGCCGGCTTCGACGGCATGATCATAGAAGGACAAGCCAAGGACTGGACCTATCTCCTTATCCAGGACGACAAGGTTGTCTTTGAGAATGCAAGTGCATGGAGGGGATACTCTACCGAACAAACCCGTCAGGAACTTCAAAATGCGTTGGGAGGGCACCGTGGCGGTGTTCTTTCGATCGGCCCGGCTGCTGAGAAGCTTGTTCGCATTTCTTATATAAATGTCGACACCAGAGCATTCGGCAGAGGCGGGGCTGGAGCCGTTTTGGGTTCAAAGAAACTGAAGGGAATCGCTGTCAGAGGCACGGGGGAGGTCCCAGTAGCCGACCAGGTCAAAATCAATGAAATCAGAAGGGCTGCCATACAACAGCTGAAAACTTCCCGAGCCAACCACACGAAGTATGGAACAGCCCAGTATATCGAAGTGATCAACGAGCTTGGATGCATGCCGACCCGGAACTTCCAAACCGCCTTCTTCGAAGAAACCGACAAAATAGACGCCCACATGATGCGGTCACAGTACTGGGAAAAAAATTACGCCTGCTACCGTTGTCCGGTTGCCTGTGGAAAGGTATGTGTGGTGAGAAACGGACCGTATAAGGGAGCGAGGGCCAGGACGGAGTTTGAAACCATCGGACTCCTGGGACCAAACTGCGGCATTGCAGATTTCGGGGCGATTATTAAGGCAAATCAACTCTGTGACGAAATCGGCTTGGATACCATGTCAACAGGAAATGCGGTGGCTCTGACCATGGAGTTGTTCGAACGGGGATTGATCAGCACAGCGGACACCGACGGAATCGATGCACGATTTGGAAACGCCGAAGCACTTCTCGCTATCATAGAGCTCATCGGTAATCGTAAGGCGATCGGAGATCTTCTGGCCGAGGGCATGTATCAGGTACGCAGGCAAAAACCTGAGTGGAGTCCCTACATTCTCGAGGTGAAAGGGATGCCCTTCGCTGCCTATGATCCGAGGGGATTCCACGGCAACGGACTCACCTATGGAACTTCCAACCGCGGCGCCTGTCACAATGTGGGGGGATGGACGATCCGGGCAGAGCTTCAGAGCGGACAGTACGATCGCTATGCCTTGGAGGGCAAGGGCGAGCTTGTAAAAACCATCCAGGACAACCGAGCCTATGTAGACAGCCTGGGCTTGTGTACGGTGGTACGGGGATCCTTGGGATTCTCCGACAATCCAAAAGGCGAGGTGATGAAGGCCGCGACGGGGTATGATTTCATGCCCGAGTTGATGGATATTGGAGCCAGGGTGTACACACTCGAGCGCCTGATTCTGAACCGAGAAGGAATCCGCCGGAGGGATGATCTGCTGCCGGAGCGAATCACAAACGAAGCAATTCCAAGTGGTCCCACCAAAGGCCGAATACTCACCCAGGATATGTATAGTATAATGTTGGATGAATACTATCAGGCTCGAGGTTGGAGCCAAGACGGTGTTGTTCAAGATGATACGATTGAGAAGCTTGGTTGACGACTATCGACAGACCGGAAATCATCAATGTTCGGATCAAGTACCTCTCAGCCATCAGGGATAAAACCAACAGGAGGCGAGAGGAAGTTCAACTTCCCCGCGGAGCGACACTCGCAGATGTAGACAGCTGGGTCCGGAACAGGCACTCGCTTTCCCTTCGGGACAGAAGGATTATGGCCACTTTGAATGGGAAAGGATGGATGCAGTTACCAGAGAGAATTGAAACACCGCTGGTGGATGGAGACGAAATTGCTCTGTTCCCCATTCTTTCCGGAGGATAAACAGCCATGCGATCAGGAGGCAAGCAAATGACCGAGAACAAAGCGAATAGTATTATGAAACCCTTTGGAGTTGAGTTCGATCTCATAAAGGGGATTATGAAAGATCCTGACAACCATCTCGTTCGCAGAGCCTCAGATATGAGAGGTTACTACTCCGATGACAGGGCGCTGGAAGAGCTAATCAGTCAGGGGGATCCCCTACACTACGAAGTTTTTGAGAAAAAGGTCCCCGAACAGTACGGTCACCTTCGGTTCTGCATAAGCTCCACACAACCGGGAAGGATCGGTGGGGAGTACTTCATGACCAAAGGGCACTACCACAGCATCGCGGAAACCGCCGAGATATATTTATGTCTTCGCGGCCAGGGTTACATGCTGATGAAAACATCAACCGGGGAGGGCGCATACGAGAAATTTGTTCCCGGGCGAATGGTGTATGTGCCACCATACTGGGCACACCGCAGCGTAAACACGGGAAATGAACCTCTGATCTCCCTTTGCGTTTATCCCGGTGACGCCGGACACAACTATGGAGATATCAAGATCGAAGGGTTCCCCATCCGGGTCGTAAACCAAAACGGCAGGGTTGTGTTCCAGGAGTCTTAAAAGTTATGGCTGAGGACACCTTGTTCGTAGAAGAGCGTAAGATGAAAATCCTCGAGTTTATCGAGGAACATAAGAAGGCGACGGTCGCGCAATTATGCGACCAATTCAAAGTATCCAGCGCAACAATCCGCAACGACCTCAAAGATTTGGAGAACGCAAAGCTGCTCATCCGCACCCATGGAGGTGCGATGGTGAAGAGTAAAACAGGTTTGGAGTTGAATTCTCATCAGAAGCAGATACAAAACCTTGAAGCAAAACGAAAGATCGCTGAAAGGGCAATCGATCTGATCGAGGACGGTGACACCATCATTCTCGACACGGGTACGACGACTTTGGAATTGGCCCGCCTGGTGGATAAAAGGGAGGATATCACCGTCGTAACCAACGATTTAGTCATCGCTCTCCTGCTCGAGGATTCCACCAGTGCCAATGTGATGTTCATGGGCGGACTTCTGAGGAGGAAGTTTCACTGCACCATAACCTCCGGTCGCGCCTGGGACTCGGTTCTATCGGGTTTGACAGTGGACAAGGCCTTCATGGGCGTAAACAGTCTCTCCGTCGACAAGGGAGCAACCACCCCTGACATACATCAGGCGGAAACGAAAAAGAAGATGATCTCGATTGCGGTTAAAGTCATCCTTCTCTGCGATGGCAGCAAGATCGGGAAAAACTCCTTTGCTCAATTCGCCGACCT
>CAZBXU010000056.1:0-20025 GCA_964495755.1 uncultured Spirochaetaceae bacterium | reverse complement strand
GATGAGAGCGCCTCAATACTAATTCCCGGATTCTGGATCAGCTCAACAAGAATGACTATTATCATAGCATCCGGTGGCAGCTTGGGTGCAGAAGATTCTGGGGGAAATCTTTTTTCTTTCTGCGCTTCGTATGTGTAAGGATCTGCTGAGAAATATACAATTTGGTTTTTATACTTTTCTTTTCTTACCCCTGGAATCTCTTTGAAACGAGCCATAAAACATTTTGGGTTCATCCCAATAATTTCTTCAAGTTCAGAATGATTCAAACCTTTCTTTGATTTTGTTGCTAAGGCAATAACAGTATTCTTCAAAGTACCGTATCTAGAGAAGAAAATATCCTTGTAAGTCCATATACCCTTTTTGTTGAATTTAGGAATTGATGGAAGGGTATAGTAGCGGCCATTTTTATTGTAACTGGTGCAAGCACGCCATTCTTTCAAACGTCTTCGGACAGTGATGATAGAACAGATTAAAATCTTAGCAAGTTCAGTGATCGTCAATACTTTTTTCAGAGTGAACGTCCTAAGAGCATGCTCATCCAATTCAACATTTCGCTTTTTCATCATCCCTCCCTGATAAGATCACATGTTAACTATATCGTCAATAACACATCTTTTGTTAACATTATATCACTTGAAATTAAAAAAAACAACCTCGAAACCCTAAAATTTGGCAGTTTGTGCGTAACAATGGAAAGGAATAAAATTGATTTTGATAAAGTATTAACTTTTTGGTATTTTTAATTACTTACATGGTCATAAATTAACAGAATCCAACCGAATTTTGTTTTCATAGGCTATTCTGGCAAATATTTCCTTATTATATAAGGAAATATAACTATCCACAATTATTGCGTCCCGTATAATTTACATCATTTCCAGGCATTTTGTCTACAGTTATAGTCGTTTTTCCGTCCTTGACGAATACGATAGTAAATCGTATCATTCATCGTATGAAAGTCACAGCAATACTGCCAGACAAACTGGTGAAAGAGGTCCGCCGGCTGACACACGGCAAGAACCTTACGGAATCGCTTATCATCGCGCTTCACGAGTGGTCTGCCCTTCGGCACATCAGAGAGCTTAACAACCAAGTCGCGAAGAAACCACTTGAGTTTGTTGGGAATTTTTCCGCGGAACAAACCCGTGACATTAATCGCAAAGTATGATCATTCTTGACACCTCTGTCTGGATAGCCTTCTTCAAGAAACAACCAGATGTCTTCGAGACAGCCAGAGTCGTTCTGGAGGACGGCAAAGCCCTGGGGCTTGAATGCGTCTTCGGTGAGTTGCTTCAGGGGGCGAAGAACGCTCGGGAACGCGATTTGATTCTATCTTACTGGGATTACCTGCCTCGAGCTAATTTAGAAAATGTCTGGATAGAAGCGGGCCGATATTCCGGAGAACATAAGCTGGTATCAAAAGGTGTCGGTCTGATCGACGCGGTGATAATCATCGCCGCGACCTGGTCCAATGCAAAAGTATGGACCTTGGATAGGAAGCTACTCAGAGTTCTACAAGAGGAGATAGTATTCAATTAATAATCTTCCCCCATGATCGCCAATCGCGGTTTCTATCTACACCTTCCATCAAGGATTCTTTCGCCGCACCGATAATCACATTGATACCCGCGTGGACACGTGATGTGTTTCGGGTATGGATACCGGCAGCAGAGGAGGTCGTCCTTGATTCGTGGTCTATATACAGGTGCGAGCGGGATGGTGGTGCAGATGCATCGCCTGGACACAATTGCCAATAACCTGGCCAATGTCGACCTGAACGGGTACAAACGGGATACGGCCATCAACAAGGCGTTTCCGGAAATACTAATCCGTCGCATGAATGACGACGGGATGTTCGTGTTCCCTCTAGGTTCGATCGATACAACCCCGATCGTGGGAAAGCTGGGCACTGGGGCGGAGCTCAACGAAGTATTCACCGTCTTCACCCAAGGATCCTTAAAACAGACGGAAAACCCCTTTGATCTGGCTCTGGAAGGAGAGGGTTTCATCTCGGTGCTGCTCCCTGATGGGGAGCGCTACACCCGAAACGGGTCCTTTCTAATCAACGACGAGGGGTATCTGGTCACCAAGCACGGTGAATTCGTCCTCGGGGAAAACGGTCCCATTCAAGCGAAGAAGAACAATTTCGTCATTGACCAGGATGGGGTGGTCTATCAGAACGCGACCTACTCCGGCGACGAGCGCAGGCTCGTGTCCCTCGAAGAGAATGAGTGGGAGAATCTCGAACGGGTGGACCGGTTGAAAATTGTCGAATTTAAACGGCCCCGATATCTGAAAAAGATAGGCAACTCATTCTGGAAAGATACGGAGGAATCGGGACCTGCGGAAATAGCGGCCGGAGATCGGCGACCCAAAGTGCGGCAGGGTTTTCTGGAAAGCTCGAACGTGAACGTTGTTACCGAGATGGTTCGGATGATCGAAGTGCAGAGGACCTATGAAGCAAATCAAAAAATGATCCAGACACAGGACAACCTGTTGGGACGCCTCATCAACGAGGCACTACGAGTTTAGGAGGTAGACTAAAAGATGATGCGATCTCTCTGGACTGCTGCATCCGGCATGGTGGGACAGCAGTTCAACATTGATACCATTGCGAACAATCTGGCGAACGTGAATACCACGGGGTTTAAGGCCAACCGTCCCGATTTTGAGGATTTGCTGTATCAGACGCTGCGTGTCGCCGGCACCCCGGCTACCGAGGTGACCCTGGTTCCGACGGGAATCCAGGTCGGACACGGTGTACGTCCGGCGGCGACCCAAAAGATTTTCACCCAGGGCGCGCTCCAAGCCACCGGGAATGTAGCTGACCTGGCTATCGAAGGAGAGGGTTTCTTTCGAGTCCTTCTCTACGACGGAAGTTACGGATACACCAGAGACGGATCTTTCAAGATCGATTCCAACGGGCAGCTGGTCAACTCCAATGGCTATCGATTCATGCCTGAAATTATCCTTCCGGACGGTTTCATCAGAGAAACCTTGACCATGTCTCAGGATGGCAGGGTTACTGCGAAGGTGGCTGGAATCGATGATCCGATCGAGGTGGGACAGATCGAGATCTATCGCTTTGTCAATCCGGCGGGTCTGCAGGCAGCCGGGGAGAATATCTTCAAGGTCACCAATGCTACCGGCGAAGTCATTCCGGGACGCCCCGGTTTCGACGGGATGGGTAAGATCGTTCAGCGTTTCCTCGAAATGTCGAACGTCTCCGTGGTTCAGGAAATGGTGAATATGATTGTTGCGCAGAGAGCCTACGAGACCAATTCCAAAGCCATACAGACCTCCGATTCTATGTTGGCCACCGCGAACAATCTCAAGCGGTAAAAGGAATGAATAAAGCTTGGCGCCGGGTCCTGCTCTCGATCCTGGTCACAGCCGGGTTGTGTTTCAGCATCGCCGGCTGGGCCGCTCCGGGCTACACCTCTACGGGAGCGCCCGTAACCGTCTATTTGCATAAATCCGCCTTACTCGAGGATCCACACTACACCTTGGGACAGGTCGCTTCTGTTATCAGTTCGGATCCGGCGCAAGCTCGCCTCCTCGATCAGCTGCCCCTCGGTCCCGTACCGGCCCGCCCGATGTTGCTGCCGGCGCGGGTTATCCAGGAGAGGGTCGCTTCGATCGTCGGAGAAGTTGTTGTCATCGGGAGCAGAGTTGCGCTTCTGCCGCGCGCTGCGATTCCAGAGGGAGAGCAGTGGTTCTTCTCCGCTCTTCTGTCCTATATCGACAGTCAGGACACCCTGAAACAAGGACGAATCGAGATCGAGATGCTAAAATCTCCCATGCTGTTGGAAAGCTCGGACAGCGCAGTCGAGGCGCAGGGAATGGCCTCGGGGTGGGAGGATCGGGTTGTCTTCGAAACGAGAAGATATTCTTCCGCTAAAGGCTTTCCCGCCGGTCAGATGGAGATAACCTACAAGATTCTAAGTGCCCGTGGCGATGATGTTCTGCGTTTTGGGAACCTGGAGGGATCCTTTCGCATCTGGATTCACCACTTTCTCCCCGTCGCCCGGGCTAGATTCGATCTGCCTGCGGATCAGGTGTTGAGTGAAGAGCTATTGACCTTCAACGAAGAAGATATTTCGCTGCTTAGCTCTTCCTTTCTCACGGAACAGGATACCCTCGGTCAGTACAGAACCACCGCGTCGATCGGACAAGGGGAGCGCATCGAGAGGAACCGACTGCAACAATTCCTGGCGGTAAGGGCTGGGGACCGGATTACAATCACCTTTGCCCGCCCCGGGCTTCAGATCAGCCTTCCAGGCAGAGCCTTCCGCTCCGGAAGCTTTGGAGATCTCATCGACGTTCGTGCCGATCTGACCGGAAAGCGCTTTCAGGGGCGGATTACCGCAGCCGGGGAGGTGTCAGTTGAAAGCTATTAAAGAAGTGTTTATTGTCTTCTTTTTATTCCTGAGCGTCACTATTTTTGCCATCCCTACGGTCCGCATCAAGGATATCGCCGATTTGAGAGGTATCAGGGAGAATCAGCTCGTGGGTATCGGGCTGGTAACCGGTCTGACCGGAAGAGGAGACTCCCAGAACTCCGAACTGCTGAAGGCGGCGATCGCTAATCTGGTATCGAACTTCGGCTTTCGTATTGATGCCGCGGATGTGCGCAGCAGGAACTGTGCGGTGGTTACCGTGAGCTGTGCGGTTCCCGCTTTCGTACGTTCAGGGGAAGCAGTAGACATCATCGTTTCGAGTATCGGGGATGCCCGCAGTCTGGAGGGAGGGGTGCTTCTTCAGACGCCGCTGAAGGCCGCCAATGGAAATGTCTATGCTCTCGCTCAGGGACAGATTTTCTTCGTCCAGTCCACTTCCGGGAACAGCCGACAAACGGTAGGAAGCATCCCCGGAGGTGCGATCATCGAGCAGGAAGTGATTTCGGAATTCCTCAAGGACGATACACTCTCGTTGATTTTACGCAACCCGGATTTCGTGACCGCCAACACCGTCTCTGCGGCGATACGCCAGGAGTACCCGGATATCGAGCTCCAGGCCGTGGACGCGGCTATGGTCGAGCTGACCATCCCCCCCCAGTGGCGTGCGGATCCGGTGGCCTTCATAGCCCGGTTGGAATCCCTCGAAGTCACCCCCGAACCTTCGAACAAAGTGGTGATAGATTCCAGCTCCGGGGTGATCATATTTGGCGAACGGGTACGGATCGGTCAGGTCGCTGTTTCCTACAAAGATATTTCAGTCAGCGTGAGTCCCTATCGCCGACCCACGGGAGGTTTGTTGGATGAGGAGGAGGCTGAGCGAAGCTTTATTTTTAAGGAGACCGCGACCGTCGAGGATCTGGTGGAAACGCTCAGAAGCATCGGTTTGGAAACAGAGATGATCATCTATATCATCAAAGCGATCGACAGGGCCGGATCCCTGTACGGTACGCTAATCGTAAATTAAGGACGGACAGATGGAAATCGCGAATATCCCCTATCAGCCCTATCTTCCCAACAACGACCTGCCCCGTATCGGAGCAACTGGAGCACCGAAAAAGAACGGGACCATAGACAAAACAAGCAAACTGTACAAGGTGTCTCAGGAGTTCGAGGCCATTTTCATCAAACAGATGCTCAACGTTATGCGTAAATCCGTGGCCAAAACCGGTCTGCTGGATGGGGGCATGGCGGAAGAGTTTTTCGAAGATATGCTGTACGACGAATACGCAGAGAAAATGGCCGAGAGCGGCAGTTTTGGGATTTCGGATATGATCTACAGACAGCTGAACACTGCCGGCTGATGCGCTGGAATCGCCACATCGGGAAGTGAATACTTTTGTAGAACCCCGGCCCGCCCAATGGTATAAAAAAGTAGACAAAAAAAGATGTTTCGTTGGGTCCAGGCTAGATAAAAAGATAACTGTCTATATCGCAATTACTTATAGGCTGTTATTCGTAGATGGTAGTTGGCACGTTTCTTGCACCAATATCATCAGGAACCTACGATGAAAGTGCAAAGTGTAGAGAGCAAAGAAGATACTCTGCGGGCCTACTTTGCTCAGATCAAGAAGAGCCGGCTGCTGACCTTCGAAGAAGAGCTTGCACTGTCAAAGCGGGTTCTCGACGGCGATGATGCTGCCCGGCAGACCCTGATCGAAGCGAACCTTCGGCTGGTCGTACGAATCGCAAAAAAATATATGACCCAGGATGTTGCCCTCCTCGATCTCATCCAGGAGGGGAATCTGGGGTTGATCAAGGCAGCCTCAAAGTACGATTTTCGCAAACGTGTAAGATTCAGCACCTACGCTTCCTGGTGGATAAAACAGGCGATCGTACGCGCCCTGTCGAACAAACGGCGAACTATCCGTCTTCCCCACAGAAAAGAGGAGAAGCTGCGGAAGATCAACAAGGCCTATAATTCGCTGTCCCAAGAACTGAAAAGAACGCCAAATATTGAAGAGATCGCCGAAGAGCTGGGTCTGAAAATGCGGGAAGTGGAAACGATCATGCAGCTCTCCAACGCCGTGGTCTCTCTGGACGGGCCGACTCAAGAGGACAGCGGGACCCTCCAGGATGTTATCGAAGACACCTCCTATATACCTGAAAAAGATCTGCTGCGGGAAAACCTGCGGGATCGGACATTGAAGTTTCTCGAGACCTTACTTGACAAGGAGAAACAGATTCTGCTTTACAGGTTCGCCTTCTATGGGGGGAAGAAGTATACGCTGAAGAAAATAGGAGACGAGATGGGTATCTCTCCTGAGACGGTACGGCAGATCGAGATTCGCGCATTGAAAAAGTTGAAGGAAAGTGCCCAAGAGTTGCGGGAATTCGTATATACCTGATCCCACACCTGCCTTACGTCTTGACCAAGACAAACCCAGAGATACAATAGGCCCATGTCCACGGGGCGCAAGAACCAATCCATGAAATCTAAATCTCGTTCACGGCGGGCGATCCTGCTCCTCGCGGTTATAGCCGCGTCTTTGGTTGCAATCATAGTTCTTCTGCCTACGAACCGGGGGAGGCAGCTTCCTGAAGCGGAACAGCCCCGCGAGTCGGTTCCCCAACAGACCGAGGAGGGTGCGCCCCCTGAAAGACAGCCTCGCCGGGAACGGCCGGTCCCCAAAGTTCGAATCGCCGTTGTCATCGACGATGTGGGCTACAACCTCGAGCAGCTCGAGGGGTTTCTCGGCTTTCCGGGTCCGATTTCCCTGTCCGTACTTCCCAACTTGCCCTACAGCAGTGAATCGGCCCGGCGAGTCGTAGAGGCGGGGAAAGAGCTTCTTCTGCATATGCCCATGGAGGCGGTGAATGGAAACGACCCCGGCCCGGGAGCGATCCTCACGACTCAGAGCGATGAGGAGATACGCCGATTACTGGAGAACAGTTTTTCTCAAGTTCCACAGGCGGTGGGTATGAACAACCACATGGGATCCCGGGCTACGGCGGATGAGCGGGTCATGAACGTGGTCATGGATTATCTTCGATCAAGCCGGCGTTTCTACCTGGACAGTCGCACCACCGCAGAGTCTGTCGGCGCCGGGGTGGCGAAGCTGTACGATGTCCCCTTTTTAGAGAGGGATATTTTCCTGGACAACGAGCCGGAGTCCGAGGCGATTCAAACGGCCCTGGAGAGCGGGATTCAGGTGGCCCGAGAAAACGGTTATGCCGTCCTGATCGGGCATATCCACAATCCCCAGATCGTTGATGTGATCGAACAGCTGTTGGATGAGTTGGAAAAGGCGGGAGTGGAACTGGTTCCCGTCTCGGCTCTGATCGAGGAGTCGGGAGAGGATTCATGATTGTCCTGGGCGTGGAAACCTCCTGCGACGAGTGTGCCGCTTCTGTGGTCGAGAACGGAACGAGAGTGCTCAGCGACGTTGTCGCCACTCAGATCGAAGACCACCGGCCCTTCTACGGAGTGGTTCCGGAAATTGCTTCCCGCCGGCATATCGAAACCATCTCTCGTGTGGTCGAACAGGCTCTGGACGAAGCGAAAATCAAGGCCACGGAAGTGGACGGGCTGGCTGTTACCTATCAACCGGGTCTGATCGGATCTCTGCTGGTGGGTCTATCCTTTGCAAAAGGGCTGGCCTTCGCCCTCGCGAAACCGCTGGTCGGCGTCGACCACATCCTCGCCCATCTCTACGCCCCCCATTTGGAGGCAGACATTGGTTATCCCTACATCGGACTGCTCGTATCCGGCGGACACACTCTGATTGCCAAGGTTGAGGACTTCGATACGATGCGGGTGTTGGGCACAACGATCGACGATGCCTGCGGAGAGGCCTTCGATAAGGTGGCAAAACACTACGACCTGGGATTTCCCGGAGGAGTAGCCATCGACAGGCTCTCCCAAAAAGGATCCCCGCAGGCCTTTCGCTTTCCCCGGCCGTCGCTTCACAAAGGGGATCACCCCTTCGATTTTTCCTACTCCGGATTAAAAACAGCCGTGGTCAATCAACTCGACAGATTCTGGAATAGAGACTTCGCGAAGAGCAGGGAGAATATAGCAGCTTCCTTTCAAGCTGCCGCAGTCGATATCCTTGTAGATCGAACCGTCAAGGCCGTCGGCCATACCGGTCTAAACAGGATCGTCGTCGGGGGTGGGGTGGCGGCCAACAGCTACCTGCGAAAGCAGTTGAGCGGGCAACCGGATCTGGAGGTGATTTTCCCCTCCCTCGGACTATGTACCGATAATGCAGCCATGGTGGCCGGCCTCGGCTATCATATGCTCCAAGAGGGTCAGCGATCCGAGCTCAGCCTTAACGCCCGCGCCCGGGTAAAGGGATTGCGCAGACTCTATCCATAGTGTTGACCGGTGAAGAGTATCCATAATAGGATGCGTTAGAAAAGGGGAGGAGGCGGAGTATGTACCGGGCAGCCATCATTTACGCACCGGCGGACGATCAGATGCAGCAGCTGGTTCATCGCCTTGAAGAGTGCTTCGACAGAGACAGTTACGAAGTGGAGATCAAAGCTGCTGCTCAGTCCACTATCCCCGACTTGACCGCTGCAGACCTCTTCCTGCTTGGATCCCTGCCCGAGGGAGGGGAGCCGATCCATCCGGATTTTTCCGAAATTCTGCGAGCACTCGAGGGAATAACCCTGGCCGGGCGGGTCGGAGGCCTGTTCTCCATGGACAGCGAGCCCACGCTCGAGGCTTTTCGCCAGGCTCTGAAGAACTGCGAGCTGGTCCTGTCCGATCAGAGCTTTCTGAACCTAAAGGCCGGCCAGCTCGATCCTACGGTCCTGGGGGGCTGGGTAGCAGCTCTGACCCGGCAACTGGAGGATCAAGCCCGTGATCGGTGAATACGACCTTGATGGGGCGATCCGCAAGGTCCCGGATTTCCCCAAACCAGGGATCCTCTTTTACGATATCACCAGCATCCTTACCGCGCCCTCAGCCTTCAAGTACTGTGTCGATCAAGCTCAAGTATTCTGTCGCGACTCTGAGGCAAATGCCGTCGCTGGGGTAGAGGCTAGAGGTTTTCTGTTTGCCGCCCCGGTCGCCCTCAGTCTTCAGCTGCCTCTGATCCTGGTACGTAAGAAGGGAAAGCTGCCGGGAGCGACTTACCGAGCCAGTTTTGCCTTGGAGTATGGGGAGGATGAGATCGAAGTCCACAAGGCGGATGTGAATCCGGATCAGAGGATCCTCCTGGTGGATGATCTGATCGCAACCGGAGGAACGATCAAGGCTGCAGCGGATCTGTTCACGACGGCGGGTGCTGAAGTGATTGGCATCTTTGCCGTGGTCGGGCTTCCCTTCCTGAATTACGAAAGAGAGCTCGAAGAATACAAGCTTCGCACCTTAATTCAGTATCACGGTGAGTGAGGCCGGAGTTCTAGCAGATCCGCGGCAACAACAGGCCGCGGGGAAGATCCAGAATGCGCCGTCCCCCAACCGCAGTTTCTAGGATTACCTTGCCCGGATATCGGCTGTCCACGGCTCCAATCTGGCAAGCCTCCCGACCCGTATCGAAGGAACGAAGAAGGGAAATCGCCTTGTCGGCTGCGGCCGGCGCCACCATGGCGATAAACACCCCTTCATTGGCTATTTCCATAGGATTGAGTCCCAGCAGGTCCGAGGCCGCCGCCACGGCCGTGGGAACCGGAAAAGCGGTCTCCAGGATCTCCAATCCGCATTCGCAGTTGCCCCCGACCGCTTCATTCAGTACCGCCGCCGCACCCCCGCGAGTTGCATCCCTCATGAAGCGAAGATCCTTGCCCAGAGAGTACAGCGCGCTGCACAGGGGAAACAGCGCGGCGCAGTCCGAGCTCAAGCAGGCGGCGATCTTTAGGCCCTCCCGAGCCGCCAGGATCGCCAGACCGTGGCTGCCGATCGGACCGGAGATCAGAACCTTGTCCCCGCTCTTTATATTCTTGGCCGACAAGAGGTGATTGCCCAGGGCCTCTCCGACGCCTGTGGTATTCATGAAAATACCTCCTCCCTTGCCGGAGGGGACAACTTTGGTATCGCCGGTGATCACCTGGACTCTGGACCGATCGGCGGCCCGTCGTACCGATTCCAGCACACGCTTGAGATCGGAGGTGGGGAAGCCTTCTTCCAGGACAAGACCCATCGTGAGGTAGCGGGGTCGAGCCCCGCACACGGCCAGATCGTTACAGGTGCCGAAAACGCCCAGAGTGCCGATGTCCCCGCCTGGAAAGAAGGGAGGATCCACGACGTAGGTGTCGGTGGTGATAAACACCCTGCCTTGGATCTCGAAGGCGGTGGCATCGGACAGTTCCCCGTACGCTTCGTTCTTCAAAATGGGATAGATCAGCTCTTCTGTAAGCTGTCGGGACAGGGCGCCGCCGCTGCCGTGCTCCAGCGTGATGCGATCGGAGGTACTCACAGTACGGCCCCGCCGTAGCGAAAACTGGCTGCACAGGTGCCTTCGGAGGAAACCATGCACGGCCCGATCGGCGCCTCCGGCGTACAGCTGCTGCCGAACAGCGGACATTCTGTGGGCGGGAGACGGCCTTGCAGAACCTGAGCGCAGGCACAGCCCGGCGGCTCCAGGTTGTAGAGCGGCGGTAGGCAGAAGTGCAGCGCCGCATCCGCCTCTTGATAGTCCCCCTTTAATACCAGGCCGCTGGCCTGGATTTTCCCAAATCCCCGCCAGAGAGCATCTGCCGGTTCAAGGACCTGACTCATGATTTCCCGGGCTTTCGGATTCCCCTGGGCACGTACGGCCCGGGTGTAGGCATTTTCCACCCGCTGTTCCCCCCGGGCGATCTGGCGAAGCACAGCCAGTATCCCCTGCAACAGATCGAGGGGTTCAAATCCGGCGATGACTCCCGCGACGCCCCCCGGTTCTTCGAGAAAGCGGTAGGGTTGCTCTCCGATGATCACCGAAACATGACCGGGGAGGAGGAACCCATCGAGCTGTCTATCCGGACTGCTCAGTAGGGCGCGCAGGGCGGGGGGCACGGTCTTGAAAGCGGTGTACAAGTACAGGTTGGAAAGCCCTGCCCGGCGGGCCTGCAGAAATGCGGCGGCAACAGTGGGGATCGTGGTTTCGAAACCTATGGCCAAGAAAACCACCGAGCCTGAGGAACTTTCTGCGATGGGTAGAAGCTCTGCCGGAGAGTATACGATTCGTACTCTACCGCCGCCCATATACCCAGCCAGGTTTCTGCCGTCCGATCCCGGGACTTTCAGCATGTCGCCAAAGGATGCCACCGTAGTGTCCGTAGTCTCCAGCAGCTGCAGGGCGTTGTCGATATAGCTGGTCGGGGTCACACAAACCGGACAGCCGGGGCCGGAGATCAGCAACACATTTTCGGGAAGAAGAGAATGAATTCCGGAACGGCGGATCGCGACGGTATGGGTGCCACAGACCTCCATGATCCTCACCGTACGGGATATCTCCGCCGCCGTTTTTTCGATTTCCCGCAGCAAAGGTTCCGCCAGACGACGGTCCTGCAGGATCTGTTTCAGAGACATCGAAGCCTGCAAGCGGTGGCCGAAGCCACTCACCCGGACTCCTCTATGGCGCGAAACAGCTCCAATCGCTCCTGGGCTTCTTCCAGGTCGAGCAGATTGATCGCGTATCCTGCGTGTATGATCACATAGTCTCCGACCTTCGGATCTTCAATCAGGGTGAGGTCGACCTCTGTTTCAAGGTCGTCCTGCTTCACCAGCGCCTTTCCGGCACTGTCGATCTTCACTATCTTCATTGGCACAGCCAAACACATGGTCTCCTCCAGTGCTATAGTTTACTCATTCCCGGGTAGAAAATAAACCTGTCCCACCGCAATACCCCCGTCGCCCGTCGGAACGTCCCGATGGGTGTATACGTCGAATCCCTCTTTGATTAAAGCGGGTACGAGCAGCTCGGTGAGCAGAACGTTCTGAAAAACACCCCCGGACAGGGCGATCCTGGGAATGCCCGTTTGCTCCATCATACGACGGGCACCCTCGAGAGCTGCTGCAGCGATGGCCTTATGAAAGTCCAGTGCCAGCAAGGACAGAACAGATTCTTCGATTTGCGGATCCCCTGCCCGCATCAGCGCCAGGGATCTCAAGCTTTGGCTGCAGTCCAGCCTGAAGAATCCGCTTCCGTCTTGATCCACAGATATCCCGCCGCCGAACCGGCTCCCGGAAGCATCCAGCAGCTCCCCACGGTACACTTTAAGGGCAAGACCCTCCAGTCGTATCGGTCCTTCCCCCTCGTAGCTGACCGTGTCCACCAGCCCGAGCAGGGCGGAAGCTGCGTCAAAGATGCGCCCCAGGGATGAAGTGGTCGGACAGTTCAGGTTCTTGTCTATCATATCAAGGATTGTTAAAAGGTTTTGCTCCGGCAGCCGGTGATACCCGCAGAACAGCTCTTCGAGCTCTTTCGCCTCGAGGGATTCTCGCAGCAGAGAAAGGGCGATCCGAAGCGGATGCAGCACCGCCGCCTCCCCTCCCGGCAGGGTGAAGTTTCTGAAAGATCCGAGCCGGCGGAAGCCTCCCCGCCGGGAAAGAAGGAACTCCCCCCCCCAGATCGTTCCATCTGTGCCGTATCCCGTGCCGTCGAAGGACAGACCAACAACCTCGTCGAGCTGGTGTTCCGCCATGACCGCAAGCAGGTGCGCGTGGTGGTGTTGAACGCCGACCTTGTGTTCGATTTTCTGCCCCAAAGCCCATCGTGTCGAATGGTAGGCGGGGTGAAGGTCGTATATGAGTGTTTCGGGCTGTACCTCGTAGAGGGTCAGGATCTTGTGAATCTGCCTCTCGAAATCCCTGCGCGTAAGGGGATCCTCCAAATCCCCGATATAGGGAGCCAGGTAGATATCGGTTTCCTTTCCCAGGGCGGGGGCGTTTTTCAGATCGGCCCCGACCCCGAGGACGGTAGTCGCCAAACTCGTTTTCAGCGGTATCAGCCTAGGTACGTATCCCCGGGAACGACGAAGAAAGATACGCCGACCTTCCCGGGTCACCCGCTCCACCGAATCATCGGTACGAAAGAGGATCCGACGGTTATTATACAAAAACAGATCCGCCACATCCGACAACTTGTCGAAGGCTTCCTCCGGGTCGGTGATGATCGGTTCGCCCTTGAGATTGCCTGAGGTCATCACCAGGTGGCGGTAGGAAATATCCACGTCTGGATAGCTGAACAACAGCAGGTGGAGGGGGGTGTAGGGGAGCATGATCCCCAGGGTACCTGTTTGGGAGACGGTCCGAAGGTGGGAAGGGGCGTTGTCGGCCAGGGGAAAGATCAAGACGGGTGAGGCCGTCGATGACAGACGCTCTAAACCTCCTTCTTGAAGGCGGCACAGCCGCAGCGCTTCTTCCCGGTCGGCAACCATCAGGGCAAAGGGCTTGCGTTCCCGTTCTTTGTCCTGCCGTATCCGCTGCATGGCTCTGAAATTTCGTGGATCCGCGGCCAGGTGAAAGCCTCCGATCCCCTGAATCGCGACGATTTTTCCCGCCTGCAAAGCGGACACGGTCTCTGTGATCGGGTCTCCTTCCTCAGCCGTTCCGTCGGCGGCCCGAAGTTCCAGTGTAGGCCCGCAGGACCAGCAGGAGTTGGTCTGAGAATGAAAGCGTCGATCCTCAGGGTTGGTGTATTCCGCCAGGCAGTCCGGACACTGGGGGAAATCGATCATCGATGTGGTGTCTCGATCGAAGGGGGTGTCCTCGACAATCGAGTAGCGGGGACCGCACTGGGTGCAGGTGATGAACGGATAGAGATATCTCCTGTTGTCCGGATCGAAGAGCTCCGCGTTGCACTCCGGGCATATCGCCAGGTCCGGAGGGATCGGGGGAAAACTGTATGCCGTCGCCTTGCTCTCGAGAATCCGGAATGCCTCCTCAGACTGCACCGGGATCTGCTCGGAGTGCATCTTTTCCAACACCGCAGCCGGCGGAAGCGTCTCCCGCAGCACCGTGGGAAATTGTTCTACACCTGAAGGAGGTCCTTGGATCTCAGCAACCACCTCGGAACGCTGGTTGCGAACGAAACCAGTCAGTCGGAGAGAAACCGCGCATCGATACACGGTAGGCCGGAATCCAACTCCCTGAATCACGCCTCTAAAGACGTAACGCACACGCTGGGTTTGTTCGTTAGCTTTCACCTGTAGGTTTTCATAGCACTGCGGGCACATGAGTTTCAAGGGTGAAACCTCATGTTCTTGACGAAGGGCAAAGGGGTAGGTACAGTTGGCTCATGAAACAAATAGTTCTACAAGCCTCAGACCTCGACGGATATTTGACCGACGAAGACAAAAAGACCATCGCCACTATGGACACCAAATACGCCGAAGCCATGGATCTCTTTCCGAGGTTGGGCCAAGCGATCCCTCCGGAAGAAAAGAAGAAAGCAAGGAAGGAGCTCATCAGTGTATACAACGAGATGGGCGAAAAGATGCAGGAGATCAGCCACAGGGAACCGAATATCCATGTATATTCCTTCGAGACTCCCCGCACGACTCACGGGGAAGCTTCCCGGTTGATTGCCAAACTGCGGGATATTCGTACCGAGACTCCGGAGTTTGTCTATTATATTCAGAGGGCATATGAGTTGTTGTTCAATCTGGCCTTTTCCAGCTCTATCCCTGAGAAGAAGAATTACATCTTTGTCGATACGCCGGTAAACATCCCGACGCAGAACTACGCTGTGCATAAGATCCCCGATGTCGATGAAAAAGTGAGCGACAGCGTGATGTGCGTGATGCTGCGGGCGGCCCTGTTGCCCTCCATGATCGTGTCCAAGGAGATCCAGGAGTACTCTTCAAACGATTACGTCACACCTTTCGCCCTGTTCCGTATCAGTCGGGATGATACCAAAGAAGAGCACAATATGGCTTACATTCTCGATTTGGAACGCTCCTATTTTGATCTCGATCTTCTCGATGGGAAGGATCTGTTCTTTGCGGACCCGATGAATGCTACCGGGGGAAGCCTGGTCACCATCGTGAAGTATCTCCTCGATCAGGGAATCAAGCCTCGCTCCATCAAGTTCCTTAACGTAATTTCCGTGCTCAAAGGCTCCCTTCGCATCGTACGGGCAATTGAGAACTCGGAGATCTACACTCTCTGGATGGATCCCAGTCTGAACAACATTGCCTATATCCTGCCCGGTTTGGGGGATGCCGGCGACCGACTCAACGGGGAGGATTTACCCGACCATTCGAGGAACATCATTCAGCTGATCGCCGACTACGGTGTGAGTATTACCTCCCTGTATCGCTCCCAGGTTCGCAAGATCGAAGAAACGGTCCTTGGATAAATCCAGATGAGCCTGTTTGCAGTCCTGGGCATACCCTGTTTCACCCTTTTTGTGCTGTCTGTCGCCGGTCGACGGGAAACACTCAAAGCGACGGCGATATCTGCCCAGCGGGGATTGCAGGCGCTTCAGTTCATCAAGGGATTTTTCTACGCCCTGCCCTGTATGGTTGTGATTCTTATATTGCGGCGGTTCCTTCCCCTGTCGTATCGCCACTTTCCCCTCTATCTGTACTACCTCTTTACCGATCATCTGATTCCAGTCGTTTTTTTGGCGGTTCTATACCTTCTGGCTTATTCCCAGAAAACATTTCGGGAGCTTCTGCTGTTCGGGGGGGGATTCTATACCTTGATTGGAATTGTAGAGGTCTTTTCCCAATATGGGCAGTACGACCCCTACCTGCTCTTCCTCCTGCCGGCTGTGCGGATGGCGGGTTTGCTTTTTCTAACGATTTTTTTTCTCCGTTATCAGGAGTGGTACGGCGTGGTGCGGGTGCTGTTTCTGATCCTTCTGGTATTTGTTCCCTTCCTCAGCGCGGCAATTAGCTACCTCTATATGCGGGCATACCTGCTCTGGGCGGGTGTCCTCACGGTGTTGCTCTTTCTCGGGTCCTTGGTATACACCTTTCTGGAACGGGATGTTTAATCAGGGGCAATCAATCCCTGTCCCAGAATACGCAGCAGCGTATCGATGTCGAGATGATAGGGGGCTTTGTTCTTTCGCCGAAACTGGTTTGGGTCGTGGGAGAGCAATAGCACGATTGCGTTGTACACGACCAGGGCAGCCGCCTCGGTATCGACGCCTTTTTGGAAGATACCCTCCTCCTGGCCTTGTTCTATGATCCCTTTCACGGTTTCAATGCCTTCTGCGAAAAGATCTTTCGACCATCGAGATTTGACCCAGCGGGACAACAGATCATTTCCGGGGATGTAGAGATCCTTGTACAGAGGATAATTGTCCAAGAACCAGGCGTAGGTACGAACGAAGATATCGAGCTTCTCGACCGCACTGCCGGCGGTCTTGCTCCTCTGGTTGAACTCGTACTGGAACTCGTTATAGGTGGCCAGCATGACCGAGTTGAAAAGCTGCTCCTTGTTCTTGAAGTAGTTGTAGAAGGTGGGTTTGGATATGCCGATCTCCGCAATCAGGGTAGAGAGAGAAGCTTTGCGGTACCAGAATTTATGAAAGTACTCCCTGGCCTTCTCGATGGTCCGCTCTTTTTTTTCTTCCATCGCTCCACACTGGGTTATGCCCGATCTGCGCTTCCCAGCACCTCTCGATTTTTGCGCGCAATCATCTGAATCAGCTCCTCCCTGGCCGGGCCAAGGTACTTGCGCGGATCGAAGTTTTTAGGATCCTCGTGAAGCATCTTTCGTACGATCGCGGTGACCACCAGGCGGCCGTCGGAGTCGATGTTGATCTTACAAACGGCGGACTTGGCCGCCCGTCGCAGCTGATCCTCTGACACACCGACTGCGCCCTCGAGCTTCCCGCCGTATCGGTTGATCAGGTCCACGTACACCGGCAGCACCGAAGATGCCCCATGAAGAACGATGGGAAATCCGGGGATGCGCTTTTGGATCTCCTCCAGGATATCGAAGCGTAGCGGAGGAGGAGACTCCCCGGGCTTGACCTTGAATTTGTATGCGCCGTGGGATGTTCCGATCGAGATAGCCAGACTATCCACCCCTGTTTTTTTAACGAAATCTTCGACGTCGTCCGGATTGGTGTAGTTACTCGTTTCATGGGAAACCGCATCTTCGATTCCGGCCAGCACACCCAACTCCCCCTCCACGGAAACCTCGTTCTTATGGGCGTATTCCACCACTTTGGCGGTAAGAGCCACATTGCCATCGTAGGACAGGACGGAACCGTCGATCATGACGGAGGAAAAGCCCGTTTCGATGCAGGATACAGCCAGCTCGTAGCTGTCGCCGTGATCCAGGTGCAGGGCGACTGGAATCGGATGTTCGGAGGAGTTGACGATTTCCATCGCTCCCTCTGCCATATAGCGCAGAAGGGTTTGATTGGCGTACGCGCGGGCCCCCTTCGAAATCTGAAGAATTAGAGGTGAACGGCTTTCCAGGCATCCGCTGATGATGGCCTGCAGCTGTTCCAGGTTATTGAAATTGTAGGCAGGGACGGCATACCCTCCCTCCATGGCTTTTCTGAACATTTCTTTTGTATTGGACAGACCGATCTCTTTGTAATGGGTCATTTTACCTCCTGCCTATTGACCGGAATTGCTCTATTCTCTTGTGGTTTGAAAAAATGCCGGAACTCCGATATTTGCGCACCTACTATGCCGGTTATCGCCAAACCTGTCAAGGCATCCCTCCAGGGCCCTCCAGTGCGCTGTTCGGAGATGGGGTGTTGACGAATACGAACCGCGGTTGTAGCTTGGGGGAGTGCATCACCACATCCGAGCAGCGGTCATTTTTTCTCTCACTCTGTTCGCGCTAAGCGCCTGTACATCCGGGTCGCGCTTCCTGCTCTATTTCGATCCGTACAGTGCCGACCTGCTGGAAGGTCGAGGCATCGAGGAACGCCAAATCAAACAAATGTTTCCCCAAGGCATCAACGTCAAGCTCGAGATTGCAGAATCGGAGTCCACAGAGGATCAAGCCCTGCAGGCTTTCATCGCCGTGGCTGAACGTTTCCAACCCGATTATATTTATCTTACTCCGGCCCATCCTTTCACTCCAACCCGGATCGCCGCTGGTTTCCCCGATACGCTGGTATTCCAGGAAGGTTATTCAGGCGCAGTTCCGGGAAACCAGATCCTCCTGGTCTATGACCGGGAGCAGGCAAATCACGAGGCCGGAGCGATTGTTGCCCAACTCCTTCGGGATCCCGACTTTTTGGATCGGATAGGAGGGGGGAAGCGAACACGGCAGACACCGCAGGTCGGGATTCTTGTCGCCCTCAGCAACGACAGAGTCGAGAGGGAGATAGCCGGTTTTACAGACGGCTTTTCCCGTTTCGGGGATCCGGCCCGTATCCTAAGGAAAGACGTTGGAAATATTACGGATAGGGTGAAGGCCCGTCGACTCCTCGATGCTATGAAGGAGCAGGAAGTTGTTATTGTCGTGTTGAAAACGTATGTTTTAAGTGGGTTTTGCCTCGACTATATGTCGAAAGAGGGTGGTCTGGCTGTTGTTGAGGAACCGATCGCAGATCGGGCTTACGGGGATACCGTGCTGCTTATGTTGGAGGACGATTTTCTCGGTGCCCTGGAAGGAATGATCGAATATATCAATCAGGATCTCAAACCTCGAGGCCAACCTGTGGTGTCTGGTCCTGTTCGTCTGCGATGGGGCGAGGCCTACCGCTTACTGGCGGCCAAGTTTGTTGAAGGAGTTGATGAACAATGAAGATAGCTGCACGGCCTCCGTGGTTGCGTAAACAGAAGAGGCTTACTCCGGAGGTCATGAGAACGCGCAGAATCATAGAAGGTCTTGGTTTGCACACTGTGTGTGTATCCGCCCGTTGCCCCAACCTCGGTGAGTGCTTCGCATGTGGAAACACCGCTTTTCTCATTCTGGGCGATCAATGTACCCGTGGCTGCGCCTTTTGTGCTGTGGAGCACGGCCATCCCCAGCCTCCGGATCGGGAGGAGGGCCGGAAAATCGCGGACTACGTTCGCAGCAATGGCATCCGCTACGCGGTGCTCACCTCGGTCACCAGGGACGATCTTCCCGATGGGGGTGCTGGTCACTTCGTTCGGGTTGTGGAGGATCTCAAAAAGTTGGTCCCTTCTCTTCAAATTGAGCTTCTCGTACCCGATTTCGCAGGACGGCGTGACATGATCGAATGGGTAGTCGGACTGCCCATCGAGGTCTTCGCCCACAACGTAGAGACGGTCGAAGAGCAGTATCAGCGAGTGCGCAGCGGCGCCGATTACAGGCGTTCCCTGGATGTTCTGAACACAGCTGCTCAGAGTCGCAACGGCAGGAGTGGAAAATCGGGTTGCCCGCGCATCAAGACCGGATTCATGGTCGGTCTCGGAGAAACTGAAGAGCAGTTGCACCGATTGTTTTCGGATCTGGCTGCCGTTCCGGTGGAGATTCTGACAATCGGACAATATTTACAACCGGGTAAATTTAATGCACCTGTGCACCGATACTATAATCCAGATGAGTACGAATTGTTGCGGGAGAAGGCGGTAGCGCGCGGAATCCGCCACGTCGTGGCGGGACCCTACGTGCGCAGCTCCTACTTGGCCGAACAGGCCTACCGTGGCAGTTTGCAGAAAAATGTTTGACAAAGGGATTATGTGGAAATATAATTCCAGATGAGCAAAGGATTAAGAAGGAGAGAATGATGAAGCTTGGGCTGAA
>CAZBXU010000055.1:0-20079 GCA_964495755.1 uncultured Spirochaetaceae bacterium | reverse complement strand
CACGGAAACGGAGATCTGGTGGAGCGATCCCCTCGGCAATGAGTTCCAGGTCAGGCAGGAGAGTAAGTATATCACCGTCACGACCGACGACCAGGGGTCCTTCGAGTTCGACCTGATCATGCCCTACCGTTTGATTCCCCCGACGGCGGCTGAGTTTCAGACCCACGAGGTTCAGGCCCGGCAGATAGCTTCCCTGGGCAAGCTCAAGGCCAGCGAGCCCCTACTGCTGACCATCGAACGTATGGTGGAAACGATCTTTATGGGCATGATGGCGACCCTGTTCGGAATCATTTTTTCGATTCCCATCAGTTTTCTAGCGGCCCGGAACATCATGTCCGGCTCCCGGGTTACGGTCACTATCTACTACCTCACCCGAACCGTGCTCAACATTATCCGAGCGATCGAGCCCCTGATCTGGGCCATCATCGCCGTGGTCTGGGTGGGATTGGGTCCCTTCGCCGGGATTATCGCCCTCACGATCCACTCCGTTGCAGCGCTGGGCAAGCTGTACTCCGAGGCGATCGAGGGAATCGACCCGGGTCCGATCGAGGCGGTTCAGGCAACAGGAGCCAATCGCCTGCAGACAATCATGTTTGCCGTGGTACCGCAGATGATCGCTCCGTTTGTGAGTTTCTCCATCTACCGGTGGGATATCAACGTGCGCATGTCCACCATCATCGGGCTGGTAGGCGGCGGCGGCATCGGCTTCATCCTGATCCAGTACATCCGTCTGCTCGACTACCGGGCCGCCGGCATCGCCGTATGGTTCATCGCCGTGACCGTGGCCGTGCTGGATTATGTGAGCTCGGAGATCCGCCAGCGCTTCGTGTAGATTGAGGCTATGGATCAGGGAAACAGCAGCCGGGAAGCCTTGATACGATCCTCTCGGAGCTCCCGGAGTGCCAGAAGAAACAGCATGTTCCAGTCCGGGTAGTAACGAAGCCTGTATTCCTCTTCCGAAAGCTCGAGTTCCTGCTCGAGATAGTTCAGGGCGGAATAGACGCCGCCGATCTGATCGATCAGCTCTAGCTCCAGGGCCCGCTCCCCCGAGTAGATCCTACCGCCGCCGATCGCCTTCACGGTTTCGTACGGCAGGGATCGGGCTTCCGCCACCTTTCTGTAGAACTGCTCGGTGAAACTGTCGTTGAGATCTCGCAGTCTTTGGCGCTGTTCCTCGTTTAGGGCCGTGAAGGGAGAAAACAGCTCGACGTTTTCTCCGAAGCGGATCGAGTCCGTGGTAATCCCGTATCGTTCCAGCAGCTCGGCGATCACGATCTTGAAGGAGTAGGAGCCGATGCTGCCGGTCAGCGCGGTCTTGCGGGCGAACACCCTTTCTCCGGTCATGGCCAGATAGTAGCCGCCGGAAGCGGCCACCCGGCCCATTACAACTACCACAGGTTTTTCCTCTTTCAGCTCCATGATGGCCTTCCAGATCTTGTCACTCACCAGGCCGTCCCCGCCCCCACTGTCTATGTACAGAATCACCGCCGACACCCGGGCGGCCTCTTGAAGACGCTCCAGCACGGGTATCAGGTTCTTCTCGGTGATATAGCTCCGGGAGAACAATCGACGCCACGGACTTAAGGCCTGACTGTTGACGATGACCCCGGAGGCCTTGAGCACGGCGATCTCCGGACACCGCCAGCTCCGGTTCTGATGCTCCCGATAGGCCAGGCGGACTGCGGGCAACTCATCCAAATACTGCTCTTCGAAATCCTGGTAGTAGGTCACCTCATCCACCAATCCCAGCTCTGCCGCTTCTTCACACCAGTAGGGACCGCCGTCCACAAGCTCTCGAGCACGCTGCCTGGAAAAACCGCGCGAAGAGACCAGGATGTCGAGGATCAGCTCGTAGGAGCTCGCCAGGTACTCTTCGAGCTGCCTGCGATTCTCCGCACTCAGGCTTTCCCGCAGGAAACGATCGAGGGCGGATTTGTAGTCGCTCGACCGGGCATACTCGACCTCTATTCCCAGCTTCTCGAAAAGGTTCTTGTAAAACAGAAGCCTGGCACCCACACCGACCAGCGGCACGATTGTGTACGGAGAAGCAACGACCGTGGTGCCCGCGGCAGCGGCCAGATAGTCGAACTCGGAATAGGAGGAATCGAGATAGCTGATGATCGTCTTTCCCCTGCTCTTCAGATAACTGAAGGCATCTATCAGCTCCTCCAACACGTCGATCGACAGCACTGTGGTAGATTCAAAGGTCAGGACCAGGGTCTCCAGGTTCCTGTCCGCGGCCAGCTGATACAGACGGGCAACCAGGCTGTCCAGGTTGTAGAGACTTTCCTTGTCGGTAGAATTGGGATCGATCGGCCTGGATAACTTCAGATGATAAACCTTCGGACCGAACTCCAAAATCGATCGGGGCGGAAGCAGTTCGCAGCGCACCCCCGCGCCGAAACGAAGATCGTTGAAACCGAAATCCCCGGCCAAGGAGAGATCAAGCCTTACCGAGTTCATCGCCGTCGACATGCCGGCCACAAAATCCTGAAAATGATTCTCCGTTCGAAATCCGACCTGGATTCCAGCCACCGGTTCCCCCCGTAACCCGAGCACGCTGTCTATACCGGAAAGGGAAAAATCGTGGGGAAAGATGACATCCCCGAACAGGGTGAACCGGTCGGTCAGCGGACGCAAGCCCAGGCCGAAGCAGTAGCGGCGGGAGAGGGGATCGAGAAGCTGCTCCTGGGTTGCGGCAACGGCCAGATAGCGATGGGGATACCATAGCAGACCCGTGGCCATATCGATATCCCGCCGGTGAAAATCGAGCAGATCCGCGGCAAACCTCACCCCGACGTGGAAGGCGGAGTCGCGGGGAAAAGCGAGGCCGTAGAGGAGGTTCAGCGTCTCCCCCGCCCCGTCCCTCCGGTAGTCCAGCCGCAGACTGTCGGACAGGACGGTACTAACTGAATATTCATCGGGTCCTCCGATGATAGTCCCCAACCCGGCGGCGAGAGAACGATGCACCGCTACGGCGGCCGGATTGTACAGAAGGCCTTCGTAGCCAACCGCGGTCGCCGCCGAGGCGGGCACGTCCTGGCTGAAGAGCGGATTCACGGAAATAAAAAAAATGCAGAACAGAGCAGCTCTACTAGGCCACATCCCGATACCCCCTTTAAGGCAGTATAGACCTGCCGCATCGAGCGGTCAAATCAGATCACCCGCATGGATTTCCACTTGCCCTGGAGGAAGCGAAAGTAAAATCCGAAACCAAGGACGATCACGTAGGCGGTAACAAAGATCCAGGCCGTATAGATGCCGGTCTGGAAAACAAGCAGTGTGAGGAAGGTGGGAACAACCAGAATGCAGGTAGACACGATCAGAATCATGATCATTACGAAACGGGTGTCTCCTGCGCCTTTGATTCCCGCAGCGAAGACGATGTTCATCGTGTCGAAGATCGAATACGCCGCCACGAATCGCAGGAGCACTACCGCGATCTTTCGAATTTCCTCAAAGGTTTCGGGAGCCGATTTGGAGGAGAAGAAACGGATGTAAAAATCTGGAACCAGCACATAGGACAGCGCGATCAGTCCCATGTAGAGGAAACAGATCGCAGCTCCGGAGTAGGTACTGCGCGTCGCCAGATCCACCCGCTGCTCCCCCACGTACTGTCCTACCAGGATCGAGATCGCCATGCCAAGCCCGATCATCGGCATGAAGGCCAGGGAGTTGATGTTGAAGGCGATGTTGGTCGCGGCCAGCTCTACCATCCCGAGCCGCCCGATCAGCAGGATGAACACGGTGAAACCGAATATATCGATGAAAAACTGTACCCCGTTGGGAAGCCCGTAGCGCAGGATCCGGCCGAGCAGTTCGAAGTTCGGCCTCCAACCAGAGCGGGTGGCAAAGGAGCGGTCGTTTTCCCGCCGCAGGATCAGTACGGCAAAAACTAAAAAGGAAACGACTCCCGAAACAACAGTGGAAATGGCGGCGCCTGTGATTCCCAACTCGGGAAAACCGAATCTTCCGAAGATCAGGATGTAGTTCAAAACGACGTTCACCGCCGTTGCCAGCAGATGTACCCACATCACCGGCCAGGGTTTGCCCCGGCCGGAAAAAAAGGCCGCCATCGCGGAGTTGGCAATCGGAAAAAGCGACCCGTAGCAGAGCACTCTGAAATACCGGACTTCCAGCCGGCGAACCTGTACCGGATGCCCGATCCACTCGAATATGGCTGGGGACAGGGGAGCCATCAGCAGAAGCAGCAAACCCCCGATCAGGGAAACGTAGAATCCCTGCCACAGAGAGGGGCCGATCCGGTCGGGCCGAGCCGCGCCGTGGTATTGAGCTACGAAGGTGTTCACATAGCTCGCCGTACCCAGAAATAAGCTGAGGATCGTAAAGTAGAGGATTCCCGAAGGCATGGAGGCTGCGATGGCTTCGGGGGAATACCAGCTCAGGAACATGCGGTCGACGAACTCCTGAACCGCCAGAGAACCCGAGCTGAGGATCAGCGGTGCGGCCAAACGAAGCACCTCCGAAAAGCCACCGCGATCGTGCCAGCGTTCGAGAAAAACGATCCGTCTGGGTGCCGGCTTCATCATTCAGCTCTTATATCCGCAGAGGATGAGGGGAAGGGTATCAATGCCGAAGGGTTTCTCGTCGAAACCTCCGAACAGCTGCAGACCCTGGAACCCTGCCGAAGCGGCCAATCCTAGTAAGTCCTCGCTCTTCAGGATTCGAAGGGGTACATGATTACCGATTACTCGCTGATCCGGCTCCTTGCCGATGCGAAGCTCGGTTCGGAAGATTACGCTGTTGTCGGCCGGATCCAGCTCGTAGGTGCGGACAAACTCCAGCCCGACGGATTCGTCCCGCAGCGTAGGCAGGCTGGTAATGCCCTTGGCCAGGATCCGATCGTAGTTGATGATCTGCAGGATGAGCATTGCCCCCGGATTGAGCAGACGGTGGCATTCCATCAATACCCGCTGGATCTTTTCCTCACTTTCCAGGTGTACCAGGGAGTTTCCGATGCAGAAAGCCAGATCAAAACCAGGATCCAGTTGTTGGGTCATGGCCAGCATGTCCATGACCTGGAAGACGGCGTGCAAATCCAACCCTTGAGCCTTGGCCCGGGCGGTTTCGATCATGCCTCGATCCAGGTCGATTCCCGTCAATCGATGTGCCTTCTCAGCTAAGGCCAGGGAGTAGCCTCCGGTACCGCAGGCGATGTCTAAAATCCGGGACCGCGGCTTGGTTCTGCCGCTGATAAAATCAACGGTGCCCGGATCTACAGGGAATATCAGATCGTAGTGGGCGCTGATACTCTCGTAGAAATCCATCTCAAAATCCCTTCTTCGGCAAAACGTCGACTTCGGTCAGAGCCGAGACTATCGCGTCTACCTCTCCGATGGAGAAGACTTCGATGTTCACCACACCTTCGAAGGCTCTCAGGAACGGAACCAACCCTTGGAACCAGGGCTCTCCGGCGGCGAAGGCTTGATGGTCCGCCCCGTCCCGTACTCCGTGCAGATGTATCTCTTCGATACGCGGGCCGTAGCGTTTTATAAATTCCTCGACGCTCGATCCGCTTCTCAGCAGGTGTCCCGTATCACAGCACAGGGGAAAGGAACTCATCATTTCGGCAACCGGCAAAAAGTCCCTCGCAATGAGATTCTCGACGAGAAAGACCCGTCCGTAGCGCTCCTGCCAGCCCTCCACTATATCTCGAAACTCGCCGAGATCCCCCGGCGGTGAATGCAGGATATATCGCTGGGCCAGATCTCGGGTAAGCTCGATCAACCGTTCATGCTCAGGGATCAGAGAATCGGGCATGTGCACGGCGAAGGTGAAACGTTCCCGGTAGGAGGCAATCAGGGATTTTTCGCGAACAAACAAGTCTCGGCTGTCGTCATCAAAATAGTAGAACAGGAGCTCCACCGCCTGGATCTCCCGCCGATCTGCCAGAAACGCCACGTTTTCCCCGTAGGTTCCGGGAATCACATAGGAGGGTACCGATACTTTCATCGTAATATGGGCATCCGAAGGTGAACGAGAACAGCGAGTACAGCCAGGGCGACGACCTCGGAAATCTCGCAGAGAGCACCGTAGCTGTCCCCGGTACAACCGCCGATCTTGCGCAAGAATAGCAGCCCCATCGCAGCGCTGATCACGGCTACGGCGGCGAGCACAGCCAGGCCCCACACGCCGAGACAGAGCCAGGCGCAGACAACTGCGACAACCGTGCCGAAAACCAGTTGGGGCAGGCGGCAGTGCTGTTTAACCCGATAACCCAGACCCGCAGGCACCGCGGAGGGGAAGCTGAACATGGCCAGGAGCATAGACCAACGTCCCAGCGTGGGCACCAGAATGATCTCCCGGATCCGAAAAACTCCAACCAGCTCGGTCAGAAAGGCGAACTTCCCGAGCAGCACGATACACAAGGCTAGGACGCCGAAAACCCCGACGCGGCTGTCCTTCATAATGGCCAGCCGTTTGTCTCTGTGCACACCTCCCCCCAGGCCGTCGAAGGTGTCTGCCAGCCCGTCGAGGTGCAGACCCCGTGTGAACAGGGTCCAGACGGCCAGGCACAGACAGGCTGTGGAAAGAGGAGACCACAGTCGGGAGAACAGATAGGCGCAGCCGTACAGCAGGGCCCCGAGGAGCACCCCGACCACCGGATACCAGGCGGTGGCTCTGCCCAGCTGTCTCTCTGTTACTTCGGCCTTTCCGGGCATCGGAAGAATCGAGAGAAAGCGTAAGGCAAGGAAAAACCCCATGGATCTATCTCACTTCAGTTTCTGGGCCAGCCCGGCCAGGAGGAAAAATACTTCCTCCGCTTCCCCTGCCACCCGCTGATTGACCCGTCCGGCAATATCCCGAAAGGTCCTGCCGAGGGGAGTCGGCGGTACCACGGCCATGCCGACTTCGTTGGAGATCAGAAGGGCCTGCCCCAGAATTCGATGGCACTGGGATAGAATCTCCTCGATTTCCCGCATTACCACCTGCTCCAGCTTCTCCAGGTCCGGCGACCCATCCTGCTGATCCGCTCCCTGCTCCAGCATAATGTTGGTCACAAGCAGAGTCAGGCAGTCGACGATCACCACTGCGGAGTTTACCCCGGAGAGTGCACCGGCCACATGCCGCGGCTCTTCGATGGTCTTCCACTGTGCAGGGCGGTTGTCCCGGTGGCGGGCAATCCTGAGCTCCATCTCCTCATCCTCCGCCGTCGCGGTTGCCAGATAGGTCACCCCGCCGGCGGAACCTACAGACAGCCGGGTCGCCAAGTTTTGAGCAAAACTGCTCTTGCCGCTGCGAGCACCCCCCAAAATGAAGGTGACCCTGCCCATATGACAACCTTTCCTTGCCTGTTGACCAGAAAAACGCCGAAGTGGCCCATGTTGTGTAGCTCCAAGCGATACCACAACGGCGGCGAACCTGTCAAGGCGGCGCGGCGGCACAGGGTGGCGGCACAGGTACTCGCGATCCGATTTTTCAGCTATAGTGTGACAGGAGTGAAACATCGGTATGAATAATTTTCTTGCAGAAATCGAAACCCGAAGGGCTCGCCGAGCTCTTAATGAAAAAGCCGTCCCTCAAGATGTCCTTGATAGAATCATGACCGCGGCCACCTACGCCCCATCCTGCTTCAACAACCAGCCCTGGCGCTTCCTGGTTGTAAACCAAGACAAGGAGCTCGAGGTCGTAAAAGAGAACCTGGCTGGCGGGAACTATTGGGCCCAGAAAGCCCCTGTGATCGTTCTGGTTTGTACGAAGCCGGAGATCGACTGCCGGCTCAGCGACCGCCGAGACTACGCCTTCTTCTCCACGGGATTGGCCGTGGAAAACCTGATCCTGCAGGCCACCAGAGAAGGATTGATTGCCCACCCCATCGCCGGGTACAAGCCGGTTCCCTTGAAAGAGGCCTTCGGGATTGATCCGCAGATGATCCTGATCACCCTCGTAGTCATCGGCTACCCGGGAGAAGAGTCGCACTTAAGCGACGAGCACAGGGAACTGGAACACAGTCCCCGGGATAGAAAACCGGAAAGCCAGGTGATTATGTACAATCGCTGGGAAGAGAACAGTAGTGAAGAGTAGCATCGAGAAACTGGCTCGGCTCAGAAGCAAACGCGGCTTCATCTGCGACATGGACGGAGTGATCTACCACGGCAACCGCCTGCTGCCCGGTGCCAAGGAGTTCGTGGCCTGGCTGCACGAAAATGAAAAACGCTTCCTCTTTCTGACCAACTCCAGCGAGCGCTCGCCGCGGGAACTTCAGCAAAAGCTGGCCCGGATGCAGATCGAGGTTTCCATCGAGAATTTCTATACCAGTGCGTTGGCAACGGCGGGTTTTTTGGCCAGCCAACATCCCAATGGAAGTGCCTATGTGATCGGCGAGGCCGGGCTGACCAATGCCCTGTACCAGGCGGGCTTTTCCATGAATGACGTCAACCCGGACTACGTCGTGGTTGGGGACACCCGAACCTACAGCTTCGAACGGATCGAACGGGCCGTTCAGCTCGTTCTCGGCGGCGCCCGATTGATCGGCACCAATCCGGATCTGACCGGTCCTTCAGAAGGTGGGATCGTCCCTTCTACGGGCTCGCTGATCGCACCGATAGAGCTGGCTACCGACCGTAAGGCCTATTTCGTGGGCAAACCGAATCCACTGATGATGCGTCAGGCTCTGAAAAAACTCGCCTGCCAGCGGGAGGAAACTGTCATCATCGGAGACAGGATGGATACCGACATCATTTCCGGAATCGAAGCGGAGATCGAACCGGTATTGGTCTTAAGCGGTGTGACCACGGCGGAGGATCTGCTTCGCTTTCCCTATTCACCGTATTATGTGATAGAGAGTGTTGGGGATATCCCGGTCCTCGCGTAACTTTCAATCTTCGATTTACATCTACCATGATTGAAGGGAATATTGTAGTATAATAGTGGTTTCGAGTACCAGAGGAACACTGAGTTCGCCCGGAGGTTGGCATGTCAATACGCAACGAGGAGATCTTCAAGATCGTTGAGAAGATCCGTAATCACTACCGCTCAAACCTGAACAACCGCTTCATCCGCAAGGCTATTTTACTGATGAAAGTTCCCCGGGGAACCTGGGATGCCATCGCCCGTCTCACAGAGAAGACGGACTTCTATAAAATTCAGGGATATCCATACAAAGAACTGTACGAACAGATCCATGCGGCCGCTACCTTTGTGCATCAAGCCAAGATCGATGTTGCCCCTCGACTGCGCGCCCTACTGTCCGACGGAACTGAAACGGTGTTCAGCCGCCAGAAAGGCGGCGAAGACAAGATCCTGCTCGACATGGCGATCAACAACTTCCCCGCCAATCTCGGCGTTTTTTCCGATCTAATCAACGAGCTGTATGTGAAGGCCGTAGAACAGGACAAGGCGGATCATCCGAATGAGCGGCCCGTGTTCGAGAGGATGCCCGAGCTCAAAGAGATAGGCCGCCTTCTGATCTGAAAAGCTCTTAACCTTTGATCTGCTTTACCATCTCCGGCACGACGTCAAAGAGACTACCGACGATCCCGTAGTGGGCAACGCTGAAGATCGGAGCGCTGGGATCGTTGTTGATTGCCACGATAATGTCAGAACTCTTCATCCCCGCCAGATGCTGGATGGCGCCACTGATTCCGCAGGCCACGTATATCGTCGGATTCACGGTTTTTCCCGTCTGCCCAACCTGATGGGAGTACGGGATCCAACCGGCGTCCACAGCAGCACGGGAGGATCCTACAGCGCCGCCGATCGCTTTTGCCAGCTCTTCGATTAGGGCGAAGTTCTTTGGATCCTTTAAGCCACGGCCTCCGGATACTATGAAATCTGCATCAGCCAGGTTCACCGTATCCATCTCTTCGGGAACAAACTCGAGCACCTCCACACGGGGCTTGAGGATGGGATAGCTCAATTCCAGAATCTGCCCCTCATGGCCCTCTAGCGGTTCGGCGGCTTTCATCACCTTATGCCGTACCGTAGCCATCTGGGGTCTGTGGCTGTTGCACAGAATCGTGGCCATGATGTTTCCACCGAAGGCGGGCCGGGTCTGCTTGAGCAGTTTGTTCTCCCCGTCGATGGACAGCTCGGTGCAGTCGGCGGTCAATCCGGTCAGGATCCGGGCCGCCACTCGGGGCAGCAGCGATCGGCCGATAATTGTTCCGCCGCCCAGAAAGATCTCCGGCTTCTTATCGAGCAGGATCTTTGCAACCAGGTCCGCCTGAATCTCCTCGTTGAAATCCCCGATGGCAGGATCTTCCATCATCCAGACCTCATCAACCCCGTAGGAGATCAACTCGTCGGCCATCTCCCTCACCTTCCCGCCGAGCAGGATGGCGCTGATTTTCTTGTCCAGGCTCATCTTTAGTTCCCGAGCCGCTCCGATGATCTCATACACCACCGAGGACAGCTCTCCATGACGATGCTCGGCAAAGAGACAGAGACCGGAGTAGTTCTCTATATCCTGACCCTTGAAGGGGCGCCGTTCGATGACGATCGCATCGTACTTGCACGCGCTGACACAAGCTCCGCACACGGTACAGCGCTCGTTGAGCACCGCCTTTTTATCGACTAAAGATACACCATCGTAGGCGCAAACCTTGATACACAGGCCGCAGCCCACGCATTTGTCAACGATGATCCGAATCGGTTCAGCCATGCCTTTGGCCTTCCTCTCTCTGCTGCCCTATTGGGATCCCCGCCCCGCGAAGCTCCGCCAGCAGATTGGAGACAGCTTGCTGCACGTCCCCTTCGAAAATCTTCCCGCCGGAGGGTTTGGGGGGGGTGAAGATCTTCATAACCTGGGTCGGTGAGCCGGTCAGCCCGATACGCTGGAGGTCGAGCTCGATGTCTTCATGGTTCCAGGAGGGAATCTCCGCCTTCTTTGCCGCTATTTTACCCTTTAGGGAGGGCAGCCGGGGCTCGTTGATCTCCTTCACCGCCGTCAGAACGATGGGAAGCTTCGATTTCAGGCGGACATAGCCGTCCTCCAGAAGGCGTTCGACGATGATGGTTCCGTCATCCTCGATTGTCTCTATTTTACGGATCTCCGTCACGTGGGGCAGCCCAAGATTTTCCGCCACTCCGGGACCCACCTGACCGGTATCACCGTCCATGGCCTGGCGACCCATCAGGATGACATCCACCTTGCCGATTTTTTTAATTCCCCGAGCCAGGGTGTAGGCCGTAGCCAGAGTATCCGCCCCGGCAAAGGCCCGATCGGAGAGCAAAATCACCTCGTCCACTCCCAGGCTGATGGCCTCCCGTAGGGCACTCTCCACCTGGGGTGGTCCCATGGACAGAGCGATCACGGTTCCCCCGTGCTTCTCCTTCAGCCGAATTCCCTCCTCCAGGGCGTACATGTCGAAGGGATTGATGATGGACTCCACACCCTCGCGCATCAGGGTGTTGGTCTCCGGATTGATGCGGACGTTGGTCGTATCCGGAACCTGTTTTATACAGACAACGATCTTCAAAACTCTGGTTACTCCTTCTTCTGCAGACTTTCTTTTATGAGCTGGAGAGCGATGACTTCTCTTTGGATCTGATTCGTGCCTTCATAGATCTGGGTGATCTTGGCATCCCGCATCAACTTCTCCATGGGATACTCCTTCATGTATCCGTAGCCGCCGTAGATCTGTACCGCGTCGGTTGTGACCTTCATCGCCGTATCCGAAGCAAATAACTTGGCCATGGCGGAGACTCTGGCTACATTCCGCGCACCGGCATCGATCGTTCTGGCCGCTGCGTAGGTCAGGGCACGGGCCGCTTCCACCTGCGTGGCCATGTCGGCCAGCATGAACTGGATTCCTTGAAAGGAAGAAATGGGTTTGCCGAATTGTTTCCGTTCCCGGGAGTAGGCCACCGCCTTGTCCAGAGCTCCCTGGGCAATTCCTACAGCCTGGGAGGCTACCCCGGGTCGGGTCTTGTCGAAGGTCTTCATAGCCACCAGGAAACCGCCGCCCTCCCGCCCCAGCAGGTTCGTCTTGGGAACCTTGCAGTCGCTGAAGATCAACTCCCTCGTGACGGAGGCCCGGATCCCCATCTTGTCCTCTTTCTTGCCGAACTCAAATCCCGGGGTATCCTTCTCAACCAGAATTGCCGAGGCGCCCCGCGGGCCCCGGGTCGGATCGGTCAGGGCAATCACGGTGTATATAAACGCTTCTCCGCCATTGGTGATCCACTGCTTGGTGCCGTTAATCACGTAGCTATCCCCATCGGGAGCCGCCTTGGTCTTTACCGCTGCGGCGTCACTACCTGCATCCGGCTCGGTCAGAGCGAAGGCTGCCAGTATCTCCCCGGTCGCCAACCGGGGCAGGTATTTCTTCTTTTGCTCATCGCTTCCGAACAGGATGATGGGGATGGTGCCCAGACCGGACGCGGCATAGGCCAGGGCGATACCACCGCAGGCTTTGGACAACTCTTCCACCACGATGGACATTTCCATAATGCCGCCACCCAAGCCGTCGTATTCCTCCGGGATGAACACCCTGAAGAGATCCGATTTAGCCAGCACTTCCACTACATCCCAGGGGAAGGTACCCTTTTCATCGTACTCCAAAGCGACCGGCTCTACCTTCTCCTTGGCAATCTTGGCGGCCAGTTCTTTGATCATCTGCTGTTCTTCTGTCAGAAAATAGTTCACTTCTTGTCCTCCGGTTTATCATTGGCACCCCCTTCACAGCACACGGCACACACGCTCGCAGGGAGTAGGAAGATTTTGCCTAAGTCGGCAAACACCTATAATAGAAAAAGGGTTTGTTTATTTCAAGACCCATGTAGGCAGACTACAGCGGGTACACCGTTAACGTAAAATCCTGAAATAGGTCTCCGTACCATTGGAAAACTAGAAAATTAGAACCAGAACGGCTGATTTTCCACTTTTCCAATGGGTGGGCATAGGTTGCATTCCCGGGTGGGTCAAATTGCCTCTTCGGTCATTCTGACTCATTGACTTTTTATAGATGCAGATCACCGTAGATCTTGTACACCCGGCCGTCCCGCTCGATCTTCAACTCCCGATCGGGAAACTCTTCAGGCAACTCCTCCCGCAAACGTTCCATAACCTCATCTTCGATCTGGCTGCGGATGTAATGGGGTACCCGAGTAAGGGTGACCATGCGAACCTCCACTACGTAGCCGGGGCCGCGCATCGACCCGTATCCGGCGCTAAAACTGGCTCCCAGGTTGAACAGCCCGTCCTGGGCTTTGCTGGAGGTTGTTCCCCGGGCCGGTCGTGCCGGGTGCAGAGGGTATTTGCGGCCGTACTTCTCCTCGAGATAGTCGTCGACTCGGTCAAACACTCTCTTGAGCTTGCTCTCCCACTCTTCGATTTTATGATGTCGCATCTTCCATCAACCCGATTAAGGTGAGGTAATGATACCCTCACCTACAATCTACTAGTCAATACCATAGCCGGATTGACCTGGCACCAATGTGGTACTAGAATAGTGAATATCGATATGGATGATCCCGTTGTGTTCGATCAATTGGTCAAAGAACTGAACAACCAAGAGCGAAGAGCGCTCCTGGTGCGGATTCAGAGCTCCGTACCCGTTTATTCACAGCCGTTGAACCCGGAGAAAGAAAGACTTTCAGTCTTTGTGCCCGAAGACGAGCTTGCGGATCTCAACTTATTTGATCGGATATTTCTTTTTTTCAAGTCCCTGTTCGCACACAAAGACAGGGCGACCCTGCTTCGCGAGCATTACTTAAAACGTCGAACCCTTGAGATCGAGCGTAACTATCCTGGCTTGATACACGGTTCCGCGTCCCGGTTTCAGGCAGGCATGTATGAAGAACTTCGTGCGCTCGAAGGACATGCTCGCATCCTCCATGGACCGTTGCAGAAAGTACTGGGTGACAGTCGAAGGGAGTTCATCGCGTTTCTGGCTCGTGTCGAGTTCAAGGATTTCCAGGAACGTTTGAATGAAGAGACGAACCCACAAGTTCTCTGGGAGAACAGCAACCTTGATGAGGAAAAACAGGTACGGGCACTCATGCTGCAACGCTTCGATGAGCTGATCGAAACGATCCCGGAATCAAGTATTCGGGAGCTTGCCCGGGACGCCCGGGCGTTTTTCTCTCTGTATGCTTTCAGTCTCCATCCCTTCGAAACTCTGTTGTCTCCTTTCCGTGGAAAGGATGACCTGAGCGCGGACTTTGCAGATCTGAATAAGCCGTTGAAAGAACTGGAAGAAACTCTCGAACCCGTACGGTTCCCGCCATCCGCTCGGGCCCTCTTCGACCTGTTTCTCTTTCTGCATCAAGAGCGCTTGGGCGAGCGGGATTTTGATCTGGAAGATCGATTGATGATCGACATGTCCGGTGTTCACTCCGCCCTGGAGGGCATTCGCAAATTTCATGAGCGGGTTCCTCTACATACGATCCTGCGCCTGGTCACTCAGGACCCGGAATACTACCCCTCTGCACACCGGCCGATCCCAGACTGGTTTTCCTTCTACAGAGACTTCTGGCGGCAATGGGTGCATCGTCGTTACCTGGATTTCTATCATTCCCGAAGACGCGAGGCTCTGCTTTCGGAAAGCTTGGAGTTTCTCAGCGTCAAATCGTTGCCGGATTTGATAAATTACAGGGCGGATAAATTCGGTAGGAATACTCCGGTCCGTCATGAATTTTCGCTGTGCTTCATCAAGTGCTTCTTGAAACATATCTTCGCCCCTCTCTCCAGAGCCCTGAAGCTGATCTACCTGAATGCTGAGTTCTACAAAGAGGAGAACCGCCACGCCTACACCGATGCCTTTCTCCTTCTAGCCGAGGCGGATAAGAAAATCGAAGAGCTCGAATCAACGCTGGGACCGCAGGGGGAACTTCGGGCTGCGATCCAGGGAGTCAAGGGACAAGCCCTCGGGGAAAGACTTCGGCAGAAGCGCATTCTGGACATCCTGGCCCGGGCTGACGGGCAAGCCAGAGTCCTGGTAGATGCCCTTATCGAGCAGATTGAGAATCTCAAAGCCCTCCTGTACGGTATCTTGAAGGGGCAACCCGGTGATCGCTACGATACTCTGGTGAACTTGAATAAAATCGGCGGACGGGAAAACAGCGATCTTCGCAAGGCATGGACCAATGCCTTGGAGAAAACCGACCGGGGAGCGGTGCTGCTCAGACAGATCCGTGAACTCGAAATCAACCAGTACGCCTAGCCGGCGAACGTCGTTGGTGAAACCACTCCGCAGCCATACTCACTTCTAGCTTCAACCAACCGAGTCTTCAGGGTTTCCAAACAGCCGCTGAAGGCAGCCGGCACATCTTGTTCCTCTGCGTAGATCTTCTCCATTCTGTCTATCTTCTCGAGGAACTTGTCGATCCGAATCGAGAACTGCTCCTCGTACTCTCCCGGCGAATACTCCCGGTTGAAGACTTCACGAAACAGGGCTTGCAGATCCTCGTACTTGGGTATGTAGCCGATCGGGGTCTCGATCGCCCCGTAATCTCCGTGCACCCTGCCCTCCATCCATAGCAGCCAGACCTTCTTGTCGACCTTCTGGTTGAGGAACTGGCCGTCTTGCTTCAGAAAATAGTTGGTCGCAAAAACCACAGGTGCTTTTTTCAAGCTCTGACCAAAGTTGATGTGATTCTGGATGTAGCGGCCAAGGGGAACAACGAGAAAATCAAGATTTGCCATAGGGCTGGATGCCCGCACCCCCCCCCTGCCGAGGGTAGCAAAAGTGGTTTCCGATTCCAGGGTGGCCCCGATAGTCACCCCGTGCACCCAGTCCAAACTCTGATACACCGGTACGGAAGTATCCGAATCCCGGCCTCCGTAGATCACACCTTCGATGGGAACCCCCTCCGGATCGTGAAGCTTTGGGTCTGCGTTCACCAGTTCGGAGATGCGGATCGTGTAGCGGGCATTCTTGTGACAGTGGTCGACGACGTTGCCGGACTCATCCTTTTCCCCCTGCTTCCAGCTATCACTGAAGTGGTTACGCCCCGTTTCGGGCAGCTCTCTGCCAATACCCAGCCAGTAGGCCTGGTTCTCGTGTATCAGCACGTTGGAGAAGATCAACTCCCGCGGTGTGGTCAAAGCCTCGTAGATTACCGGATCGTCCACGGGATTTACATCCATGACGATCCCGAAGATTCCCTGCTCGATATTGACGCCGTAGGCGCCGCCATCGGGACCGGAGCGGATGTAGGCGATATCATCGCCAAGAATCAGCTGCCCGGGAATCATCGCCGTAGAGGTCTTTCCGCAGGCGCTCGGGAAGGCACCGGCAAAATAGGTAAGCCGGTCTTTGCCCGCAGGCCGGGCCGCCATAAGGAACATGTGCTCAGCCAGCCAGTCCTCGTGATTGGCCTTGTAAATAGCCAGCCTGAGGGCCAGTTTCTTCAGTCCCAGGCTGTTGCCGGCATACTGGTTGTTGACGGTCAGGACCTGATTGCCCACAACATCGATGTAGATCCTGCGCTTGTCGACATTTTTCGTATTGTGTCGCTCATCTAGAGCTCCCCCCGAATGAATAAAGGTGAAGAAATCCGGTGAACCTTTGAGCTCTTTGAACTGCTCGTAGCCGGTACGGTAGAGAACATCCTCGCTATGAGCTACGTAGGCGGAATCCGTAATCTGCAGAGCCGGCATTGCAAAGCGGGAGTTGAGGGGACCGAGGCAGAAAAAGCGCACCAGGGCTTCTTTTCCGGCCATTGCGCCGTCCATGATTTCGAGCACCTCCTCGAGTCCCTGTTCACGGGCGATGGTGTTGATGCCCTTGCTCATCTTCATCCCGGAGCTCACCAGTACGCGGGTGTTCTGTTTGTCCCTGGCCTGGTCGTGGTAACCATCGTAGTGGATCGTGTGTCCCTCCATGCCCAGCTTTTCCTCTTCTCCGTTTTCAAGAGCCAGCTGCCGGACATAGCGGATATCCTCGGCATCGTCGGTGATCACCGTGACTCTTTTCGGTTTGAGGACCTTGAGATACCTTTCGGTAATCTCCATGACCGCCGGATTCTGGAGTGCCTCCAATTTCGTACGATCTTCCGGACTCAAGTGTTCGGTACTAATGTCCACTCGGATTCCTCCTTGCCCTCTGTTCAACAATCGATATTGATGATTTGGCTGACAAGCTTAATATTCAGCGTGGATGAAAGTCAAGGCTCGAAAAAACACTGCGCGCCGTGACACCGACAAATACAATGGCCGCCCCGACGAGAGCCCAGGGTCCCGGCTTCTCTCCGATCAAGAAATACACGAACAGGGGGTTGAGGATCGGTTCGATTCCCTTGATCAACACAGCCTCGAGGGCGCTGACCTTTCGAATAACCCGAGGATCAGAATCCCGAGCCACCCGGAACGATCCGGAAAAGCGATTACCAGGAAAGGGATCCCCACCAGTGCGGTCACAATATTTCCAAGAATGATCGACTCCACCGGCGACCCATGTTTCTGCTTTCTCAGGAAGATCAGCAAAAAGGCGAAGCTTATTCCGCTTCCCACGGCGATAAGGTTGCCGGTCATCCCGGTCAGGGTAACTCTGTCTAAAAAGAACAGCACCAATCCCCCGAACACTAAAGCGATGGTCAGCCAATCGACCCAGCTTGTCTCTTCGTCGAGCATCCATCTGCCGAGAATAACCACGTAAATCGGGGCGGTGTATTGGAGGATAACGGCATTTGCTGCGGTGGTGAGCTTGGTGGCTACCACAAACCCGATTACCACACCGGCGTAGGCGAAGGCAGCGCCGAGCTGAGGCAAAGACCAGGTGAAATTCGGTTTGCGCAGAAATACCAGCAGAATCGGGATGGCAATGATGCTTTGCAACCCTGAAATAGCCAGGGGGTGTCCGGGAATCCATTTCACCAGCACTCCGCCGGTGCTGAGCAGTACGGTGGCCAGGAGCATCCCCAGCATGGCTTGTGCTTTTTCCGATCTTTTCATTTGGAAGGGAATGTCGGAAAGGGCTCTATCGACTTCGGAAACCCATATGCTGGGAAATATCCCGGGCTGCTTTTGCCACATAGCCGGCAATTTCTTCAATCCGTTCCCGGGTAATGACGGAGGTGTATCCGGAGGTGCTAACAGCAGCGATTACCTCATTCCGGTAGTCATGAATGGGTGCGCCGATACAGCGCAACCCCTCCTCGTACTCCTCGTCATCCACACTCCAACCTCGCCGCCGTGTATTTTCGATTTCCTCTACCAAATCGTCCACGCTGCTGATGGTTTTCTCAGTGAAGGATTTCATCTCCACGTCCCGGTACATTTGCCGAATCTGCTCTTCCGTCTTTCCCGTCAGCATCGATTTGCCGAGAGCCGTGCAATACAGCGGTGCCCTTTGCCCAATAATCGAGTACTTTCGCAGGCTGTTGTGGGTTTCCATCTTGTCGATATACACGACCTCGCTCTCCTGAAGGGTGGCCAGAAATGCGGTGTTGCCCGTCAACGTGGAAAGCTCCCTCAAGATCGGCTGAGCTTCCGTCTTCAGCTCCAGATTGTTCAGGTAGAGGCTGCTGAGCTCGATGAATTCCATCCCCAACCGGTAGCTGCCTTGGGGAGTCTTCTCGATGTAACCCCTTTCTTTCAAGGCATTGAGCAGACGATACACGGTGCTCTTGTGCAGATCCAGGCGGTTCCCGATCTTGGTAAGGTTCAGCCCGTGCTGCTCTTGTGATAGGAGCTCGAGGATGTCGAAAGCACGATCGAGAGACTGAACTTTCATAGCAAGAAAACATACCTTTTCGATACCGAAATATCAACTGGTGTAGGTGCAACTTGCAGTGCGCAAAGGCGGTCTTAGCGTCCCAACCAGCCTCCGTCAACAGCCAGGGTAAATCCGTTGATGTAGTTTGATGCTCCAGAGGCCAGAAACACGACGGTTCCCTTCAAGTCCTCCGGAGTACCCCAGCGGCCGGCGGGGATACGCTCCAGGATCGCCGGGCCACGCTTAGGATCCTTGCGTAGCGGCTCGGTATTGCTGGTGGCCATGTAACCGGGGGCGATAGCATTCACATTGATGTTGTGCTTTGCCCATTCATTAGCCAGGAGTTGGGTCAATCCCCGCACCCCGCTCTTACTGGCCGTGTAGGGAGGAATCAGAATGCCCCCCTGAAAAGAAAGCAGAGAGGCGATATTGATGATCTTGCCGCCTGTCCCTTGTTTGACAAACTGCTTCGCCGCAGCCTGGCAGAGAAAGAAGAGGGATTTCAGGTTGATATTCATCACGTCGTCCCAATCCTTCTCACTGTACTCCAGGGAAGGAGCGCGGCGGATGATCCCCGCATCGTTGACCAGGATATCGAGCCTGTCGAAGTGAGACACGGCGCTTTCGATGATCCTCGGTACCGGCTCGATGCTGATCAAGTCCGCCTGAACCGGGAGGAAACGCCTGCCCAGCTTCTCGACCTCGGTTTTTGCCTTTTCCGGGGCGTGGGTGTTGTACACACCGACGATGTCTGCCCCCGCTTCCGCCAACCCGATGGCCATTCCTTCCCCCAGGCCCGTACCGCAACCGGTCACGACGGCCGCCTTCCCATCCAACCTGAACTGTTCTAGTATCATTCCTTCCTCCTACATTAGGGTATCCATAGGAACATCGTCCATATCGGAGAAGGTCTGATTCTCCCCGGCCATCCCCCAAATAAAGGTATAGCTGCGGGTTCCCACCCCCGAGTGAATCGACCAGCTCGGGGAGAGCACCACCTCCTCAGAACGGACGATAAGGTGCCTTGTTTCCGAAGGGGGTCCCATGAAATGGACAACCACATCATCTGTCGGAAAATCAAAGTAAAAATATGCTTCGATGCGTCTCTGGTGGGTGTGGGTAGGCATTGTGTTCCATACATTCTTCGGTTCGAGAATCGTCAGGCCCATCACCAGCTGGCAACTGTTCACCCCGTCCGGGTGGATATACTTGTAGATCGTACGCTTGTTGCTCTGCTCATCGGATCCCAGATGTATCGGTTCGGAATCCTGAATAGAGATCCCGGTGGTCGGATAGCTCTTGTGAGCCGGAGCACAGAGCAGATAAAACCTGGCGGGATCTTCCTTTTTGGCCGTGGAAAAGCTCAAGTTTTTAGCACCCATCCCGACGTACAACGCATCCCTGTTGCCAAGGCGGTACTCGCTGCCGTCCACGGTGACCGCCCCGTCGGCTCCTA
>CAZBXU010000054.1:0-20188 GCA_964495755.1 uncultured Spirochaetaceae bacterium | reverse complement strand
CGAATCCGCTTTCGAAATGGCCCATTTCCTTTCAAAGGCATGTTTGCGGTCAGTTCCATCCGCATGTTCTGTGGACCTAATTAGTCCAATTTTCTACTTGTAGGTTTTTAACCCGCTTGAATTCTTTGTCATTATTGGTAACCAATATTAGATTTTTACTTAGGGCATGAGCGGCAATCAGAACGTCAAGCGGTCCAATAGGCTGGCCGTATTTTTCTAAATGAAAACGAATATCCCCGTATACTTCTGCAGCCATTTCATCATATGCAAGAATCTCAAGAGGAGCCATAAACTGCTCCAAGCGTTGCTGGTTTTCTTTTCGATGAATGCTTTTAGCAACCCCATATTGGAGTTCAGAAACTGTAGTAGTCGATATTCCTACATCGCCCAACTCAAATTGCTTAAATTTCTCAATAATTCCTGCCGGACGTTTGTTCATGATATAAATACAAATATTGGTATCAATTAAATATTTCATCCAGTCCCGCTCTCTCCTGTTGCATTTCAGGTTGATCCCGGTCAGTTATAAAGGGTTCGTCATACTTCATAAGATTTTGTTCCCAAATGTCCCAAATAGATTGATCTTTTGGGATCAAGAGTATTCCTTCTGAAATCTTCTTGATATATACTTCATTTCCCTTAAACCGATAGGCTTTAGGCAATCGAACGGCTTGGCTCCGCCCGTTAATAAATAATTTAGCTTTTTCCATAATATCCTCCACCTAATATTGTAATATATATTACAAAGTATATACCAATTGACATAAAAGTCAAGATATATATCTCAAGGAATATATTAAAAGAAAAAATGAATTATTAAATCCGAGAATCTTTTGCCTCTTGGAAACCAGACAACGACCCGGATGAGCTGTTTGGCGTACATGGCGCTGTTTTTGAGTCAAGCGGTAAGCCCGAACGTCTCCAGCAAAAACCGTGACATAGCCAAATCTACTCAAACGATTTGTTATGTGGAATCTTTATTAATCCTCACTCTTAGTTGTCCTAACGAGCTCATACATTTGTTTAAGTCCGTTGTGCCAGGAATACTTAATAAGTCCATCGTGCTGCAATAATCCGACTACAATTCCTGGAGCAATTTTTACACGCTCGGCGAAATCAGTTATATCAGCTGCAAAAAACCTACCTCGTGCTATGAATTTTTTATATTCAACTGTTGGCACAAGAATTTCACGAGCAAAGTCATTTGCTTCGATTTCACGGTCGGTCTCATCGTCTGAGTCTACATCTATAAAGACGCTCTTCTTCTCGTTCAGAAAGAGGTGACCAATCTCGTGAAACAACGTGAACCAGAAATGGTCGTTGGTTTTATGTCTAATACTCATTGCAATCAGAGCCCTATCAGACCCAAGCCACTCTGTAGCACCACTAATGCGAGTCTTTTGCAGGTCAGGTACGAAAACTATCACTATTCCGGCTGCTAAACACTCGGCGCGTAATTTAGGCTCGAAAACCTCAGGAATAACGTTCGTAAAGGTTCGTATCCTATCAATCGCGGTTCTGAGTCGATCCTTACTGTATGGTTGAGCTTCGTGACCTGCGGCAACTTTTTCTCCAATACGAAGCCAAGTTGCTACGGAATAGCGAGAAGCCGCGAGAGTTGGAGATTTACGATAAGCTATTGCCTTCTCTCGATAGAAATCTTCCCACGATTCCGGCGAGGAGACATTAAAAAAAGCGAGAAGCTGACGTATTGTTCCCGCCCAGTCCATTGTTCGCTTTACCAATCCCAATCTCCGCATGTCTGTGAGTGGAAACTGAGATGCCCATTCGCGCGCGTCATGCAACCGTTTTTCGTCCTTTTTACGCGACTGAAACAGTTGCCAAGAAAATAGAATGCCCAACCAGATTTCAGCCGCAACACCTAGAACCGTCTCGAATTGAAGAGCTACGTCTGGTGAGAATGATGCTTTCCCATTCACAATCTGACTCACGGTCTTCGGGGACAATCCACATCGGTCTGCAAACTCCTTCTTACTTATTCGTCTGGACTCCAGAACCTCCTCAAGGTACTCTCCTGGATGAACTGCATAATCAGGGCTGTAAGCATTGTATGCTGTACTCATCAATGGTAATCCTCCACTCCTAATATTTTAACAGCGGTGACACGAAATAGGTCAACTCCTCCATCTTCTTTTATAGGTATAGGATCATGGTTAGGACAGAAAATTAATCTGCGGGGATGAACAAGATCCACAGCAAATTCGCCCTGTCGGCCGCCTTTAAGAGGATAGCACCTATCGGGTCTAGAAGTAGGAACGGTTGCTAGATTTGGAGCGTTATCCAGTACAGCCATTCTTAACGCGATCCGCTTCGCATCCTTTTCGCCATACTCACGGACTAGAGCTTTCTTGCTGTTGAAAATCTTCTTCAGTCTGGATGTTTGAAAATCTATTGTCACCTGTTCAAAAGTGTGTCATGCTTTACCTGTAAGGTAAAGACATTTTTACATCAAATCAATATTTATTGTGTGTGTCCGTCTGCTTGCTTGTCACATAACGGCCGGGATGAGTTGCGCCCTCGCAGGCACGAAGTGCCGAGAAGGCGTCAAGTCAATCGATATGTTATCTTCGATTTTCATAGACATATTCTGCTGACTTTTCTTGTACCCTATCTCCAAATTACTCAAGTACCTTGGCCAATCCTTCATGAATTTCTTTTTTGACAGAAGCTGACAACCCTCTACCACAAACTACTTCCGGAACAGCCATTTGTCTCCGTGCGATTTTGAATAGTTGCCCATTGCTAAATACATTGTCTGGCGGGCGGTCCAATCGTTTTGCGATTGCTTCACGCATATTGTATATTTCATCACATTTGTGTTTTTCAACCACGCTCAAGGATCTATATTCCTTTTTCTTCTTTATCGAAGGAATGCTGACTTTATCATAACTTACATTAGTTTTTGCAAACCTATATACGAGCTGCTCTATCATGTCCTGTTGTTTAATCAAACCTAATAATTCATCCTTCAATCTAAACAGGTTCTTCACATCAGACAATGCATAGTGAATCGCATCTTTAGCGACCGGTCTATTCATCCAATTATACCTTTGAAATTTTTTCTTCTTGTCTGTTTCTATTTTGAATAGATTTTTCAGAATGTCACCAAGACCTTTTTGCTGAAATTCCAGCAAATCTACCAGAATCTTGAGATCCAGTATCGAAGTGATTTTTATTCCGTATTGCTTATAGACCAGCATTCTGTCCGAACTAGCATCATAGAACAGCTTGATTGCGCGGCCTTCGAGCGTCTTTTTAAGTTCTTCTCTGGTAATTGTAAAAGGATCTATGATATAGAACCTTTTCCCATCAAATACCTGTATGAGGCAGAGCTTTTCCCCATAGCAATGCAAATTGAATTCGCCCTCAAAGTCCATGGAGATTAGATCAATTTCATTTCTGTGAAGATGCTGGCGGAATTCGATCAATCCTTTATCACTTTCAATATATGTAAATTGCATGGTTTCCTCTCTATTTCCTTCTGCGGTCACAAATGGAAGATAACGGTCCGGATGAACTGCCGCTGCGTCCGGCCGTAGGCCAGGTTGGCATGCGTTCTTGCTGCACCTTTACCCCAAAATTGTATTACCAGCAAAAAACGTGACAACAGCATCGGTCTTCTCCATCCGGATGTTCGACCCAGAATATGTAGATTTATTTCTTTGATAGTACAACAACTTCCTTCTCAAGCCTGTCTCCGAGCAAATCCTTTTGAAGTTCCATGTCGTATCGTGTCTGCAGATTCATCCAGAACTTTTCGGACGTTCCGAAATATCTAGCAAGACGAAGCGCTGTATCCGCAGTGATTGCACGCTTTCCGTGTACAATCTCATTAATTCTTCTCGGCGCAACACTAATGTCCTTGGCAAGCCGATACTGCGTGATGCCCATTGGATCGAGGAACTCCTTCATCAGGATCTCCCCGGGATGAATCGGAAGCATTATTCTATTTTTCATAATCCAAGTTCCCTCAACGATGATAGTCGGCGATTTCAACCTCGTACGCGTCGCCGTCGTTCCAGACAAAGCATATTCGCCATTGGTCGTTTATTCGTATGCTGTGTTGGCCCTGACGATCTGCCTTGAGTTTCTCCAAGCGATTTCCTGGCGCTTTTCTAAGGTCATTGATCGATTCCGCTGCGTCCAAGAGCATTAGCTTTCGGTAGGCAATCCGTTGCAAGTCAACAGAGAATTGTTTGCACTCCAACCGCCGGGATACACGCTCTCTGTCACTGTTTGCAAAGGATCGTATCACTGTCTAGAATAATATCGTGTTTCGTTAATACTGTCAAGCGTTATTATTTGTTGTTCTGGGTCTAACGGCTCTGCTGAGTAGCCGCACCGATTTAGGTGATGAGTACAGTGTAACATATCACGGTAACTATATAAATTACTATTTTGCGGTTTACTTCAGCAGGTTGTTATATTCACATCTTATTTTTCTATTCTCAAAAATTCCTTTGCATTTAAGACCGGTAATTTGCTATTCTTAAAATCACCTTTGTTTCTTGTTATTATAAAATCTATATTGTTTTTCTCTGATGTAATATATTGAATTGCATCTTCAAAATCCGTATTATCTGACAATAACGCTTCGTCAACTATTTTTTCGTCTATAGATAATATCGATATTAATTTCCTTAGCTTCCTTATATTCTTTATAGATTTTTTCTTTCCACCGAATTTCGTCATAATATAATGAATATTCGCTATGACAAGTGGAGTAGTGTAGCCTTTGTACTTTCTTTTATCAATTTTCGTCATTAATTCTGCAGCGTTGTTATAATAATCATATCTTTTTAGAAGTAGATCTAAGATAATATCGGAGTCAATATATAGTTTAATCATTAAGGTACTTTTCTTTTAGATATTCGTATTTTGCCTTGTCGTAGTCGAAATCGTCAGGTACTTTTATGGATCCTAGCAGTTCTTGTACTGTTGGAGAAAGTTTTTTTTCCTCTTTTTTGTAATTTGACGTAATTACTCTGAAATAGTTCTCAACCATTCCAGATAGTGATTCTCTTTTATCTGAAGCATATCTCTTTGCTTTCTCGATAATTGCATCATCCAATGATAAAGTCAACTTTTTATTCATCTTACCTTCTCCTTACGTATTAAATATAACACGTAGAATACGTAATGTCAAGAGTAAGCGAGATCTCTATGGAATATAACGCGGAGCTGAGTTGCCGCGCTGAATCAAGCCGAATGGCTGGTTTCTGCAGATAGCCCATTTTGTTGACATCTTGCAGCTCGCGGTCAACTCAAGCGAGATGTTCTGCAACGATTATAGATTTTGATGAGGCATGACCGGCACGAAAAAAAACTTATCCAATGAATTTGCCCACAGAGGTATTAAAGATCTTCGAAAGTTTCAGGGCAACCTTCTTACTGATTGGCCGTATTCCTCTCTCTATATTTGATATATGTTGGCGAGGAATACCACCTAATAGTTCGCCTAGTTCTTTTTGGGTCATACCCCGGTCTTGCCTATATATTCTCATATTCTTACCCGGTGTCAGCTTTTCCTTTATGTTTTTGTACCATTCCGTTTCAAAGATATCTAGTTTTTCATCCTCTTCATCAGGAATAATCTGTACTTCAGATCCAAATTCTTCTTTCAGAACGTCGAGAAGCCTCTTTGAAATCTTCCCTTTTATTTCTATCTTAATACGGGGCGTTTTCACGACTGCCAGCATAGTAAACCTCGATCTCTATTGTCTCTTTTTCCCAGTACCAACAAGCCACCCATTCCCGTGAAAGATGGCAGTGATACTCATTTTTCCCAATACGACTGAAGTTTGGCCACCCCGTTTGGAGTGGCCCTTTATCTCGTAGATCTTATACTAGATTTGCTAACTTCATCTGTATAGATTCTGACATCTTGGAAATGCTTCGAAGCACTTTCCGTGACACCAGAATCCTGTACATAATCAAATGTAACCTATTAATAGTTACTTGTCAATATCTCTAATAAATGTCTAAAGATGCAGAACATATTATTTCGTTTGTTGCTTTCTATCCAGAGTACGGTAATTCGCAGGTTGCTTGCGAAGTGCCGGTCAACTTTTCTTTGCAGGCTTTGAAGCGATATAAGCTCATTCCCCGTTTGTGTCTGTAGAAAACGTCAAAGTTGGAGGTTTATGTTCGCATGCCGAAACAACAAGCGCAGACCTTCGAAGCGTATCTGCAGAAGACCGCCCGGATTCCCTCAAAGCACATCCCCTACTACCTTCAGTGGATAGAACTGTATAACAAATCGAACGCATCCGGTCGTACCGATCGCCAACAATCCCTTCAGGATTTCCAGACTCAACTGGACCGAAGCTGCGAATCTTGGCGGGTGAAGCAGGCTTGCACCGCAATCCGGCATTATTGGTTCTGGCAAGATCGCCGGCAGCACCAGAAACGCTTCAGACCGGCAACCAGCCAACTGTCGACAGAGCTTATTGTCGAAGCACGCCACTTGTTGCGACTGCAGCACAAGGCCTATCGTACCGAGCAAACCTATCTCGGTTGGATCAGGCGGTTTTTAGACTTTGTGAAACAGATTGATCCGTCGTGCATCGAACAGACGCATCTGCGTCACTATCTGAGCTTTCTCGCTGTAGAGCGCAGGGTTTCGGCGGCCACCCAGCAGCAGGCCTTCAACGCGCTGCTGTTCCTCTTCCGGCATATTCTGCATGTACCGATCGAAGGTCTGGCGGAGACTATCAAAGCACGCAGGCCGCAGCGGCTTCCGGTTGTGCTCTCCCCCCAACGAAGTTCGGCGCTTGATAGACCAGCTGTCCGAATCGTACCACCTGGTGGCCGGAATCATCTATGCGGCAGGATTGCGGCTGCATGAGTGTCTGGAGTTGAGGGTGCGGGATCTCAATTTTGAAGAGCACACCATCACAGTTCGTTCGGGGAAGGGCGGAAAAGATCGTGTAACCCTGTTTCCGCCCTGTCTTCACCAGGAGGCAGACCGGCATCTGCAAATTGTTCGCCATCGCTACGAATCCGACCGGCAGGAAAAACGCCCCGGCGTGCCGCTTCCCTATGCGCTGGAACGGAAATACCCAAGTGCGGGGTATGAGTGGCCGTGGTACTGGATTTTCCCTTCCAGCCGCCTCTCCGTGGATCCGCGGACGGACAGGACGTACCGTTACCATCTATATCCCACAACCCTCCAGAAACATGTTCATGGAGCGGCCCGGGATCTCGACATGATGAAACATGCAACGGTCCACTCTCTGAGGCACTCCTTTGCTACCCACCTGATCGAGGCAGGCTATGATATCCGGACCGTCCAAGAGCTTCTCGGGCATTCGAATGTTCAGACGACCATGATCTACACCCATGTCGCCAGGAAAAACAAGACCGGTGTGATCAGTTCACTGGAGAAACTGAGTCGGGCTCCTGCTCGCTCGATTGGCAACAACTCCACCTGATTCGCCGGGGCCGTGGTTGGAGGTTGTGCCACACCGGTTGCCCGGAGTCTCTTTTTTCTCTATTATTGAGGGAGGATGGTACAAAGATAAATCATGCTGGTACCCGCTGAAGTGTGGACAGTCGCCAAAGCCGAACAGGGCAGTGCCGTGCTCATAAAGCCGATTGGGGCGGAAGTCGCGGTACCGATTTTTATCGGTTCCCTGGAAGCCCAGGCGATCCTGATCGGGCTGGCCAATCACAAGATGCCCCGGCCGCTTACCCATGATCTGCTGCTGTCGACATTGCGGGAACTCGACGTGAAAATATCCCGCATCGAGATCACGGAGCTGAAAGAGGGTACCTTTTATGCCCGACTGATCCTGAACCAAAACGGCACCGACGTGATCATGGATTCCCGCCCCTCCGACTGTGTGGCTCTGGCCGTTCGGGCTAAGTGCCCTATCTTCATCGACGAAGGTGTAGTCGACGAGGCCGGAATCCCGATATCCTCAACCGAAGCCAAAGAATCCTCAAAATTCACAGAGATCCAATCCCAGATCACCTACTTGGAAAACGAACTGGAAAAGGCCGTGGGAGAAGAAAATTACGAAGAAGCAGCCCTGCTGCGTGACCAGATACAGGAACTGCAGAAAAAACTGTAACCTCTAGGGAACGCGCTTCCTCACGATCATCGAAATGAACGCGAGGGAGAGGAAGATCAGAGGTAGATTGATCAAAACAATCCGAAGAACTGGAAATCCCGATACATCGAAGAAGTCGCTGCTGACGACTCCAAAGCTTTCCAGAGTTGTAAACACGATCTCCGCATAACTGACCAGAGTGCCGATGATGACCAGCACCCAGGAAACATCCCGGGTTTGGGACCAGAGCAGGATAGCGAAAAACGTTGCCATCGCCCCCGTAGCCAATCTGGAAAGAAGAATGACAAACTCTGACAGCTCCATGGCTCTATTTTCCCGGAAAAGCGAAGAATAGTCCAATCATTTTCCTCAGCTCCCCTTTGGAAATTTCCCCTCCCGGCAGGATACTGACATAGGGTGCGGCGGGACTGAGAAGCACCCCCGCCTCGAGAAAACCCTCAAACACCTGCTCGTAGAGCCCCAGGTCGAACTCAGGAACCAGGTAGATCCCCGTCTGCCGCCACCCGGGACACTTACCCAGTAGATCCGGGCGATACCACTCCGGCAGAACAAAACGCCTGAGATCCTGCAGACAACGCAGCAATCCCGCCAGGACGACTGCGGAGATGGGCTTTTGACCGGGGAATTCCGGCGGCAGGATCTTGCGAAAACAGACGACCGACGGTGCGCCGGCCATACTGAAAGGAAGGACCGGAAAGAGCACTTCGCCTGGAATTGAATCGGAAAATAGGGGACGCCAAAGTCTCACCTCTCCGGCCGCGGGTTGCCCCTGCTCCGTCAGCGGATCTACAAAATCATTCGGACCGACATTCCGGTCCAGGTACAGGGAGGCGAGCTGCATCCCTTCGGCTGTACTCCCGGTCAGGCGAAAATCCTTATATTCAGGAAACATCTCCTGCAGCAGGCGGCGCAAACGCCCGCTATAGATCGATGGCAAATCAGCGACCAACCCTTTGGATATTGTATTTTTCAAAACCGTAGTCAGCCTTCCGGGTCTGTGCCCCAACACCGATCTTCCCCCGTTCTGCCAGAGGTCGAGATAGCGTGTGCCGGAAAGACTGTAGAGATGATACTCCCGGGCTCGACGAATGACCGGAACCCGTTCTAAAAGATCAGTCACTTCCCGGCCTCCCCCTTCTTCCCACTTGCTCTGTCTTTGCCGTTTTGTTTCTCCTTTCCAATCAGAAAGAGCTGAAGTCCTCGCCGTGGCCCGACAGACATGAGCTTGAACATCAGCTGCCGATAGGAAATGTGTTCGACGGAACGTTCCTCCTTGAGAAAGAAGAGAAAGGGAAATGCGATCACGACCCGAAACATACCGGAAAGAAAGAAATTCCCAAGGTATGTGGAACCAAAAAGACTGAAGTGGCGGATCAGCAGCCCCCCAATCAGACCGCCGACAAAGACGGCCAGGCCTCGGTAGAAGATCAGATACGATGTGTACCGGGTCACCTTCTCCAAAGGCAGAACATCGTAGGCGAAGTTGAGAGCGGAGATGTCGAATCCGGCCCAGGCCAGACCGCTTACAGCCTGGATCAGACAGATCCACCAGAAGGCACGGCTGGACATCCAGAGGAAGGGCAGGATCGAGATGAACAGGGAGGCAAGAACGAGTATTTTTTTATTGCCGTAACGGTCGCTCAGCTCCCCCCACAGAGGGAGGGTGACGAACTTTATGAGCACAACCAGCGCGGTGGCAATCATGAACTGAACATAGCTGAAGCCCAAGTCTTTCAGCATATAGGGGACGAAGAACGGCCCGGCAAAAAACACTGCAAAATACAGGGAGAAGTTGTACAGCACGAACCTGCCGTAGTTGGAGCGAAACATCTGAACCGAAAAGTGGAAGAATCCCTCCCGATCTCTGGGCGGTTCCGTGTAGGGGACATCGTATTTCAAGGACAGGAAGATCGTGGATCCGATACTTCCCAGCATAGCCAAGCCGAAGATCAGAAAAAAACCCAGGTGCGAGCGTACCTGAAATAGCTCGAGGATGATGCCAGCCACGATGATCGACAGCAGTGCAATCAGGCTGGAAATGCGATTTCGGCGGGAAAAGTAGGCCCCTCGCCGGTTCTCGTCCACCAGATCCCTCATCCAGGATGTCCACGCGGGAATCGGCAGATAGTTCAGAGCAAAGTACAGGCAGATGATACCGAGGAGCACCCAAACCCGGGCCGCTCCCAGATAGTATACGAGGATCAAGGGAACGAAGAGGAGGCTGCGGAGCGCACCTGATAACACTGTCAGGTTTTTCCGGCTCTTGAACCAGCGCAGCAACGAGCTGGCATGCAGCTGTATAATGGACGCAATGAACACGGGGATCGTGTACACGATACCCACCTGATACACGGTTCCCTTGAGAAAAATAGCAAAGGCCTGGAAATAACTTTCCGCCGAACCCAGCATCACAGAAAAAGAGGCGCCATCGAGCAGGGAAAAACGCAGGCTGTTTCTGATCTTCCTATCGATAGCGGCGTTTTGATTAGCCTTATGCATTCTGTTCCCCTTACGGATCCAAGCTGATCCTCTCCAATCTCGAGTATTTCAGTGGAAAACGGGCAATTTTACCCGAATAGAAACGAATCGCGACCATCGATACTCCATCGACTTCCCATTTCTTGCTGACGATCCCGGGACCGTAGTCGTCGTGGTACACGCCGCAGCCGAGAGGATATCCGTCCTCCGCCGGAGGCCGAAACCCGTACACCTGGAGATATTCCCGGGGGATCTCGCTCAAAAACCGGGAGGGCTCGCTGCCCTGTAGCTTTCCGAACACACGACGTTTCTTGCAGGCAGTCAGGTACAACTCCTCCCTGGCCCGAGTGACCCCGACGTAGAACAGTCGGCGTTCCTCCTCGAGCTCGGTCCCCGCTACGGGAACCCCGCCGAGGGTACTCGAATAGTGAGGAAAGATACCATCTTCCAAGCCGGTTATGAATACCCTGTCGAACTCCAATCCCTTGGTATTGTGGGCGGTGATCAGGGTGACCTGCTCTGTTCTTAAAAACGGATCTTCCTCCGAACCGCCAAGCATGAGGGATTCCAAGAACAGGCTTAGGCCCTCCAAAGTGCCGGGATACTCCGTGGTCGCGTTGATCAGTTCTTCCAGGTTGCTCACCTTGTCCGTACCTTCCGCTTCGTCCCGTTCACGATAATAATCGACAAGTCCCGACTCCATGATTAGAAGGTGTACGATCCGGCTCAATGAACTCTCACTCGGTTCCGATAGGCGCTGATCCAATGATTCCATCAGAGACAGAAATGCCCGCAATGCTTTGGCAGCCTTGCCCGTAAAGGACGGAAGTGCCTGCACTGCGCGCTTCAATAGATTTCTAACATTGCCCCGATGGCCCAGGATCACCTCCAGGCTCTTGGCGCCGATCCCTCGTCGCGGTTTTCCGGTTGCCCTGCGGAAGGCCAACTCGTTGGCGGGATTGACAACCAAGGTCAGATAGGCCAAGGCATCTTTGACTTCCTCTCGTCCATAAAACCGTACAGTGCCCACGACCCGGTACGGGATCCCAAGACGAGCGAGAAGACTCTCAAACACGCGAGATTGAAAGTTCATCCTGTAGAGGATAGCGGTCTCCTCCAGCCCTCCGGCCTTCAACTTTTCAGCGCAGAACAAGGCTTCCGCCTCGGGGTCTTCAAGGTAGGCCAGGGCTACGGGAGATCCGGCGGGCTTACGGGTGAAGAGCTTTTTCCCCAGTCGATCTCGGTTGTTCTCCACGACCCTGGAGGCCACCTCGAGGATGTTCTGGGTCGAGCGGTAGTTCTCCTCCAGGCGGACGATTTCGGTGCCGGGGAACTTGCGGGAGAAACTCAGGATATTCTCCAGCTCGGCACCGCGAAAACTGTAGATGGACTGATCCTCATCACCAACGACACAGAGATAATTGTGCCCGTCGTAAAGCTGCTGAAGCAACCGGAACTGGGCGTAGTTGGAATCCTGGTATTCATCCACCAGGATAGCTCGGAAACGGCTCCTGACCCGGTCTCTGACCTCGACACAGCTTTCCAGGAGTTTGACCGTACGCACCAGGAGGTCTCCGAAATCCAGACATCCACTCTGCTCCAGCCTATCCTGATACTGCCTGTAGATCCGGTGGGCATCCAGTCCGGGTACCCCAACCTGCGCTTCCAGCATAGAGAGGTCATCCTCCGGGAGCAGGCAGTGATCTTTGGCTCGGGCGATCCAACCGGCCAGCTCTTTCAGCTGTTTTTGAGCCGGCCTCTGTCCCCCCAGTTCACGCCGCAAGACCTGTTTCAGCAGAGAAAAGGAATCCTGGTCGTCGTAGATCGTAAACCCTGCGGCGATTCCGATCTCCTGTCCGTAGCGCCGCAGCAGCCAGGCTCCAAAGGCGTGAAAGGTCTTAATCATAACCTCGCCCCCGGTGGAACTTAAGGCGCCCACGCGTTCCCGCATCTCCTCGGCTGCTTTGTTTGTAAAGGCCACCGCCAGTATGGAATGTGGATCGAGACCCTCACTGTCAATGAGGTAGGCGATTTTTGTAGTAATCACCCGGGTCTTTCCGCTGCCCGCCCCGGCCAGGATCAACAGGGGGACGCCGGTGTGCAATACCGCCTCCCGCTGTTGAGGATTCAAGGATTCAAGATAGTCCGGTATTCCTCTGGAGCTATCGGACAAGGGAAGCCTCCAAATCGATCCCTGCCCTGCGATCGATGCGCACAGGATAGATCCTACCCGGCTCGAGGGTCCGGGCCTTGATGACCACAAGCCCGTCTACCTCCGGGGCTTGTAAAAAAGCGCGTCCCAGATACAGCTCCTCCCCCTGCACCCGCTCCTCCACCAAGACATCCAGGGTTCGACCGATCTGTCTTTCCAGGCGTTCTTCGCTGATCTGTATCTGGTTTTGCTCGACTGCCCCCTTGCGGCTCTCCGCCACCCTCTTCCCGACTCGACCAGGGAAACTGTAAGCTGGTGTTCCCTCCTCCCTGGAGTAGGCGAACACCCCCACCCAGTCCAGAGCGCAGTCCCGCTGAAAGGACAACAGGGTGGATATGTCTTCGTCACTCTCCCCGGGGAATCCTACCATAAAGGTCGAGCGGATCACCGCTTCGGGGACAGCCCTTCGAATATCTTCTACCAGTCGCCTGTAGATCTCTGCAGAGCCTCTTCTACCCATCCTGGTTAGCACCTTCCGGCTTGCGTGTTGGAAGGGAATATCGAAGTAGGGCAATACTCTTTGATCCGAAGCCATGATGTCGAGCAGATCTCTAGGAAAATGATCCGGGTGCAGATACAGCAGCCGCAGCCAGAACCGCTGTTTGAGCTCGGTGATCGAACTCACAAGCTCTACCAGCTCCCGCTTTCCTCGATCCTGCCCGTAGGAGGCCAAGTCCTGGGCGATGAGAATAATCTCGACGACTCCCCGTTGTAGAAGTGACTCGATTTCTGCCAGAATCTCACGGCCGGGTCTGCTGACCAGGTCACCTCGAATCAGAGGGATCGCGCAGTAGCTGCAGCGGTTCGCGCACCCTTCCGCTACTTTCACATAAGCGCTTCCCGGAAAGGAGAGAAACCTGCTCCGAGAAGGTATCTTTAGGAAAGGCGCCGCGGCTTCCTGGACAGGAGTACCGCTGAAAGAGGAGATGAGGCGGGAAAGGGCGTTCGGATCGTCCAGCCCTACGAACCCATCAATTTCGTTCATCCCCCGTTCCAACTCCGGACCGTAGCGCTGAACCAGACAACCCAACATAATCACCTTTGCTTCAGGAAAACGGTCCTTGAGAGCCAGGGACGTCTGGATCGATTGCTCTTTGGCATCGGTGATGAAACCGCAGGTATTGACAATGATGAACCGGGCATCTTCGGGCTCCTCAACCCAACGAAGACCTCTGTTCTCCAAGGCCGTGATGATGAGTTCGGAGTCGACCTGATTCTTAGCACAGCCGAGACTCTCGATATAAAATGTCATGAAGGTGAGTTGCTATTCTTTGCTAACGACTTCCAAGGCGTACTGCCCGTCGGCATCATCCCGGCTCCAACGGATCTGTTTGGTTGTTACCGCTCCCGGACGACCCACTTCTATCTCTCTGCCCGCAACCATGAGACGCACAACACCGGCGTTCGAAATCCAGAGCTGAACTTCGTTCCTCGCGTCCAAGGAAAAGCTCTCTCCTTTGTGGAAAAATCTCTCCTCTCGAATGTCGTTGTCCACCAGATAGCGAAACAAGCAATAGCCGCGAAAAGATATGGAAACTCGAAACGGTGCCGGAGTATCGGCGCTAATGATGGTAGTTGCCCCTGCAGACGGCTCTGTAGCTATCGGTTCGCTCACGGCAGGTTCGACGGCTTCCTCGACTTCCTTGACGGCTTCCTCGACGGCTTCTGCAACCTCCGGTACGGTAGCTTTGGTAATCTTGTACAGACTCAAGTTGGCCCTTTTGGCAACATCCGTGGCATCGAGATCGTTGAGCAGGATCCGCAGATCATTTCGACCATCACCGTTTACATCCAGCTGTCTGTCCTGACCGATCGGCATATCCAGGGTGCCCCCTGGAACTTTTATTGTCAGCGTTCGGTCTATGTCGACGATCTGAAGGCGGTAGGTATTGCCGTTCAACGGAAAGCCGATCGTATCATCCAGGTCGAACCAGCGCGTCACCGCTTCGTCCTGAAAAAGCAGCTCCTCCCCTTCCGGCTGCCGGACATTGGGCTGACTGACCTCCTGAGCTGCGGCGGCTTTTGGAGCTGCCTGTCGTTCAGGGGAAATCACAGAACGATAGATCAGATAGCCCCCTGCCCCGAGCACGGCCAGGATGATCGCCAACACGACAATGATCCTGGATGAAGATTTGGGGCGGCTGCGATCGAGCAGCTCGGTCATCGGCAGGGGCTGCTCCTGAATCTGGATGTTTTTGTACAGGGCTACCAGCTCTTCCGGATTCAAGGACAGATACTCGGCGTAATTCCTCAAGAACCCGATGATGTAGGTTTCTCCAGGAATGATCGAGAAATCTTCCTGTTCAAGTGCTTCCAGATACTGCTTTGAAATATGGGTGTCCCGGGCTACCTGCTCGATGGAGAAATTGTGCTGCTCTCGGGTCTCTCTGAGCTTTTGACCTAAAGATTCCATAGTACGTTACTCTTCCGCCTCGAAGAGAAAATCGCTGTATACGTTCGCATAAGGGGGCGAATCGTACTCGAAGCGCGTATCGGGAATGTTCTGATTGACAATGATGTCGGTAAGGTCAAGAACAAACTCTTCATAGCCTATGGTAACCCCCGTGATTCGCCTGATCAGGCCGGTTCTGCCGACGGCGATCACGATTTGGCGAAATCCTTCAGCGGTGGATCGGCTTTCCAGCTTCAGCTTGCGCGCCATTTCCTCAGATCCATCCTCCAACGGAATAAAATTCGGGCCGCTGAGGTAGGCAACTCCGTAGTTCTTCTTCAAAAGATGCAGGCCTTGCTCTGAAGCCATATTGGCCAGTGCTGCTTGGCTTCGGCGCTTCAGCTTTTGCACGAGGATCACTTCATATTTCGGGATGTAGATCGTCAGCTCTACACCATTGGTGACCAGGACCTGATCTTCCGGTTCCGAAAAATCGATGCGCAGCAGATTAGGATTTTTATAGTACAACTTCCCCGTCATTATCGTCTCGCCCTGAGTGATGGAGATCGTCGCCGTATAATCCTGGACCTTTCCGTATCGAGCGGAGATCTCGTCGAAATAGTTTTCCGCCGTCAAGATCTCCTGAGCTGAAATCTTCCCGGGAATGCCGAGGACGAGAATCAATACTATATAGACTAAAAAAATCGGATGTCTCAATCTAGTCGCTCGCCCCCATATTACTGAAACTCCCCCCTTTGTCAAGCTGAACCGGGATTGCCTTGCCCCTCCTCGACATAGCGAAGCACGAGATATTTCAAGGATTCCTCGTTTAAACGAAGACGGCCGCCACATTTGGGACACATCAGTTTGTCGTCCCGAACCCATTCGGCGGCACAGGAGATGCAGTATACACTTCCGCATTCTTCGCATCTTCCCGCCGGTGCTTCGCCGGGGGGCTCACCTCGGATTGTGAAGGCCGGTTGTGGGGGCAGCTCTTTCGGAACCCACCACTCCCTATTGCAACCCGTGCACTCTAAACGGTTTTCAAAACGCTCCCGAAAACGATCCTTCAGGCGCCCGGCTCTCTCCGGTAAGCTCTTCCAATCCAAGATCTCCGCGAGCAGATCCTTCGCCTCCTGATACCTGCCGGTTTCTATGTACAGAGACAGCAGGTTGAGTTTCAACTCCTGGTTGTCTCCCTCCAGTTTCAACCCTTCCAGGTAGGCCAGGCGGGCGCGTTCAAACTCCCCCGTCACAACTGCGAGATTTCCTGTCAAATTATACAAGGAAGCGGATTCCTGTTCTTCCAGCAGCCGGTTCAGCAGCTCTTCGGCCCGCATGATCATGTCCAACTCGATGCAGCCGGCTGCGCAGTTCTGCATATAGTCCCTTCGCTCCGGAGCCAACTCAAGGGCCTTCTCGTAGTCCAGTACAGCCGAGGAGTACCTCTTGAGCTCCACCTGACAGTTCCCCCTCTGGTTGTACAGCGAGGCCATTTCTTCCGCAGTCCCGCCCACGGTTTCTATCCCTTTGGAGAGAAGCTGCAGCGCTTCCTCGCCCCGGTCCAGTTTGGTCAGACATTCGGCATAATTTCTGTAGATGTCGGCATGCTCCGGGGCGGATTCCTTGGCCTTTTGAAAGCACTGGAGGGCTTCGGCGAAGCGTTCCTCTTTGAGCAGCACCTGGCCGCGGAGATTGTTGATCCACGGATCCTCGGCATCGAGGGCATATGCCTTCTCCAGAGCCTCAGCCGGATCTTCACCGAGAAGAAACCGGTTTTCTGCCAGCCTGAACCAGAACAGGGAATAGGCCGGGTCAATTTCGGCGGCTTTGGCCAGGTGAAGCTCGGCTTTTCTTCTCTCGTTTTTGTCGATCAACAGCAAAGCGTACAGGTAATGTGCCCCGCTGTCGGAGTACCCGGATGCGATCACCTCGGAAAACACGGATTCCGCCTGATTTTTCTTTCCCTCGTGGAAGAGCATTTTCCCCTCGAAAGACTTCAGTTCATAGGCGTGGTCGGAATCCGGCGGCACCAGTTTTCCAACCCGGGCAAGAACCAGGGACAGCTCGTCGTACAATTCCTGTCGGAACAGCTGGCGAGCGGCTTCGAGGTAGGTTTGGAGAGCGCTCTCCGTATCCTCCACGCGCTCCTGACAACGGGCCAGGCTCACCAAAAATACAGCGTTCTCGGAATCCAGCTCAGCAGCCTCCCGATACCGGGCGCCGGCTTTTTCCCAGTTGCCCAGACTATATTCACATCCTCCAAGAAGATTCCGCAGCTGCGCGTCTTCGGGATACCGCGGCAGGATCGACTCGATGTAATCTCTGCAGATCAGGTAATCCCCGTCCAGGAAGAGAATGTCCGCCTTCTCGAGAGGCACTTGAGAATCCTCAGGTTGCAGCTCGAGAACCCTGTCCAGGCAGGCCAGGCTTTCAGGATACGCTTTGAGCTGAGCGTACGCTCGGGCAAGCAACAGGTGAGCCTCCACGGAGTCAGGGATTTGCTGTACGACACTCTTCAGCTGTGCGACGGCCTCTGAATACTTGGCCATGTCGGTGAAGGTGCGGGCCAGGGTTATTCTGGTCTCTGGAGGAACAGGAATGTAGCGGGTCCAGCGTAGATACTCCTGCTCGACTTCAACGGGCCGGGATTCGATCTTTATATCGTCCAGATAAAAAGAGCCCTCGTTCTTCTCCTCGTAGTTCTGGGCGGCGAATCCTATAAATCCCGCTTTCAGGGTATCGTCGGACATTTCCGCCAGCCACTCATCGCTGAGATAAAAGGAAAAGGTACTGTCCCTGGCAATGATCCGCAGTTCGACAGATCCTTCTTCTATTGATGGAACAGGCGTCCATTCGATCAGATGAACCGGATTTCTGTTGAACACCACGTCGAAACGAAAGTAGCCGCGGTTGGACAAAAGAAAGTAGTAGAAATTATCCTCGTTATTGTAGCGAAATACGAACCCCGCAGAGGAGTGTCCGTTCTCCCCCCCGATGTGCAAGTTTGCTTCTATCACGAAATCGGCGTACTGGTAGGGGTTGATGACCCAAGCAAAACAACCCGGTTTATGGATTTCCAGCTCCAGCCGCCTCTTCTTGACCCTGGCTCTGTAATCCGCTGTCGTTTCGGTGGGAAAGCGTTTTTTCTGAAACCAGCGGAAGCCGGAGCGCCACGTCTCCTGCAGCAAACTATCCGGATCCACATTCTTCTTCTTACGAAATAGCAACCTCGTCTCTCCAATCCTTAAAGGTTAGTTCGGAATCGGGGAGGTGGGAATGGGTGCGTTAGAGCTCGAAGTCTTTCTTCAGGGTTCGGATTTTGTCGCGCAGCTCCGCGGCCAGCTCGTAGTTCTCCTCTTCAACGGCTGCGTCCAGGTTCTTCTTTAGTTGATCGAGAGGAGACAATTTCTGTTCCAAAACCTGCTTTAATGTTGACCGGAGATATTTCAACGAACGGATCCGTTCGAATTGAAATGCCGGTGTATCGATATTGGGCATGTTTTCGATCTCTTCTATCGCAGATTCAAGGATCTCCTTGGCCGCTGCCTTCAGCTGCTGATGCAGGGAGATCATCGCCTTGGCTATGGCAAACATGCGAAGGATGTAGGGACGATACTGAAGGATCTCCTTCTTATCGTCTTCATTCTCCGCATACTTGTCCAGCAGATCACAGATCTTCAGGTTGTGTTCCGTATCCCGGGCTGTACGCTCGAAATCCCCGATCTGAAACAGAACGAGGTACCGATAGTAGTAGATGATGCCTTCGTTCTGAAGCAGCTGGAACTGCTCGTGAGAAACCTGAAATCCCTCGTCGCTACCATTCGCATCCGTGTAGTCCTGAAGCTTCTCCTGCAGTGCTTCGAGGTAACACTCCTTACCCTCGTAGGTTGTTCCGTCCGGTCGGCCGTCCAGCTCATATTGCTCGATTCCTAGAGGTTGCCGGATCTGCAGCACCTCGCGACCGTCATTAGCCTGAATGATGCGCATCTGATTGTCCGGATCAAACTCCCAGGACTTAAGGATGTCAGTGATATCTCCAGCCAAAGTAACCTTCCTAGGCTCAAATATACAGCATAATCCGCCAGGAGGCTACCGCAGCGGGTGGTTCACACCGTGAATCACCTTGCCCTCGCTCAGGTACTGTCCGATCTGCCGGGCCACCATCTCCGCCACTACGATCTGGGCTTCCGCCGTCGCTGCCCCGATATGAGGGGTCGAGACGACCGCCGGATAATTTACCAGCGACCACTCTTCGGGCGGCTCTTTTTCATACACATCGATTCCCACACCGGCTACCCTTCCCTCTTCCAGAGCTTGAAGCAGATCCGATTCAACCACGATTCCGCCCCGCGCGCAGTTGATCAGGAATACTCCGGATTTCATCTTGGCGAAGGCTTCCCGATTGATCATCCCGGCTGTTTGTTCGTTCTTCGGGAGGTGCAGGCTGATGTAGTCGCTGTCCCGATACAGCTCGTCGAGCCCACAGAGATCGGTCCCGATCTCCTTCGCTTTTTCCGGAGAGACGAAGGGATCGTAGGCCAACACCTTCATGTCCAGGGCAAGCGCCTTACCGGCTACCCGGGCTCCCACCTGACCGATGCCTACCAGCCCCAGAGTCTTCCCGCCCAGCTCACTGCCCTTGTAGCTCTTCTTTTCCCAGCGCCCGGCCTTCATCCCCTCTACCGTGGTGGTTAATCTGCGGGCCAGAGAGAACATCATGCCGATGGCCAGCTCGGCCACGGCGTTGGCATTTCCCCCCGGTGTGTTCATCACCAGGATTCCCCGTTCTGTTGCCGCCTGCACGTCGATATTGTCCACCCCGGCTCCGGCCCTGCCGATCGCCTTGAGCCGTGTCGCCGCGGCGATGACCTCGGCGCTTACCTTGGTAGCCGAACGCACCACTAGGGCTTCGTACCCGGGAACTTCCTTCAGAAGCTGCTCGGGATTCAAGCCCGGTTTTTCCTCCACCTCCATGCCAGGGAACGTCCGCAACGTTCGGGCACAGAT